>NZ_JAWDIY010000045.1:0-38889 GCF_032380655.1 Diplocloster hominis | reverse complement strand
CGGTGTAAGCCGCCAGTCCGTTTTTTTCCGCGTTCCACACCTGGGGGCCGCCCACTGCCACGGTGCCCGCCGCTGTGACGGTGGCCGTGGTTTTATCCACGTTCAGCGTCACGCCGCCCGTGGAATACAGCTCATGATCCGCCGCCAAACCGGCGTTTAACGCCACGTGGATGACGCTGCGGCCCGCCGCGGACTGCACCGCGAGCGTTGCCGCCGGACTGGTAAAGATGACGGTGCCGCCGGTGAGCACGGTGCCCTTCGCGTCGATCGTTAGGCTGCCCGACAGGCTCATGTTCCGGCCGCCGGGGTTCTGGATTCCCGTTTCCCCTGTGAGGGTCAACACAGCGTTTTCATTAATTTCCAGATTATTCGATCCGGTGAGGAACAGGCCCGCCGCGCTGCCCGTTGCCCCCTCACCGCTTTTGGCCGCTGCGGAGCCGTTCACAACCAGCCGGCCCGCGACGATACCGCTGCCCGCCTCATTGCCGCTGTTGCCGCCTTGGGCGTTGAGAGAACCGTTAATCTCCAATCTTTTTGCAGCGCGGATACCGTGGCCGCCGGCCTCCTCTCCGGTGCCGCCGGCGAGGGTGACGCTGTTCGAGGCGTTCAGGGTTACCCCCGCGTCCCCGGCGTCGATGCCCGAGCCTCCCGTGCCTCCCGTAAGCAGCACGTTGTCGAGGCTTAAGTTCAGGTTGTGGGAGTGAAGGTCGGACAAAAAGGCGTCCTCCGCCCCGGCGCTCATGGATAGGTCCGCGATGGACAGCGACGTTGCGTTTGTGTTATCGATGCGGATCTTCCCTTTGCTGGTAATCGGATTCTCAAGTCCAGGACCGGTAAGCACAAGGTTATTTACGTCTGCGGGAACCGTCAGCGTACCCGCCGCGCCCTGGGCCACCGGCAGCGTCATGCCGTCCGTCAGCACGATGGGCATGACGGTGATGCCGTCGTCATAAGCAGCCACGGGCTCTCCGTCCTCTTCCGGGGTAAACACCGCGTTCCACACCTGCTGGTCATCGGACGCGGCCCGCGCATCCCCTTCCGGCAGGTCCGCCGCGTTCAGGCCGTTTTCCTTGTCGCCGGCAGGGTCTTTGGAGGAGGAAGAATCCATGCCCAGCTCTACGTCAGGGACAGAGATGCCGCCGCTCTGGGAGGTACTGTTCTGGGAGCCGCTGTTCTGGGTGTCTCCATTCTGGGAGGTGCTGTCGGAGCCGGAGGCCGGGGTACTGTCCGGGCCTGGTGTCGGGGTACTGTCCGAGCCTGGTGTCGGGGTACTGTCCGGGCCCGGCGCAGGAATACCCTCCGTGGGCAAATCACTTTCGGAACCAGAGGGCGCTGCGCTTTCAGAGGCCGGTGTGCCGGCCGAACCAGACGCCGGCTGGCTGGACGCATCGGAATACGCCGTGGCCTTGTCCCCCTCAGGGGACGGCTCCGGCGCGGACGGAGTCTCCCCCTCCACGACAGAAGCGCTGTTCACGCTCGACTTCAGGTTCTCCGCGCTTTCCGCAACCGCCCTGGATGGCAGCAGGCCTAAGAGCATACTCACGCAAAGCGCCAACGATAACAGCCGTTTCCAGCCCTGTTTCTTTCTCATGATCGTTCCTCCTTTTCTTCCCGGAAGCCTCCGCCTTGAAGAGCGGCCCCCGGTACACGCCTTTGGGTGGGACACCGCAGCGGCGACGGTACTTTTTGTTTGATTATCCCATTATTTCAGCACTGTGCGCAAGAAAAACAGCCTAAGCCGTTCTCACAGAGCTTAAGCCGGAATTTTTTTGTACACTTCGGCGAAGAGGCGTGCTTTTAGAACCTCAGGACATGGCTATTCGGGGCTAGCGAAATCGCTCTTTTGGGGGACCAACGGAAGAAAATGAAAAAACTATTCTGACGAGACGGAAATTGAGGAAGTGAACTTCCTGAGAAAGTACTGGCTGGTAGTCTTGGATGCACCAGGGTTGTTCCTAAGCATCTGCCGGAACATGATTGGGATTATGATAAAAATATGTTATAATGTATTCTGAAATATCACGTGACAATTGCCGCATCATTCAGACACCATTAGCAGCCATATGATTCCAACGAAACATATCGTGATATTCCATCCATGAATGCAATGGGCAGAAAGGAGGTCATCAGGTTGAAAATCGTATTCGCAATTATCCATTCGGATGACAGTGTAAATGTCACCGAGGAACTGACCCTGAATCACTTCAGCGTCACTAAGCTGGCCACCACCGGCGGCTTTATGCGCAAAGGCAACACAACTCTTATGATCGGAACCGAAGAAGAGCGGGTAGAGGAAGCTATCACCATCATAAAAGCCGAATGCGGAAAGCGCAAACAGGTCATGTACAACATGCCGTACACAGAAAATGCCCCTCCCGGGAACTGTACGGTCATCCCCGTCACGATAGACGTGGGCGGCGCAGTCATCTTCGTGGTGGACGTGGACCGGTATGAAAAGGTTTGATAGTTAACTTAGGCCCCGGGGAGAAGAAAAGGGTGCCGCTTAGGCCGGCTGGTGCCTGGAAGGCTGTGAACGGACATATATGAAACCTCACCGGTCCACGAAGCGGTAGCCGACCCCCACCTCAGTCATAATGTAGCGGGGATGGTTGGTGTCTGCTTCGATTTTACGCCGGATGTTAGCCATAAAGACACGCAGGGACTGGTGTTCTCCGAATTCACTGTAGCCCCAGATTTCGTTCTGGATGTAGGTGTGGGTCAGGACCTTGCCGGCATTTTTAACTAAGAGGACCAGGATCTTGTATTCGATGGGGGTGAGGTGGATCTCCTCCTCGTCTATGAATACCTGGCGCTTTTCGAAGTCGATCTTCAGGGCGTCCAGGGTAAAGATTTCGTCCGCGGTTTCTATGGGGTAGGTGCTGCGCATGGCCACACGGATGCGGGCAAACAGCTCGTTGACGCTGAAGGGCTTGGTCAGGTAGTCGTTAGCGCCCAGATCCAGGGCCTCCACCTTTTCTTTTTCCTGTCCTCTGGAAGAGATGACGATGATTGGGGTCTTGGAGGTCATGCGTACCTGCTTGATAACCTCGGTTCCGTCGATGTCGGGAAGGCCTAAGTCCAGGAGGATGAGATCCGGCTTGTTGGTCATGAACAGGGAGATGCCGGTCAATCCGTTTTCCGCTATGTCGTAGGAATATCCGTTTGTCTTCATGGAGATTCCCAGGAAATTTAATATGCTTTTGTCATCTTCTATGATCAGTACCAGTCCTTTTGTATTTGTCATCGGCCGTCAGTCCTCTCTTTTTGCCGGGAGCAGGAAGTATACCGTCGCTCCCTGGTCATCGTTGTTATATGCATGGATACTTCCATTGTGTGCCTGAATGATCGCTTTGCAGATGCTTAGTCCCAGGCCGGTTCCCCTTTTTCCGTCGGCAGTGGAAGCACCGGATGTGACAAAGCTGTCGAACATGGTATCCAGAATTTTTTCGTCGATACCGCTGCCGTTATCGGTCACCTCGAAGCGGGCGTTTTCTCTGCCCCTCTCATCTTCGGTCAGGTATACATGAATCCGGATCGTGCCGTCCTGGGCTGTGTGCTTCATGGAGTTTTCCATCAGGTTCACCAGTACCTGTATGATCAGCTGGCCATCCATGGGAATGACCAGCAGTTCTTCCGGCAGGTCGATATCAAGCGTCCTGCTGCCCAGGCGCCGTTCCATCCTGGATACCGCTTCGCTGACGATATCTTCCACGACTTCGTCCTCATGCTGGATGCTCAAACGGCCGTCCTGGATTCTGGTCATATTTAACAGATTGTTTACCAGATTGCTCATCCAGGTGGAATCATTTAGAATATCCCGCAGCAGGGATTCCCTGCTCTCCTGATCTAATTTCTCGTAGCTCTCCAGCAGGAAGCTGGCGCTTCCTGTGATACCGGCGAGCGGGGTCCGAAGATCATGGGAAATGGAACGCAGCAGGTTGTTGCGCAGCTTTTCTTTCTCTGATTGTACCATAATTTCTTCTCTTTGTTGATTCAATATTACTTTTTCGATGGCAAAAGCCACTTCCGTCAGCATGGCCTTCATGACGTTTCTCTCGAAAGCCTCCAGCACCTCTCCCTCCTTTAGTTCAATCCCTGCTACCGCAAATACCTGGCTGCCGTTTCGGATCGGGATATACATCGCTTTGCTGGAGGGCAGCGTGTCGGTAGTCCTGCCGGCGGAATGGCGGTTTTTTAATACCCACAGTGCGGCTGCCTGCTCATATTCATTGTCCAGCAGCCTTTTTGCCTCCGCCTGTTCTTCCGGGCTGCCGAAGAATACCGGACGGGAAAGGTTCCCGTCCAGGGCAGGATATAACACAACGGTCTTGTGGAGCAATTCGGTCAGCTGGCGCGCCGTACCGCTGAATATTCCTTCGATATCCTGCTTTTTCTGCAGCATTTTACTGGTATTGAACATGATCTCCGTCCGAACGGAAGTCTTGGTCGCCTGCATGGCCTGATTCTGCAGCTTTATGGCAAAGGAGCTGATGATGAGCGAGACGACTAACATGACGATAAACGTAAAGATATAGTTCTTATCGTAAAAACGGAACGTGTAGACCGGAACGGTAAAAAAGAAGTTGAATATTACCACGCTTAGGAAGGAAGCGACGACACCGTAAATCCTGCCCCTGGTTATGGCCGCCACGATGAGTACGCCCAGCAGATAGATGGATGTAATATTGGCTTCCGTCATTCCGAACTTTTTCACCAGCAGGCCGGCCATGGTACAGGCCGCCAGAATGGCAGCCGTCCTGACGCCGTCCAGCAGCTCCGGCTTTTTTATTCCGGAAAATTTCCTTTTGACCGCCTCAGCGGATACGTCCGGAATAATATAGATATCGATCTCGGGTGCCAGCAGTGAGAGCTTTTCGATCAGATTCAGGTCTTTGTTGAACCAGGTTTTCTTTCTGACACTCCTGCCGATTACGATCTTGGACACGCCGGCCTGTCTGGCGTATCCGGCGATCTGGTGGGCGATGTCCTGGCCGTAGGTAGTGGCTATGTTGGCCCCCAGCTGCTTGGCCAGCTTGATATTATTGTCCAGCGGGGCCTTCAGCTTCTTGTTCTCCTGCTCGTATTCCGTCGTCTCCACAAAAAGCCCGGTAAAGTTGCCATGAAAGGCCTGTGCCATCCTGGCCGCGGTCCGGATCACTTTCGCGTTGCTGGGAGACCCGGATATGCATACCAGGATATGTTCTCCCGCGTAATATTCCTGCTTCTGGCTGATCTCTTTTTCCCGGATGATATGTTTGGTAACCCGGTCTGCACACCGGCGCAGTGCGATTTCACGCAGGGCTGTCAGGTTTTCGCTGGTAAAAAAGTTCGTGCAGGCCCGCTCCACCTTGGAGGCATCATAGATTTTCCCCTCCCTGAGCCGCTCCTGCAGTTCCTCCGGCTCGATGTCCACAAGTTCTACCTGGGTCGCCTCATCGAAAATAAAATCCGGCACCCGCTCCTTGACGATCACATGGGTGATAGAGGATACAATGTCGTTTAAGCTTTCCAGATGCTGTACATTTAAAGTGGTATATACATGGATACCCGCGTCCAGAAGTTCCTGAATATCCTGGTAGCGCTTCGGGTGTCTGGAGCCCGGCGCGTTGGTATGGGCCAGCTCATCGACCAGGATCACCTGCGGTTTCCGAAGGAGCGCGGCGTCCAGATCAAACTCCCTGAGCGTGATCCCTTTGTATTCCACAGACCTGGGTGTCAGGGCTTCCAGACCTTTCGTCAGTTTCATGGTATCCGGACGGGTATGGGGCTCTATATACCCGGATACCACGTCCACACCGGATCTGGCCAGGTCATGGGCGGCTTCCAGCATGGTATAGGTTTTCCCGGACCCCGCTGCATAGCCAAAGAAAATCTTCAGCTTTCCATGATTTTCATCCCGTTCCCGATCCTGTTCCTGTATCATTTTAAGAATCTGTTCCGGATTCCTCTTTTCCATCCCTGCACCTTCTTTCCTGTATCAATCATCATTTTCAGAACTGTTATGAGCACTATGTACACTTCCAGCCTTCCGATAAACATCCCCGCGGTGGCTGTCCACAATACGCCGGCCGGAGCATCATAGCCGGTAATCCCTGCCGACAGTCCCACCGTACTGATCGCTGAGGAGAATTCAAACATGGAATCCTGCACCGAATACCCATAGCAGCAGAAGATAAATGTCCCGATCATAAATAAAAATATATACAGGACAAAGTAGTTGCTGACCGCACTTTTTTCTTCCTCTTTCAGTATCAGCTTATCCCCGCACCGGTTGACGGTTCTGGGCCGGATCACACGCCCCGGCGACAGACGGTCCTGTAACGTCCATAGCATTTCTTTGACTACCAGATATACCCGGTATTGCTTGATCCCTCCGGCTGTGGAGCCTGCCCCGCCGCCGATCAGCATCAGAAGCGTCATGAGCAGCATCAGGGCCGGGCTGAATGCCCGGAAACTGTCTACCGTCTGAAACCCCGTGGTCGTCATGGCGGAAACCGCCTGAAACACCGCGCTTCGAATGCTCTCCGGTACCGATATAGCAAACTGGCGAAGCATCAATACGGCCGCCGCTGCGATGGCCGCCGGGTAGACCACTAACTGAAACCGGAATTCGCAATGGGAAACTACCTTCTTAAATTCCCCTTTCACCAGCGCCAGGTGGACCAGGAATCCGGTGCTGCCCAGGAGCATCAGCACGATCGTTACGATCTCGATCCCCAGATTCTGATAATAGCCGATACTGGCCGCTTTCGTGGAAAAGCCTCCGGTGGACACAGCGGCGATGGAATGGTTCAGGGCATCGAACCAGTTCATTCCGAAAATCATGTATAGTATGGTCCCACTGATAATATAACCGGAATAGATGGAAATAATTACCCTGGCCGATTTACCCAGATTGGGAGCCATCTGGTCATGTCCTTCCGCCTCAAACAGCCGCATACCATAATAATCGGTGATGACGGACATGACCACCAGAACCAATCCCACACCTCCCACAAATAACATGATACTCCGGAACATCAAAAAAAGGCGGGGGGCCTCCTCCACATTGACTACGGACAGTCCGGTAGTACTGTAACCGCTGGTACACTCAAATACCGACTGCGTAAAATTATAATTACCGGTCATCATAAACGGAACCGCACTGACCAGAATGGCCAGTGCCCAGGACAGCGTAACGATCATCGCCGCCTGATTCTTTTTCAGCCTGCCCCAGGCTTCCTCCTTTAAAGGCCGGTAAACCAGATATCCGGCGATAACCGCAGGGATACCCGGCAACAGGAAACATTTGGCATATTCCGCTTCCTGCGGATACACCGGCAGCAAAAGCAGAGGCAGCAGTAACGCTACCCCTACCAGAATACTTGTTATTCCCAGATACCGGATGATCAGCCGGTATCCGTTTCCGTGTGACTGTTTCCGAGGCATTTACTCATTACCTCCTGAAAACTGATGGATCATCTCCTGCTGTCCAAGCTTCGACGATATCACCAGCAATTTATCTTTTTCCTGTATCCTTGTGGAGCCATTCGGAACGATCATACGATTTTCCCGGATGATACAGCTGATGATTACATTTTCCGGAATATCCAGTTCTTTAATCTGCCGTCTGCAGACGGGATATGAATCAAGCACCTGCAGTTCGGTTAACACGATCTGATCTTCCTTCAATTCCAGCGTTTTCCTGAAATTGTCCAGCGTGGTGGCCTCCGCGATCATGTGGGCCACCTCGTAGGTCGCGCTGATCACGGTGTTAATCCCCAGTGCTCTGAATATTTCCACGTTCTTCGGATTGGAAACGACACAGACGGTCTTTTTTATGTGATAGAGTTTTTTTGCCATCTGACAGATTTCAAAATTATCGGCATCATCCGGTTTGAGGGCAATCAGCACATCGAAACCCTCGATCTGCGCATCATCCATGACGGATTTCTTACACGGGTCCCCGCAGATTACCGGAAGGTTGTGGGTGTATGCCAGATACTTGCAGAACTCGTCATCGTCGTTGATCACCACGACCCTGTGATGCTTTTCCAGCAGATTGGCTATCAGAAAATCCGCTTTTGTCCTTCCTCCGGCCACTATCATGTTCATTGCTTCACACTTCCAGACTTCAATTTATTCATTCTCTTATGCCTCTGCATGGCTGAGACGTTCAAATTCATTTACCGAAAGGCGGAACGGATAGATCACCCGGATTCCATAGCCTTCGATAATATCTTCCATATTGGGATCGTTCAGCCTCATATATACATTGGGGACCTGATAGATCCTCCCCGCCATCTGGCACACCAGACTGTTTATATTATCCCGCTCGGTGGCCGCGATCACCATATCTGCGTTCCCGATTCCGGCCTTTTCCAGCAGATTCTTATCCGTTCCATCACCGGTGATCTGATATCCGCCGAAATTATCAGGAAGCTGCCCAAATGCCGTCTCGTCCTTATCGATTACGATCGTATCATACCCCTTATCGCATAAGCTGCCGGCCAGGTTCGCGCCTAATCTTCCGCAACCGATCACCAGCGCCGTCTGCCGTTTCTTTTTCATTATATGGCTATTCTTAAACATAAGGCGTTCCTTCCTTTCCTTTGATAATATTATTATATAAGTAAAGGAATTAAGATACCATGCATTTTGTCACGGCAGATGTTAAGATTGTGTAAAGATAGCGGCTTTGCAATTTACGCCACTATTCTACTTTAAAATGCCGTCTAACGCAAGGTTGACTTCTAATACATTAACCCGCTTTTCCCCGAAAATCCCCAGGAATTTTCCGTCCGTATACTGAGCAATCACCTGTCTTAGCTCATCTTCGGATATTCCTCTGGCTTCTGCGATTCTCGGCACCTGATACTCAGCCGCAGCAGGAGAAATATGAGGGTCCAGTCCGGAGCCCGAGGAGGTGACCAGATCAACCGGTATCGCTTCTCCTTCTCTATCCGGATTCGCGGACTTAATCTTCTCCACTCTTTCGGCGATCATACCTTCCAGCTCTTCCCCTGCCGGGCTTTTGTTGGAAGCCCAGGAATAAACCAGTATTTCACCTTCATCGTTGGTGTAAGTCCCCGTATCCAGGTTCATTATTCTGCCCCACAGGTAATCATCGGATGTGAATTCCTGGGCCAGAAGGGCACTTCCATATTTTTTACCGTCGATTTCTATGATAGAACCGTTTGCCTTATCATTGAAAAATAGTTTTGAAATACCGGTTACAACAAGCGGATAGATCAATCCCGTGATAACCATCAGTAAAACGAAAAAACCAAGCATTTTCGGAACGACTGCTTTTAATGTTTTCATAACTTTTCCTCCATTTACATTTGAAAGCTGCATATTCAGAGCCATTCGGTTACGATTGTCTGTATGATCCCAAGCAGAATCATAGCAGACAATACGGTCACCAGCGGTATGATCACCGCGTACCGGAACATTTTTAAAATCTGTTTGAATGAATATCTGAAATACATTTCCCGGATCACTTCCTACAGAATTCCCAATCCCACAATCAATACATCGATCAGCTTAATCGCCAGAAACGGAATCAGAATCCCGCCCAGCCCATAGACCAGCAGATTTTTGGAAAGCATTTTCGAAGCGGGCACCTCCCGGTATTTGACCCCCTTAAGCGCCAGCGGGATCAGTGCCACGATGATCAGCGCATTATAGATGATGGCTGAGATTATCGCACTCTGAGCGCTGTGCAGATTCATGATGTTCAGTGCCTGCAGCCCCGGATACAGGCTGACAAACAGAGCCGGTATGATAGCAAAGTATTTGGCCACATCATTGGCGATACTGAAAGTGGTAAGGGCGCCGCGGGTCATCAGCAGCTGTTTGCCGATCTTCACGATCTCGATCAGCTTCGTCGGTGAGGAGTCCAGATCCACCATGTTTCCGGCTTCTTTGGCCGCCTGGGTACCGGTATTCATGGCCACGGCCACATCGGCCTGGGCCAGAGCCGGAGCGTCGTTGGTCCCGTCTCCGGTCATGGCCACCAGATGGCCATGGGCCTGGTAATCGCGGATCATGGTTAATTTTGCTTCCGGGGTAGCTTCCGCCAGGAAGTCGTCGACACCGGCCTCCGCAGCGATGGCTGATGCCGTCAGAGGATTGTCTCCGGTTATCATGATGGTCTTGATCCCCATCTTCCGAAGATCCGAAAATTTATCCTTTACTCCATGTTTTACAATATCCTTCAGGTGGATCACGCCCAGAACATTCCCATTTTTAGCCACCACCAGCGGTGTTCCGCCCTGTTTGGAGATGTCCGTCACAATCTGTTCGCATTCACTGCTGAACGAGCCGCCCCTGGATATCACATATTCTCTGATGGCGTCGGCTGCTCCCTTTCTGATTTCGTTGCCTTCATAATCCACTCCGCTCATTCTGGTCTTAGCGGTAAAAGGTATAAACTGGGCATGCAGCTGACCGATCTTTCTCTCCCGGATTCCATACTCTTCCTTGGCCAGTACCACCACGCTTCTTCCTTCCGGGGTCTCATCCGCCAGGGAAGCCAGCTGGGCCGCATCCGCAAGTTCCCTCTTATCTTTGCCGTCTACCGGAATGAACTCGTCGGCCTGCCGGTTACCCAGAGTGATCGTACCGGTCTTATCCAGCAGCAGGATATCCACATCACCGGCTGCCTCGATGGCGCGTCCGCTCATAGCCAGAACATTGGCCTGATTCAGCCGGCTCATTCCGGCGATCCCGATGGCCGACAGCAGCGCACCGATGGTCGTGGGCGCCAGGCAGATCAACAGTGCCACTAACGCGGTCACAGACGTGGGGTTCGTCTGTCCCATCTGCCCTGCACAAAAATGGGAGTAGGCATACAGGGCCACTGTCACCAGCAGGAAGATCATGGACAGAGCGACCAGCAGGATCTGCAGGGCGATCTCGTTGGGCGTCTTTTTTCTGGCGGCCCCTTCTACCATGGCGATCATCTTATCCAGGAAGCTTTCGCCGGGCTCACTGGTAATGCGAATCACCAGCCAGTCGGATACCACGGTGGTCCCGCCTGTCACAGCACTTCTGTCCCCGCCGCTCTCACGGATCACCGGCGCGGATTCACCGGTAATCGCGCTTTCATCTACCGATGCCGCGCCTTCGATCACCTCGCCGTCACCGGGGATCTGTTCCCCGGTCCTTACATATACAATGTCGCCTTTTACCAGATTTCCGGACGGAACGTGCTGGATTTTATCTTTTTTATCCGGGGACGGGATTTTATTGGCGGTCACGTCCTTTCTGTTGGCACGCAGCGTATCTGCCTGAGCCTTTCCGCGCCCTTCGGCGATGGCTTCCGCAAAATTCGCGAACAGCACGGTAAGCCATAAGATGACAGAAACGGTCAGGATAAATGCGGGCTGCGTGTCTCTTACGCCGCCCAACGCGAAGGCAAACAGTACCAGGGTTAATATGGCTGATACATAGACCATGAACATGACCGGGTTTTTGATCTGCACTCTGGGATCCAGCTTGACAAAGGAATCCTTCAGCGCCCGTGTCATTATTTTTTTATCGGAAAATATACTTTTCTTTTTCTCACTCATTTTTACAGCCTCCACTAAGCAATCATTTGAAAGAATTCAGCGATCGGTCCAAGCGCCAGTGCCGGGAAGAAGCTCAGCGCACCTACCAGAAGAACGATGAAAACCAGCAGGAATATAAACATCGCGTTGTGGGTGGGCAGTGTTCCCGCGCTGACTGCCACTTTTTTCTTCTGTACCAGGCTTCCCGCGATTGCCAGTGTAGCCAGCATGGGCAGAAAACGTACAAACAGCATGACCAGTCCGATGCTGACATTTATGAACGGTGTATTCGCATTGAAGCCGGCGAAGGCGGACCCATTGTTCCCTCCTGCGGAGGAGTACGCATACAGGATCTCCGACAGGCCGTGGGCGCCCGGATTATTCAGGCTGTCCGCCGTAGCCGGGAGCAGGCAGGCCAGCCCGCTGCCGATCAGGATTCCAATCGGTGTGGCCAGGCACACCAGCACAGCCATCTTCATCTCAAAAGGTTCGATCTTTTTGCCCAGGTATTCCGGTGTCCTGCCCACCATCAGCCCGGCGATAAATACGGTCAGTATCGCGAAACCAATCATCCCGTACAGCCCGCAGCCGGTCCCTCCGAACACGACTTTTCCAAGCATCATTAAGAGCATGGGTATCATACCGCCGATGGGGGTATAGCTGTCATGCATGGAGTTTACCGAACCGTTGGAGGCCGCCGTGGTAAATGCGGCCCAGGTGGATGACGTGGCAATACCGAATCTGGTCTCCTTGCCTTCCATATTCCCGCCTGCCTGGTCCGCTCCGGCAGCTATGTCTACCGCCCCGTTTTGCGCCAGCTGAGGCGTTCCCGCCTGTTCATTGAAGGCAATGATGCCAAGTGCCGCCACCAGCATCAGGAACATAGCGATAAAGACCGCCCGGCCCTGACGCATATCTTTTATATTACGGCCAAACGTAAAACATAGTCCGACAGGTATCAGCAAAAGCAGGATCATCTCAAACATATTGCTGAGCGGAGTGGGATTTTCAAACGGGTGAGTGGAATTCAGTCCCCAGAATCCACCGCCGTTGGTACCGGCCTGTTTGATCGCGATCTGGCTCGCTGCCGGTCCCAAAGGAATAACTTCCTTCGTAACCACCGTACCGTCTTCCAATGTGACAGGCTCCAGCAGATCTACCTCCTGATATTCGCGGAATGTCTGGGGAACCCCCTGGGACACCAATACAACCGCGGAAATCAGGCAGATCGGCATCAGGATATAAAGGATAATCTTCGTCATATCCGTATAAAAATTTCCCAGGCCTTTTTTCTTCACTCTCAGGAATCCACGGATCAGTGCAAACAGCACCGCGATTCCGGCTGCGGCCGACACAAAGTTCTGGACATTTAATCCAAGCATTTGCGTGAAATAGCTCAAGCCGCCGGAAGGGTTCTCCGCGGAGTACGCCTGCCAGTTTGTGTTGGTAACAAAGCTGGACGTCGTGTTAAAGGCAAGGTGCCAGGACTGGCCGCCGAATTTTTCCGGGTTCAGCGGAAGGATTCCCTGTCCCAGACACAGGACGAGCAAAAAAATAAAGCCTATAACACTGAATACCACCACACACACTGCGTATTTTTTCCAGGTCATATCTTCGTCTCTGTCGATATGTAAAAGCTTATAGATTCCGTTTTCCACCGGGGACAGGACTTTCGACAAAAAAACCTTTTCCCCGTTCATCACCTTTCCCATGTATTTGCCCAATGGGATTCCAAGCGCTACCAAAATCACCAGATATAACACACATTGAATCACCACATTGCTCATAGCTTATCACCTCTCAGCAAGATAATCGTCAAATACACAAATAGAAATACTGCTGTCAATCCAATAAAACCTAGCATTACACTCATAGACTTCTACCTCCATTTTTACATAACTCCCAGTAGTTTACAGATCAGCCATACCGGGACCGCACAGATAGTGGTCAGGACACTCACTGATATGACCAGTCCTGCCGCGATCGCAAACTGTCCCAGAAGCAAAACCGTAAACGGATGCGCATCGATGAATTCCTGATATTTCGCATTCTCTCTGAATTTCAGAAGATTGCGGATTCTCTTCCTCAATGGTACCGGTTGGTATCCATAGGTTTCTGGTATGGTCTGAAAATTACTCTGTGCTAACATAGGAAACATCCCCTTTAATGACTTTATCTTTTCTACACTTAAAGGTTAGCACAAAAAAAATAAAGAAAGCATATCGCTTTCCTTATACGGCATTAAGATTCTGTTAACAGGGCCAGCGGATGAATTTCCCTTTATTTATATAGAAGAAGATATTATCTAGATAGAAAAAGATATAAAAATATCAAATTGTTCGCCGTTTCCAGTTATGGTATAATAGCGGAGAACATTATATCTGTTTTTTCTACATAAAGTGAGGAACTTAAGATGAAATGGGTAAAAAGGCTTTATGGAATTTGCGTTTATCTTGTTTTAGCTAATTATATTTTATTTATCACACGGCATCCCTTCCCTCTGCCGTTGGTGATAGCAGGAATACTGCTGTTTTGTACCGCCTATGTGCTGTATCAGATCCTGCCTGTCTACCGAAAAAAATTGACGGTCAGGCTGCAGGCTTTATCCGGCGGTTATGAACTGATCCTGGTAACCGGGATCAGTGCAGTGGCCGAGGTGGTGTTTCTGATCTGGTTTGGAACCCAAAGGCTGTCCAATTGGGGGGAAGTTGTCATCTTCCTGTTTAATATTCTGGTGGCTGTGATTCTGGGTTTTCTGATGACGCTGAACGGTTTTTTGCGGATTATTGCTGCCTCCACTCAGATCAGTCTGCTTAAAAGACTGGCCTGGCTCCTGCTTTGGTGGGTTCCTGTGCTGAATCTGTGGCTGACATTTTCTATCTGTCATAAAGTCCGTATGGAATATGAATTCGAGTTGAGTAAGATTGAATTAAATGAAGTGCGCCGGGAAAATGAACTGTGCAGAACCCGATATCCGGTAGTACTGGTACATGGAGTCTTTTTCAGGGACTGGCAGTTTTTTAACTATTGGGGAAGAATACCAAAAGAGCTGATCCGTAATGGCTGTACCGTCTATTATGGCAAGCAGCAGTCCGCTGCTTCGGTCGAAACCAGTGCCCTGGAGCTTAAGGAACGGGTTCTGGAGATTATAAGGAAAACCGGCTGTGAAAAAGTGAACCTGATCGCCCACTCAAAAGGCGGACTGGACTCCCGCTATGCCATCAGCTGTCTCGGTCTCGCACCCTATGTCGCCTCTTTAACCACCATCAATACACCCCATCAGGGCTGCTGCTGGGTGGATCAGGTGCTGACCCGATGCCCGAAGAAACTGTTGTCCTTCGTATCTGCCAAATATAACCGGCTCTTTTCCAAATTAGGAGACGCTTCACCGGACTTTCAGTCCGCAGTCTATGACCTGACGCATGATCACTGCTCTTTGATCAATGCAAAGGCTGTAGATTGTCCCGGGATTCTCTATCAAAGCGTAATGTCCCGTATGAGCAGTCCACTCAGTGATGGGATTCCCTGTAATATCGGTTACCTCCTCGTCAAACATTGCGAAGGGGTCAATGATGGTCTGGTGTGTGCTGGTTCCGCGATCTGGGGAAAGTTTTTGGGCTATTTGGAAACGCCCGGGCGCCGCGGGATCTCTCACGGAGACATGATCGATCTGCGCAGAGAAAATATTAGGGATTTTGATGTAAGGGAATTTTACGTGAAGCTTGTGAAAGAACTAAAAGAACAGGGTTTTTGAAATCCTGTTCTTTTCGTATGACGCGGCAAATCGTTCTATGCCGTATGCCGCGAAGTATCTTTTATATGCCTGTCTAAGATCTCATGAACTCTTTCCACTTCATCAAGTATCAGTCTCTCAGACTTTCTCATTTGATATTTTAGATATTCAATATCTGACTTCATACCTGTGATTTCTGTCTTCATCGATGTTATATCCGATTTGATTCCTGTGATTTCCGTCTTCATTTCTGCAATCTCTGACTTCATACCCGTGATTTCCGACTTCATCGATGCAATATCCGACTTGATTCCTGTGATTTCTGTCTTCATCGATGTTATATCCGATTTGATTCCTGTGATTTCCGTCTTCATTCCTGTGATTTCCGACTTGATTCCTGTGATTTCCGACTTGATTCCTGTGATTTCCGTCTTGATTCCTGTGATTTCCGTCTTCATTCCTGTGATTTCCGTCTTCATTTCTGCGATTTCCATCTTAACAGGATCTAATTTTGCATCCATTATTGTTGCTATAGCCTGTAAATCATCCTGTGACAATGCCATACTCTCTCCCTCCTTTCTCCATTTTCTACTAAATTTTAATATCCCCAAAATAAATATGTTCTTTCAATCCAACCGATCAGGATCTCAAAGTATTAGAATCCAGGGGGACTTGATTATTCTCATTGGCAGTATTCCAGTAAACATACAAAATATATAGGCAGCATATACGCATATATATATGTAAATTTCTGTTATTCACGTTGCTATTTCAATCTTTTGTTATGTTATATTATAGTCTCCAAACAGTACCTATTACAAGTAAAATATCCGAATATTCTATAAATTTTATTCTCTGATAAAACATGTGGGATTACGGGCAGAACTGCCAAATGAGAGCTTATGATTCTAATAAATTTATTATATACGCTTATTAGACTATTGGCAATCATTCTCAGGTAATTTACAAAATTTTAATATTCTCGTAAATCAATATTCTGCTTTTGCCTTGCATTTTTTTCGGAATACAGATACACTCTCCTTAAGCTCAAATGCAAAGAAAGAGATGGTATACATATGGATCTGCGTATTTTTCAGGAAAACGATCAACTCCAGGCCAATATTTTTTTCGAACAATGCCTGCCGGAATCCGGGCGCGTATTTGATCCATCCGGACGGCATGCATCACTGACCAGGCTGTCGGAAACCTTTTCGGAAGGCAGATGCTGGTGTCTGTTTGACGGTGTTGAACTGGTTGGAACCGCAGCGGTCCGTCCTCTGATCCTGTTGGATAAAAAATCAGATTCTGCTCCCTGCGCAACTGATTGTGAGTTGAAAATACTGTATCTGCGGCAGTCGTACCATGGAAAAGGCTATGGATCACTTCTTCTGTCCACAGCCCTGTCCTATGCGCTGGATTGCGGATACCGCAGCATGTATCTGGATACCATACGTTCCGGTTCCGGCGCCATAGCGTTGTACCGAAAGTATGGTTTTTTGGAAATACCGCGGTATAACAATAATCCTCATGCAGATCTTTTTATGGCAAAAGACCTGTCTATTCTTTCTTAGTTTTATCACTCATCTTCGTACTGGATTTCCAGTCCCGGCTGATGACTTTTTCCCATTTTATGCCGGGCTTTCCGGTTGGCCACCGTGTCAAATATAATCGAGAAATCATAGTCTTCAGGATATAATTCCGAAGCCGGGACCAGCAGTTTCAGCCTCTTATAGAGAACCTTCTGCTTCCGTCCCTTGACCTGGACGATTACTTCGCCCATTTCATCCGCCGGTCTATATACGATACCGGTATCTTTCCGCGGATAGATACATACGCTGTCTCCCATTTGAAAAATATTTTGAGGTAAGTTTTCCGGAGCCGGCTTCTCCTGTATCGGCTGAATCCGCGGACCTTTTGATCCGGCTTTCTCAACCGGCTGTTTTTTATCCGCCTGGTCCCATATTTCCATCGGAATATGCGTATCTTTATCCTGTTTTAATTCCTGACCGTAAGCCGCCTGTTCCGCTTTTTTTAATAATTTCGGGGACATCCCCAGTCTGCCGGCTATATAAAGCGCACAGCTTTCCCCGGCCACTCCCTGTTCCATCCGGTAGAGAGGACTTAGCGTGTCCCTGTCAAACGCCATCCTGGCATTTTGTATCCCGCCTGTTTTCTCTGCATAAGTTTTCACCTCCGGATAGTGTGTCGTCACCAGGAACAGACAACCGCGTTTCTTTAGTTCGTCCAGGACAGCGACAGCGATCCCCATGCCTTCCGCCGGATCTGTACCGGACCCCAGCTCATCCAGCAGCACCAGGCTCTCTTCATTCACCTGATCCAGAATCTGAATCACATTGTACATATGGGCGGAAAAAGTAGATAAATTCTCCGATATGCTCTGTCCGTCTCCTATGTCGCACAGGTACTGGCTGTTCATACACAGACGGGTTCCCTCTCCGGCCGGGACATGCAGACCGCACTGGGCCATCATACATAGAAGACCGACTGTCTTGAGAGCCACTGTCTTGCCACCGGTATTCGGCCCGGTAATCACTACCCCGTGAAACGCATCCCCCAGGATAAAATCTAACGGTACGCATTTATCCTCCGGTATCAGAGGATGGCGTCCGCCGCAGATCCGGATGCCGCGCTCTGTGGTAATGACAGGAGGTATTCCCCTCATCTGTGCGCTTAGCTTTGCTTTTGCGAAGATCATATCCAGCTTCTGCATCATTTCCATATTGAACCGGAGTTCGTTGCCTTTTGCCTCCACGGCTCCGGTAAGTTCATATAGAATTCTGCGGATTTCATCTTCTTTTTCCATTATCAGACCGGACAGTTCTTCCCGCAGTCTTGCCGTTGACGCGGGTTCTATAAAGTAAGTGCCCTTACTGCCTGAGATATCGACAACCGAGCCGCTTACCTGGTTTTTGTATTCTTTTTTAACCGGCAGCACATAGATATGATTGCGCCGGACCGGAGTATCTCCTGAAAACCACTGTCGGTTTCTTCCAAGCATCTGATTTAGTTTTTCCTGTATCCGGCTTTGCGTCTGATCGATGTTCCGGCAGACCGTCCGAAGATATGACGATGCATTTTCGTACACCTCATCATAACGGATTGCCCGCGTTATTTTCTCATACAATTCTGTAAGGTCATAGACTCCTTCTCCATAAGAGGCCAATCCAGGCTCCAGTTCTTTCGCTCTTTTCAGATATTGTTTCATTCGCCTGCAGCCGGTGATGAATCCTGCCACTTCATTCAACTGCTCCGGCAGCAGCATTCCTCCTGCCCTGCATAATTCCATGATGTATTCCAGGTCTTTCATCATACACACGGGGGGCAGTCCATACGTATCATAAATATGCCTCGCTCTGGTGGTCTCTTCCAACTGTTCTTTGCATTTTCTTTCATCGATAAACGGGGCCAGCTGCATTAACTTTTCCTTCGCCTCTTTACTCACCGCCATTTCACACAGCATATCCCGTATTTTATTAAATTCTAATATTTGTTCATTCTGATTCATATTTACCTCCATACCTGCGCTTTCCTGCGCATATAGTTGTTCATAGCAAAGATAAGAGTATCCCGCGGAGCGTTTTATTTCAAAGCTACTTCCTTATAAAATAAAAAATCCCGCAGCTGCACATACGACCTTCGGTCAGAATGCTCCTGCGGGATTACGGAAAAAGGCACATACCTCTAAACGGATATGGCATATTGCATATCTTATTCCAACAAAAAACGGGGCGAAATTATCCCCGTTACATATCCTTTATCGCAATTGGTTCTATATACTGACAGCAGTCTGTAAGGGCAGCATACAGGGGTACCAAAACAAACGGCCCAATCCGCCGCCTTTTGTACACCTGTTACAACGATTTAGTTGTCTTTTACCTCTACAGACACTACCGACATCAAAACCAACCTCTCATTTATCAATTTTTCACAGTATATCAGATTCACTTGTGCTTGTCAACGTACTCTCATCCTGATTTCCATGATTCATATAATCAAATGCGTTCTCCGTCATACGCGACAGCAGTTTATCGACGGCAGCGGCCTCTTCTTTTGACATATTCCGCACCAGAATACTGTTCCATTTATGCCGCTTGCGATAGACTTCTTCGATGATCGGCTCAGCCTCCTCCGTGGTAAATACATGGTGAATCCGCCGGTCCTTGGCATCTGGTTCCCAACGGATCAACCTTTGTTCTTCCAGTTTCTGTATGGCCTTGGTCACGGTCCCTTTGTCGAATTGTCCCATTTTAGCCAAATCCAGAACGCTAATACCCTGATTTTCATAAATCAGGATTAGAAACAACTGCTGACCATAACCGACCATGGTCCCGGAAAGCTCACGGTCAAAAAATCGGCATCCCTGCCGGTACAATATGGAAATCAGCCTGCTTGTCTGGTATTTATGTTTCATTGGTATCCCTTCCCTTATGCGCATACTTTCTTGCCAGTTCCTCATATTCCAGCTGCAGAATATTGTAAATATTCAGGATTAGATTACCGGTTTCCTTTACCCCCTGCATGATCTCATCGAAATGGCTGATCATCATTTCCACACAGTAAGGGCATAGCAGGTTCTCCTCCTTCATCTCCCGCAGAATCCGTACCGTTTTCTTTTTATCAAAGGCCACTTTATAGCTTCGCTCCCCGGTCAGCGCGCTGACGATATCCGCAATGGCTACGATCTTTTCTCCCATCGTCATCTCTTCATCGCGAAGCCCTCTGGGATAGCCGGACCCATCTAATTTCTCATGATGGCGCAGAGCTATCCTGGTAATCTCTTCTTCGATCTCACCACCCATGATTTCCTCCGTGATATCCACATGGGTCCTCATAATTCTCATCGCCTGCGGACTTAATTTTCCAGGAAATTCCAGAATTTCCACCGGTATGCCGATCTTCCCAAGATCATGCAGTAATGCGCCCTGCCGGACCTTATCCACCTTTGCCTCGTCGAAACCGAACAGGACGGCCAGCTGTTTGCTGATACTGGTAGTTGTAATCGTATGTATCACCGTATACCGGCTTCTGAAATCGATGGCAAAAATAATCATTTTCAGAAAAACGTCGATCTCTTCTTCACTTAAAGGAACCTTCTCCTGCGCCTCAAAGACCTCATCCATAAAAAACCTTCCGGAAAGCTTCTCCAGAACCTGGTTTTTCTTCTCCGCCCGTTTTAAAAGCTCCAGCCATTTTGGAGAGAATCTCGTCCCCCGGTTTGTCTCCATAATTTGAAGCACATGTTCCCCGTTCCCCTGTCCCATATAGACATCCACCCGGTCCGCCAGGCTGATACACTCCGCCAGTTCCTTTAAGGGGACAGGCATGCCTTCCAGTTCCTCATAAGGCGTGTGGTGAAACAAAACGACCGGCGCATAGGAACGAAAGGGAGAAAGATATTTCAGAAATAAATACCCATAAATAGAATGGTTCCAGCACTGTTCCACCTCAAACCGGACCATATCGTTAATCTCCTCTGTCTTATACGCTCCGATGTCATGCAGCAGAGACACAAAAGACATACTCCGGATGGTTCTGGCATCATAACTCCCCTCTTCCAGCATCATGTGCATCACAAGGTAAGCCACCCGCTCCCCGTGGTCCACAAGCCTGTCATCCACCTTATTCAATGCCCTGCGTACAATATTATGTATTTGCCTGCTGTTTAGCTCCGCCATCCGTACACCCTTCCATACGTATTCGTATTCTCTGTCTGCTCAATTAGGCTTCCTATTCAACTATCATTCTTTTGTTTATTTTATCACCTTTGTCACCAGAATACAATCTTTGACTTCTAGGACTTTGGCTTTGGCTTCCACAACTTCGGCTTCCACAGCTTTGACTTTCATAACAGGCTGGATTCCGCTGATCAGGGGTCCGGTATGAGGAAACTACAGCGTCCGGATGTATAAGAAAAGAGTAAAATCTTGTTCTGAATGGGTGATCTCAAGGGTTCCGTGATATTTGTCCACCAGATCCTGAATCGTTTCCAACCCATAGCCATGGTTTCTTTTGTCGGGTTTATCCGTCAGAATTTTTCCTTTGGAGGTGAATATTTCATTCATCTTGTGGTTATACAGGCGGAAACTGAAAATACCGTTTTCGCAGCGGGTTTGCAGGACCACTTTGCGCCGGTCGGTATCTGTTATTTTCAAAGAGGCTTCCAGAGCGTTATCCAGAGCATTCGCAAAAAGGATTCCCAGATCCATCACGTTGATTCCCAGACGGGTGTCGATGGATATATTAAAGTGCGTGTCCACCTTATTTTCAAGCAATCTGCTGTATCGATCGTTAAAAATAGCATTTAAAACCTGATTCTGGCAGAATTTTCTGCCGCCTGTGGATTTGGTCTGTTCCAGAAGGGTTTCCAGATATTTTTTCGCTTCCACCGGATTTTCCTGGTCGAGACAGGTGTACAGCATTTGGAAATGATGATTCATTTCATGCCGGATTTTCCGGATTTGATCCTGCTGCTTTTCCAGGGAATGATAGTATTCATCCCGGATCCGGGAAGCCTGACGATCCAGCTTCATTCTCACATTTTCAATCAGCGGATCAAATAAAAACATAACCCCCAGATTGGTAAAGATACCCGCCAAGACGATCAGATAGGTGCGAAACAAGTCGTATCCGGTTGTGATCTCCTGGTACTCCCGCATCATATTTGTGCTGGGCGGATTGAGGATAGCGACCATCATGGAGAGAAGGGACAACAGACAGATCGAATCCACCAGAAACCAGGTTTTGGTATTGACGTATTTTTTTACAGATTTCAGATGACCGGCCAGATAATGGCTGAGCAGATACCAGATCCCGATTTTGACCAGGGAAAACAGATTTCTCATAAGAGTAATATATTCCAATCCCAAACCCGCCAGGGTTAGGATGTTAAAAACAAGCCGACCGGTAATAAAGTTAATTCCCAGGATTATGGGGTATAGCAGCAGGATAACGGAGATTTTGCTGATCAGACGGCTGTTACTGCATAGGAGCATCAGTCCTGCAAACAGGCCTAAGACACCCAGGATATTCACCGGGTCCAGAAGTAGAATGGGCATATTCGACATGAACACGCAGCCCAGGAAAATGGCCGCCTGGGACAGACGGCCTTTTCTGTAATCGATAAACCGGCCCATGATCCGGTACAGATAGACAGCATTCCAGGCAGATAATATAAATTGCATCAGATAAACGAATGAATAAATAATTTTCAAGATTATATTCCTCCTGCAGCCGGTCTGTTGTTATCCTGGCTCGTTCACATTTCCAGCATCAATCTGGCAAATCTGCCCGCCACCTCCTGGTATCTGCTTTTGCTCACAGGAATCGCCTTGCCGTGTATCACTGCGAATTTGTTATCAATGCGCTCTACTTCCTCTAAATTTACCAGATATCTCTGGTGGGTTCTGGCAAAGGTGGAGGGCAGCTTTTGTTCCAGATCACTTAATTTACCATAAAATTCAAAGGCGGTATCCCGCGTGCAGATAGTTATCTTTCTGAGATCGCTGGCCAGATATAGGATATCACTGGTATGAAACCGGCAGATCTGAGTACCATTGCGGACGGTGATAAAATGTTCCCTGCATTTGTTCAGGCGCAGCATGGCTTCTTTTAATACCTCTTTGATCTTCTCCTGCCGGTAGGGTTTCATGATATAATTCAAAGCACCCACTTCGTATCCGTTGAACACGTAATCCTCATATCCGGTAATAAAAACCAGAATCAGATCTCTTGTATATCTTCTCAGCATGCGGGCTGCTTCCACGCCATTCATCCCGCCTAACTCGATATCCAGGAACAGGACATCCAGACAGTTGTGGTCTTTTTTTATATCCGCCAGCAGCTGTTCCGCATCCGGATACATACGGATCTCGTAATTTTCTCCTGCCAGCTGCAGATAAGTCTGTACGATCTTATGCAATTGGCTGCGCTGCTGTTTTTCATCATCACAGATTCCGACAATCACCATGAATTTTCCCTTCCTTATCCGTTCCTTTATAGATCTGTAACCGATCCACAGTGCTTCTAACAGTCCAATAATCTGGCTTTTTGTTAATTCTTTACCATTATATCAGGATTCGCCGATAATCGCGCGGAATTTTTTACAGGTTCCTGAATATACCAGAAACAGGTACAAGCCCAGCCCGGCCATGATAATCAGATTAATTCCTGTCGCCTTTCCTTCCGCTACGCTGATCCGGCCGTCGTTGGCATATAAGATCATCATGATAAAACCCAGTGCCGCTATACTGCCTGTAAGAAAGGGATAAATAAAAATCCTGCGCAGCTGGTTCTTCATACACCGGTCAATATAACGATTGTCGGCTCCCAGACGTCTCAGGTCCACAAACACATGTCTTTGGCTGATCGCTATGGTGACTCCCCGTGTGTAGGCAATGATGCCGACAGACGTAAAACAGATGACTGCGATATAGACAAACAACATGAAAAAGACAGCCATATTCTTCATGTAATCCTGACTCTGCAGAGGTTTAAAGAGCGGATAATATGCCCAGCTTCTGGTAAGCTCCGGGTTATCCGGTGCAAGTTCTATGGATCTGTCCATGATATCATTCACAGTCTCACCCGGATACCGGCGGATAATCTCATCTTTCAGATCTTTTGCGAACCCATAAGTTTCCTCCCAGTGCTCAACCCCGAAGGCCACGGTAACATTGCGGTCCGTCCCCTTTAAATGACTGCCATACCGCGCAAAATCCTCCGGGCTCAGCACATAACAGGTTTCAATGCCTTCCGGGGTATTTAAAAATCTTCCGCCGAATTCTACTACGCCAGCATATTTCACAGGACTCTGCTCCCCGGTAACCGGATCGGTAAGCCGCGTTATTGAGCTTTTCCCTGATCCTGCGGACTGTACATTCGCGATTTGCATAAATTCACCCGGTTTTACCGTGATTGTTTTTTTCAATAGTTTTGACAGGTCTTCCGCATTAAAAAAAGCGTTCGTTCCGATCACATCATGGTATACCATATCCACCTTACCGCTTTTTTGATATACCCAATCATAGCCGTCGACCTGAAGATTCAGGGATGGCAGTTCCTGATAGTCTGTCAGATTGACCTGATGCTCCTTCGCCAGCTCTTCAATCTCGGATTGCCGGAACTTTATCTGACCGGATTGATACGTGAACAGATAGTCCACCGGGTTATTCCGGACATTTTCCTTTACCCCCATGATCGTTACCGGGAGATAAAAGGCGGCAAACAAAGCCCCGCCGGTGAGCAGAATAATGACACACATGTTCCTGACTGTCTGACGCCCCAGGAAACGCATCATACTGGTCGAAATAAGGTTCCGATAATATTTACGCGGATGCTTGCCACGCTTGGAATGCACGACCAGAAAGGTCATCATCTGGTAAATTCCCACCGCGGAAATCAGATATACCGCATTCCAGACAGACGGCAGATAGAAATGAAACAAATCCAGCACCACCATAGGCACCAGATAACCGAGTACAAATCCCAGAACCAGCAGAATAATGCCGGCGATCCCCGACCATCTCCCCACATCGCGGACAGGCTCCGATTTTCTCTGTTCATAGATGATATCCATAACATTCGTCCGGTTTATAAACCGTACCGCCAGCAAAAAGATACAAAGTACCAGTAAGGCAGAAAAACCAACACCGAAAAAAAGCCCTGCGTACTTTGCCTGATACCCCATTTCCCTGGTATCTACGATCAGCAGCTGAAAAATCCGCCATATACCATAGGAAAGAGGATAACTAAGGATCAGCCCCATCACACAGGCCGCAGCGGCCACCAGCATTATTTCGGAAAACAGCATTTTTTTCAGCTGCCCCTTTTGTTCGCCCAATGCCATCAGAATCCCGATCTCCCTGCTCTTATATTTCAAAAACAGGGAGGAGGCATACGTAGAAAAGATCGCACAGCCGACAATCGCCACCGCAAATATCATAACCGCCTGTTTTCTGCTGTCCCCACCGGCCGGCAGCACATTCTGCACCGTAGGGCTTAGGTAGATCAGCGCATAGGAGGTAATCAGCATAACGGACAGGACGGTGCATAAAAACAGCATCAGATAATTTTTCCGGTTATAATAACGCAGCTTCGCGTACAGTTTATTATCCGTCATTTTCTTTGCCTCCCAGTTCCCGCAGCAGATCCAGCAATTCGTCAAAAAACTCCTGCCTGCTTCCCATTTTCACGACCTCTTTAAAGATCCGGCCGTCTTTTAATACAATAACCCGGTCACAAAAGCTGGCGGCGAAGCTGTCATGGGTTACCATTAAAATCGTAGCGTTCAGCTCATCCCGTGCTTTTAAAAAGGAATCGATCACCGTACGGCATGATTTGCTGTCCAGATTACCGGTCGGTTCATCGGCCAGTATCAGATCCGGATCATTCATCAGCGCCCGGGCCACAGCGGTCCTTTGTTTTTCCCCGCCCGAGATATCAGCCGGATACTTTTCCGCAATGGGATGGATTCCAAACAGCCGGCACAGTTCCTCCGCCCGGGTTTCCATCTGGGGGATCTGACCGCCCCGGATAATCTGAGGGACACAGATATTTTCAAAAACAGTCAAGCCGTCAAACAGCATATAATCCTGAAATACAAACCCCAGCCTGTTATTTCTCACGAAGGCCAGTTCTTTCTCCGTAAGATTTTTCATTTTGGTGTCTCCCAGCTCTATTTCTCCCTGGTCAAAAGGGATAAAACAGGAAACGCAGTTTAACAAAGTGGTCTTGCCGCTCCCGGACGGTCCCATAACAGCGACAAATTCCCCTTTTTCCACCTGCAGGGAAATATCCGTCAACACCGGATAAGCATGGCTCCCCGTTTGATAAGTCTTACTTAAATGTTTTAGTTCCAGCATTTTTATCATCCTCTCTTTTTTCATACGTCTTATCCTAATGGATTTTGGGAGGAGGGAAAACCGCTGGAGTTGTAATAATCTGGGGGGTTTTTGTTATTTTTTGGGGGGGATGGGGTCCGGCGGGAAATGGGGCGGGGGAGGGCGCGCTGTATGCAGGAAAAAACGTGGGGACGGGCTAAGAGCTATGGGCATGGCCGGGATAGAATCCCTTATTACATTTTTCTACGCAAACTCGCTTCGCTCAAACATGCTCCGAAAAACGGGGATTCTTTCCCGGCCATGCCCATAGCTCTAAGCCCGCCCCCAATGTTTTTTCCTGCATACAGCGCGCCCTCCCCCGCCCCATTTCCCGCCTGCTTTGGTGCCGGCCGTTTAACAGCTGGAATTTTATTGGTACCGGCTGGCGGCAGGAGCTCTTTAATATCGTAATAAACCGGAGGTTCATTAGGTGGGATGATGACACTGCTGGATTAGGAGGTAGATGATATGGTTTACAGGTTTAGTGAAATCCAAAAGCCGGTTTCAGGATACACGGCGTACTTCACGTCAGACAGGCAAGAACCCCTGAGCCGGAAACGCGTAATGCGTTCCCGGCTCAGGGGGTCGGTTCCTGAATCCGGCTCTCACTTGCTCTTACTCATTCTTGCTCATCACTTCATGTTCTTTTTTCAGTTCTTCATATAATTCCAGTGAGTTCCATTGCTGATTTGTTTCGGTAAGGATAGCTTTTAAGTGGATTTTCCCTATTTTGTTTTTGTGAAGGAGGGTCAGAAGATCATCGATTCTGCTGCCGGACATGCCTTTCATGACCAGCATTTCTTCCGGGAATCCTTCCCCTTCGTATTGCTTTTCGCTCTTTTCGATCCCTTCTATGCCGCACAGACTGCCGACCGGCTCCAGAAAGGCCGCTTTATCCACATTTTTAATTCGGATTCCCATTTGTATCAGGACCGCCTTTAATTTTCTTCCTTTTTCAGAGTTTTGAAAATTATAGAGCAAAACCAGTTCCTGTGTCTTTTTCATATCTTCGGTTCCTTTCCTATTGGGGCTGGGCCTTTATTTATTATATCTATTTCTACATATTCATTTCTTTATTATATTTAATTCTATATTGTATCTATTTCTATATTGTCCATATTGTATCTATTTCTATATTGTATCTATTTGTGAATCAAATCTATCTCTGAAAGGAATCAGTAATCCAGAAATTGAGTGACTTTGTCAATAAAAAGGACACCGTCCAGATGATCGATCTCATGGCAAAAGCATTTAGCCATTTCGCCTTCTCCGGTCAGTTGAATCGGCTCCCCGTACTCATTTAGTGCCTGGACTGTGACACGGGCGGGACGCGTGGTCCTGCCGAACCGATCTGGAAAGCTTAGGCAGCCTTCGATGCACTCCTGCTGACCGGATGTCTCCGTAATCATGGGATTGACCAGCTTGATCAGGCCTTCTCCCATATCGATCACGACCAGACGTTTTAAGATACCCACCTGGCTTCCGGCTAAGGCAGCTCCGTTCGGAGTGTCATGAAGCGTATCCGCCATATCGCTTAACAGCATTCGGATGCGGTCATCCACTACTGCCACTTCTCTGCTTCGCTTTCTGAGTATGGGGTCATCATTTATCCGCAATTTTCTGACTGCCATTCGTATGCCCTCCTGCTGCTCGTCGCTCTCGATTTTCTTTCACTTTGATCAAACAAAAAAACTTCTTCAATCGGACATTGAAACACCTGGGAAATATCGTGGGCCAGCCAGATCGATGGTTCGAACTTTTCCGACTCGATCGCATGGATCGCCTGCCTGGACGTCCCCACCATTCGTCCCAGCTGCTCCTGGGTCCAGCCGTATTCCTCTCTTAGCTGCCTGACTCTGTTTTTCAAAATATCGCCTCCGTAATGTTAACCTTACATTTATTATAACACCCGGCATTTTTCTGTCAAGCGCCTAAAAAGACCATGTGTTGCTTAATAAAGGTCCCATCTAATAGACCTGGCACTTCCCATAATAGACCTGACACATCCCAATGTATGTACGGTTAAGTTACTCCCGACTCCATTTTTTCAACTGTTCTATTTTAATCATGGGATCAAAGCCCTGGTCCTTACCCATATTACACAGCATATCGCACGGAAATTCCGCGCATTTCCCGCAGTGATCCAGGCCGTGCTTTTCGCAGCATGATTTCACCAGGCATTCCCCTCCCCAGAATGGTTTATCCATCTGAATACAACCGCTGCAGCTAACTTTAATTTTTCTATCACAGCTGTCGCAGCAGACACCGCATCTTGATTCATACATATTCCCCGCTCCTTTCCTTAAGATCCGCCCGCCAGCGATTCAATCTCTTATCTTACACCGGCAGCTTTTCTATACGATTGCAATATATTTGTATACCTCTACTCTGACACTAAACCCGCTGGAAATGATTGTCAATGACAAAATACTGCTTGCTTTTTATTCTCATCCATGATAATATTATCACATCAATAATATTATCACATTGATAACATTCATCATCAATCATTACCAACCCATAAACACATTGCAGTTCACACTACCGTAGCCTGCCAGAGCATGGGAGACAGCCTATACCAGTGCAGGGATGAGAGGAAAACGGCGGGGCCTTGGGAGCCGGGAGGCTTCTCTCGTGGTATCAAATCACTTGAGACCGGGCCTTAGAATGGCTTACGCAGAAGACGGGAGAACCTCTCAGAAAGAACCCTGGAACACTGTCCGAGCCGTCCTTTGGCGAGTTTGTTCCAGGCCCTGCCAATAAGAGGTTCTCCCGCCTTCGGAGTTAGCCGTTCTTAGGTCCGGCCGAAGTGATTTGACACCACGAGAGAAGCCTCCCGGCTCCCAAGGCCCCGCCGTTTTCCTCTCATCCCGGCCCTCATCCCGCCCCTCATCCCAGCTCTAACCACCAAAACATGAAAGGATGATGCTGATTGATTGACAAGTTAATGGATGCGTTTGTCAACCCTGTAAAAAGCAAACTGCTGCTGGAAATCTACACGCACCAGAAAATAACCACAAAGGAACTGTCCGCTGCTTTTCCCGATATTCCACAGGCCACTATGTACCGGCACATGAACCGTATGTTAAAAGACGGGTTGATCGAGGTAGTGGAGGAAAATAAAATCCGCGGCGTGACGGAAAAGGTGTATGGGATCGCCTTTGATTTCGACTCTGTCGGCAAGCAGTTATTCGAGAAAAACCCGGGTACTACGCTGCTGCAGATGTTTACGCAGTATATGATGGCGTTTTTACAGGAATTCAAGGACTATTCCAGGCGTGATCATATCAACCCGGAGCAGGAACCGTTCAGTTTTACCGTATGCCCCTGCTACGCTTCCCCGGAAGAAATCAAAGATGCCTTAACCAGGATCGGTGAGATCCTGACCCCGCTGATTCAAAATCCGTCCACACCGGACCGGAAAATGCACTCCTTCGGCGTGATCCTCACTCCACCGAAGGAATTTTGAAATCATTGCATCTAAAGACCGAAGGAACTCTGAAACCATTGTCTCTAAAGGAGGGACTTATATTGGCTACCGACATACTTACAATCCGTCATTTAACCAAAACATATAATAAAGAAAAGAAAGCGGTTGACGATTTGAGTTTAACCGTACAGTCCGGTGACATCTATGGATTTATCGGACACAACGGCGCTGGAAAAACCACTACGATCCGTGCGGTTACAGGAGTTATGGATTTTGACCAGGGTGATATCTCCATCTGCGGACACTCCATCAAAAAGGAGCCTGTCCTGTGTAAATCCATGACCGCCTATATTCCCGATAATCCGGATCTCTACGAGCATTTAACCGGAATTCAGTATCTGAATTTTATCGGAGACATGTTTCAGGTACCCAGGCGGGAGCGGGAAGAACGGATCCTGCATTACGCAGATCTGCTGGAGCTGACCTCTAATCTGGGGGATCTGATCTCCTCCTATTCCCATGGGATGAAGCAGAAAACCGCTATTATATCCGCCTTTTTACATCAGCCCAAACTGCTTGTCCTGGATGAACCTTTTGTTGGTCTGGATCCCAAGGCATCCTTTGATCTGAAAAATATGATGCACGAACTCTGCGGGAAAGGCAGTGCCATTTTCTTTTCCACCCACGTACTGGAAGTGGCGGAAAAACTCTGTAACAAGATCGCTATTATCAAAAGCGGAAAGCTGATTGCCAGCGGAAATACACAGGATGTCCGCGGGGACAGCAGTCTGGAAGAGGTATTTCTGGAGGTGGTGGATCATGATGCGTAAATGCGCTCTGCTCTTTAAAGTACAGCTGCTCCAGCAGTTCGGTATCAACCGTCTGCTTCATTCCGGCACTTCCAGAGAGAAAAGGCAGATGTTCCTTTTATTCATTGGCGGTGTGCTGCTGGCTCTTTTGATGGCCGGTTACAGCGTGGGAGCCGCGTACGGGTATGTCTACCTGGGACTGGAAGATCTATTGCCTTCCATGATGATTTTAATTTCCGCTATGATTACACTGGTCACCACTTTTCTGAAAGGGAACGGCATTTTATTCGGATTTCAGGATTATGATATGATCATGTCGCTGCCGGTCACCAGTTTTACCGTTGTTTTGAGCCGGATGGCCAGTGTCTATGGGATGAATCTGCTTTTTAACCTGGTCGCTTTAGTTCCCGCCGGGCTTGTCTACGGCATAGCAGCGAATCTTTCTTTTTCCACCTGGATCATGCTGTTTTTCCTGCTATTTCTGGCTCCGCTGCTGCCGCTTACACTCGCCACACTGCTCTGTATTCTGATCACTGCCGTCTCACTGCGGTTCCGCCACCGGAATCTGGTAACTATTGTTTTAAGCCTGTCGCTCATCTTTTTATTTCTGGCCGGCAGTATGCAGTCTACACAGTGGAATTCCAATGATATTACGGCACTGGGAAAGGCCGCGGGTGATGCGGTAAATCACTACTATCCGCCCGCTTCCCTGGTCTCGAAAGCCGTCGTCCATTCTTCCTGGGCAGACTTTGGAGTGTTTACCCTGATTTCCGTGGGGGGCGCCCTGCTTTTGCTGGCTGTCCTGTCGCATTTTTATACCAGGCTGAACACGCTGCTGGGGGCGGTTCACACCAGGGGCGGGTATCAGTTAAAAGGACTTCGGGTGTCCACTCCTTTCCGGGCTCTGTTTTCCAAAGAACTCCGCAGATATTTCTCCTGCTCCGTCTATGTGCTGAATACCGCTATGGGAGTTTTGCTTCTTCTGGCGCTCTCCATCGCTCTGCTCTTTTTTGACCCGGAGCAGGTGGAAGCCTCTCTCAACCTTCCCGGGGCAGGGAAATGGTTCTGTTCACTGGCGCCGCTGATTCCGCTGTTTTTCATCGGGATCTCCCCCACCACCAGCAGTTCCATCTCGCTGGAGGGAAAGAACCGCTGGATCCTTTACTCCGCCCCTATCGATACTATAACGATCTTTGATTCGAAGATCGCTGTAAACCTGATCATCTGCCTGCCCTGCGTACTGATCAGCAGCCTGCTTCTGGCTCTGGGCCTGAAAACCGGACTTTGGGAGACGTTACTCCTGTTTGTTCTGCCAGTCGTATATACATTTTTTATCTCAACCGCAGGTATTATGATCAATTTAAAATTTCCACTCTACGACTGGGAAAGTGAATACGCAGTGGTCAAACGCGGAACCGCCGTGCTCATCTGCATGCTGTTAGGCTTTTTGACCACTCTGGTTCCAATCGCGTCCGCCGTACTGTTTAAGAGCCCTTTGGCCGTAACCGCTGTATTTACGCTGCTGTACGCGGTACTTACCTTATGGCTCTACCAGAAGCTCAAGTCTATGCGATTATTTGTCGCCTGATGGGGCTTCCTCTCTGTAAGACCGGGCCAGAAATATAATTTTCCGGGATACGTTCATAAATTTTTATAAGGATTTCGGAATAACTTAAGATGTTTTCAGATTCTTTAAGATTTTCGACACACTTTGAACATATTTTATCGATATAATGAATTCAGATAGTTGATTACACACTCACTATCTCCCCCCTCATAAAGTGTACAAAAAAATGTGCCTCAAGGCACATTTTTTTGTATCTGTCATAATCGGCTGGCAGAACGGACAAAAACAGACCGTACCGACATGTATTCCCACATCCCGCTAAAAAATTCCGCATTGTAAAACGAAAACGATTTTCACAGGACCAAATACATATCCATCAGTCACTGCGGACCGCCCGGTATAACTCCTCCACATTTTCAAAACAGTATGTTGGTTTATACGCAGTATCCGCCAGGTCTTTGCGTTTCGCCTCCCCGGTCAGGAGCACGCAGGTCTCTACCCCCGCCCTGATTCCGCAGGCGATATCGGTGTACAGCCGGTCACCTACCACCAGTGTTTCCGAGCCGGTGAACCCGGTCTGTTTCAGACAGATATCCACGATCTTCCGGTTCGGCTTACCGATATATTCGGGCCGTCTTCCGGCAGCGTCATACAGCATATTGCAGATCGCACCGCAGTCCGGTATGAAACCAAAAGGAGCCGGACAGCACAAATCCGGATTTGTAGCCACATAATCGATCTCTTCCCGGAATAAAAGCTCACAGGCTTTTTCCAGCTTTCCATAATTCAGTTCATTATCATACCCCACTACCACACAGGCGGTGTCCGGCTCCACCTCTTCCGTGACCCATAGCCCCCAGCCTCTTAACTCCTGTACAAAAGAACGGGTCCCCAGCACAAACAGTTTTCTGTCGTCATAGTGTTCTTTCAGATAGAGGCATGCCGCATAGGCAGCAGTCACAAAATGTTCTTCCGGGACTAAGAGATTCCACTTTTCAAACTTTTTCACATAATCCTTCCGGCTTTTGGTGGAATTATTGGTAATATAAAGGGCCTTCCCTCCGATGCCGGTGATATAATCCAGCAGCTCTCTCGTGCCGGGGAGCAGTTCATTCCCCAGCGCTATGGTTCCGTCGATATCAAACAAAAACAGCTTCTTTTTCTTCAGCATACGGACCTCACATCCCGAATCCGGCCGTCAGCCGGCCGGCAAATTCCTCATTCACTCCCAGGTCAAACAGGATCTGCAGTAAACCAAACCGGTTTCTCAGTTCCTTGGCATACAGCACACTGTTTTTTACCATGGCGGCATCCACTCCGATTTCCGCCGGTGTGACGGGCGCGCCGATCCCCTTGAGCACCGAGCTTATCTCTTCTGATTTCGGCAGCCTACGGATGAATGTCAGAACCTCATCCCAATGCGCCTCCATCTGGTCAATCCTGCCCAGAACCGCCTGCGGATCGTTCTTGTGTACCCGCTCTTCCAGACGGACCACCTCTTTTGCCGCCGGCCCGTATGCCTTTCGGATCTCTTCTTTCCACTTTTCCAGATCAAAGGCCCGGGCCTTTGCCCTGGCTCTTTCAAAATCAATGGGAGTATCCGCCAGCATCTCATATAGCTTCAGTGCGCTGATGGTACCGATGCCCACTTTGGTTCCATGGAGCACCGCCGGACGGTTCTGAAATAAGAACATCATCTCCCAGTAGTGGGATAAATGATGCTCGCTGCCCGACGCAGGGCGGGAATTTCCCACATAGCTGATCGCGATCCCGGAGAGGGTCAAGCCGTTCATAACCGCCTCGACTGCCTTCGGGTCCCTGGCACTTACCAGATCCGCATTTTCCATAATGACCCGAATGGAATTCTGTACCATATCTTCCACATATCCGCAGTAATACTCTCCCTGAACCAAGTGGGAAATCTTCCAGTCCGTCAGGCAGACATATTTTCCCAGAATGTCACCGACACCTGCCGCGATCATCGGCATGGGCGCGTTTCTTAAGACATCCACATCTCCGATCACGCCTTTGGGCGTATGTACCTCATACGTAGTCTTTAACTGGTTGGTAATCATAGCCGCCACATTGGAGGAGAATCCGTCCATGGACGGCGCCGATCCCACCACAAAATAGTCCAGACCCATTTTGTAACTGATATATTTACACAGATCATTCAGGGTACCGCTGCCTACCCCGATCACCGCGTCAAAGCCCGGGTCCGCCGCCACTGTCAGCCGGCCGATGGCCCGCTCTTCCGGAACCAGGGCTGTATCCTGGTAGACAAAAGTATCCACAGGAAAGCCCGCGGCTTCAAGTACCGACACCGTACAGGAACCAGCCGCTTCCCAGGTATTTCTATCCGCCACTACCAGCAGCTTTTTATAATCATATTTTTTCAGAATCCCAGGCAGCCTTTTGATTGCCCCGCTTCCGATTTCCAACTCCATCAAATCCGTGCGATGGACACTGCCGCAGGCGCAGTTTGATCTGCCCTTTAAATATTCTTGTAACTCCATCAATCCGTTCAAGTCTACCATCCTCTCTTCCCATCGTTTTCTTGATTGTAACATAAAATGAACCGCCGTCAAGAACGGAGGCCCTGCGCAATTTTATTATTAATAAAATTCTTGTTAATTATTATTAATAAATCAGACTTAATTGTCTTACTTGTTTATCTGATTTGCTTTTTGATACCTGTTATATTATTGTTTTCCCTTGGACAGCATCGGCTGTTTTATTATTAATAATTTGTGTGGGTTATTTATTTTTTCTTTTTATCCGCTCCGATTGATTTGAACCCCTTCCGCCGCAGTGCGATCCCGCGGAGCTTTTTATATTTCATAGGAGAATCCCCTATGAAATATAAAAGGAGCTGCCGCAAACAGGTATTTCTTACCCATTTGGATTTTTGCGCAGGTCTGGATGGATACCCCGCCCAGACCTGCGCAAAAACCATTGCAGCAACCCCGCATATGATTCCTATGTAATACTTATAGTGAAACGTCATCCGTCGGATCTGTACTGTCCTCGCTGGTAACTGCGGCATAATCTGAAAATCCTGCCATCGTTCCATAGGGAGAGACCGTAGCCATAACCTGATCCATCGTTTTTACATCCGTTCCGGCTGTTCTGGAGATTCTGCCCCAGGCAATCCAGATACCAAGTGCAACAAAGAGGAAGGATGTTAGCGCGTCCATCGTCATAGCGGTCCAAACGCTGGGTTCTAATAAGGATGCCCCTACAAGCTGTATCGCCTCTGATATAAGAAGCCCGTAATCGGATACCATATAATAAGCTAGGAGCAGCATCTCAATCATATAGACGCTTAAGACAGATAAAATGATCGTCAGAACGATCACCACTTTATTCATTTTACCCTTCAGCAGCTTATACCCATAATAAATACACAGCGGGATCAGCGCAAACAGGATCGCGTATATCTTCTCAACCAGCACAACGCTTAAAAAGGAAGGAAGCACACCAACGATTGCGCCCAGGATACCACCGATAATCCCGGTAAAGTAATTCCCCTCACTGACACTCTTCTCCGCTTTGTTTTTCACATGGGACACGACCTGTTCCATACAGTTCTTGTGAGACGCCTCATAGCCGCCTTTGTAGGCAACCAGAATGTCACAGTCGGATTTTCCGCAGATCGGACAGGTTTTGGACGGCATCACGCCGCGCCTTTTTAAAGCTTCCGTTACCGCAGCGGCGGCCTCCTGGAATACCTGCTGGAAATCTGCCTCTTTTAGTGTCAGGGTATAACACAGATGTCCGTTTTCATACATAAAATAATACTTTTTGCCAAGTTCTGATTTCATATCTTTGACCAGAGCTTTCCACTCAACTACCGGAGCGGACAAAATGACTTTCCACTGTTTATTGGAAATAAACTGAATAGCCGCGGGATATTCATTTTCTACACCATAGGCATTTTTATCCAATACTTTATAACCCCGGCTGCCCAAATATCCCTGAAATGTTTTTAGATTCATATTTGAGTTCCCCCTCTCTATTTAATTTATGAATCGGCATGTTAATATTATCACAAAGCCTGACAGATATACAACCCTGAGAAACTTAAAATTCCCTTAATTTTTTTGCGGTTAAAGCCTTATATTTAGTAGGTTGTGTCACTAACGTGTCACTAACCGGCAGATATTAATACTTTATATGACAGGTTGATCTCATTTTTAGTGTCCGAACATTTGTTTGTCAAATAATAATTTATCACTCAAAATCATGAATAGTTCTGGGATTAACGAATGTATTATGCGTGTTTATAACGTGACGGGGTACACATCCACATCAGGAATTATCACAGTACAGTTAGATAGTATACCGGGGTATTCATTAGAAAGTGTTATGTCTCAACTTAGCCATACAGATACAATATTCCTGCCGGCAACTGCTATAAATTCTGGAAATACAATAAGTATTAGATGTAAAAAATTATCTGACGGATCGGATTATACAGGAACAATTTCGTCGGCAGCTATTCGTATATTTGCAATATATAAAATGTCTACTTAAATGATCATTTGGCCACATAAGTAAGGCAGATAGTTACCCAGTTCGATGTGTTAAATCCTCCACCGAAAGCAGATAATTGGATTTGACCACTTGCACTGATTCCAAGAATGGCATTGGATTGCACCGATCCTATCGTGTATGTAGTTACTGGACAACAGTTAGCCGGTAGTGTACCGAGCACAACATAATTTGACGTATCTGTGTATGCTTTTTTAGCTGTACCGGATATGGTAATTGTGATCATACCGCATTTTTGTATTACTTGTATGTCTTGCAAATAGGCATTGGATATCGATGTGGTTTTGACGGTAAAATTATTATTCTTCCTTTATATGGACTGTTTTAGATGTAGAATTAAGTAGTATTTTTATCTTCCACTCTCGGCTAAGTATAGAATAAGATAATTTGAAATGATAGTGGAATACTTCATCATGGGTAATGCCGGTATAAACCCTTAATAAGCCCCAATTATGATATTTTGATACCTGAATATCGGTCCAGATATGTGATAACCCGGCTTCACATTCAAAACTGATTTTATATGGAGTCATGCGCCCTTTGTCATTTCTATAACATTGACATGTCACCGGATATGTCCCGGTAAGTATAGGAGTCGCCAGAAGACGGCTGTGTTTATCAAGGAGTCGGTATTGCTTTTCATACAATTCTGTTAAAATGTCTTTTCCCATGTATTCCACCTCCATATATTCATCATATTTATTTCTTTACCCGGATCCAATGGTAAATAATGGTAATTCTACCATCAAAAAAAGAGCACCCTTCCGGATGCTCTCAAATTTTGTGTATTACAGCAGGCTTTCGATAGTCTTTGGCCCACACAGGCCGTCTACAACAAGTCCAGCCCGCGCTTGCTGATCTCTCACGACTGCTTCGGTCGCAGGGCCGAACTTTCCGTCGTCGTCCAAACCGGCAGCCATGATCTCGTTAATCCGTTTCTGAACCCAATCAACGGTTACACCGTCACTACCCCGTTTAAGGACAACCTTCCGGATCGCTTCCCTGGTGCGTGGTCCCATTTTCCCGTCAACGACTAGCGGTCTTCCGGCGGCGTCCCGGTATCCATCCAGATTCAGGGCATTTTGCAGCGCCTCAACTTCCGGCCGTCCGGAAGGAGGCGCGGGGGACGGATCTGATGCTGCGTCGAACAAATCCGGCTTATAGCAGATGTTCATATCCACTCTGCCTGCGATCCCGTCCACCAACCCATTACTGGTATGCTGCCAGATCACGGCTGCCTCCGGGCGAAGGCTGGGAACTGCGGTCCCATCATTCTTTCCATACCTGGCGATCCAGTACATATACGGCAGGTTAGCCACGTCCAGGACATTGTTGTACCAATCCTGATTGCAATAGATCCCGACCTCGTACCCGGCCGCCCGAATCACTTCGACCGCAGCATTGATGATCTCGGTCAGGCAGGATTTCGGGAGATTCCGCTGTGCTGCCAACTCCATATCTAGCCACACGCGCTTGACCTGCCGGCCTCGGATCAGATCCACTACCTTCCCGGCGCGGACCCTCGCCGACTCTGGTGTCAGATCGTACATGTACACATACACGTCCGGACGGTATCCTGCGGCAACGGAACCGGCGTAATACTCTTCGAAGCGTGCATCCGTTTTTCCACTTTGCAGGATACTACGCAGGATCACAAAATCGATATTGTCTTTTTTAACTGCGTTCCAATCAATTTCCCCCTGGTAGGAGCTTACATCTATTCCTCTCATTCTTTTCCCTCCGTATCATTTTTATCTCGAAGCTGCAGCAACGTGTTTTTCAGTTTATCCGGAATTGGAACAAACTCCGCTGCATTTTCCAGCAAACTTAGCGCCTCATTGCACACATAAAACATGATTACAACCTCACGCAGAGGGATTACATCACTTATAAGCTGCTGTATAATAAAAGCCACCGCAATCACAATGAACATGACGATCTTTTTAAGCAGACCCTTGTATCCGATCTCCGAGGATAGCTGCTTTTGGTAAATGCCCTTGATTACCCCGGTAACGTAATCAAGGACTGCCAACGCTACAATCGTGATTAACAATGCATCCCAGCCCCCCAGCCATTTAGCGATAAATCCTCCGATAACCCCAAAAACAAAACTGATTGTATTAAATATTTTCTCCATCTTTTTTCCTCTCTTTCTTAAATTAAAACCGGCCCCCGCAGGGACCGGCTGAAACTATATCAAAATTTGTCTATCACCTTCTTCACAGCAATTCAAACATGTGTTCGGTAAATAATAATTTAGCCGGTTTTAAAATCAGATCCGGTACGGTCACGTCACTTACTATTCCGGCTGCGGGAGCAGACGGTGCAGCCGGGAAGCTTACTGGATCTATAAATATATCCGGG
>NZ_JAWDIY010000044.1:0-39751 GCF_032380655.1 Diplocloster hominis | reverse complement strand
CAATAAGAGGTTCTCCCGTCTTCGGAGTTAGCCGTTCTTAGGTCCGGCCGAAGTGATTTGGCCCCGCGAGATTTGCTGCCCGGCTCCCCAAGACACGCCGCTTCCCTTCAGCCCGGACCTCAATATCAAAATCCCCATTTACCAAAGTTTGGCCGCAAATCCTCAGTTCCGCTGCCATTCCCCTCTGTGATCAGCCCTTTTTGATCTCCCCCGCCTTCGAAAGTGCCAGCTTCGTAGCCAGCGGTCCGACCAGCTCGTAGATCACGGTACCGCAGAGTATGATCGCGCGGATCGCGGCTCCATGCTCGGGCACTACGGTCATGGCGATTCCTGAGAGGCCGATGGCCACACCGGCCTGGGGCAGCAGGGTAAAGCCCAGGTATTTTGAAACTACCGGGGGAGCTTTGGAGATCTTGGCGCCGAGCGCTGCGCCTAACGCCTTACCGGCCACACGGAATACGATATAAATCGCTCCGACCACTCCGATCGTGGGAATGATGCCGATATTTAATTCCGCACCGGATATTACGAAAAACAGCATGAAGATAGGCGGAGTCAGCCTGTCCACAATCGGGAACATGACATCAATCTCTGTGGAGATATTTACCAGCACACCGCTCATCATCATACAGGCCAGGAGGGAGGATAAACCCAGCATATCGGAGACTCCGATACACAGGAAAATCATACCGATGATACAGGACAGCCTCGTCCCACGTCCCGTGAACAGTTTCAGCAGATATCTTAATACGATGCCCAGTACTGCGCCGTATACCAGCGCCCCTACGATCTCGAATACAGGCTCCAAAAGCGTCTGTGCCAGCGCCACCTCACCCTGGGAGGTGAGGGCTTTCGCGATGGCCACGGATATGCCAAAGCTCATCAGGGCAACTGCGTCATCGATAGCTACAACCGGAAGCAATGTCTCGGTCACCGGCCCTCTGGCTTTATATTGCTTGACTACCATCAAAGTGGCCGCGGGGGCTGTAGCTGCGGCGATGGCCCCCAGTACCAGTGAAAACGCCACATTCTGGCCAGTCAGGATTAATACCAGATCGACCAGCAGTACGGCCGCCACGCCTTCACAAACCGCGATGATAACCGGCGATTTACCGACTTTTTTCAGATAGGACAGCTTGAATTCGGAACCAATGGAGAACGCGATGAATCCGAGCGCGATCTCGGAGATGATGTCGAAGCTTTCAATTGTCTCAAGCGGCAGTATTTTCAAACAATAAGGGCCGGCCAACAGGCCGATAATCAGATAGCCGGTTACGTTCGGCAGATGGATCTGCTTAATCAGTTTCCCTCCGGCCAGTCCCAAAAACAGGGCAATCGCCAGATAGGTCAGTGTATTAAGCGTCATAGGACTCACCCAGCCCTTCTACATAGGTAATCGGGATCGAGAACATGATTCCCGTATTCGGCTCTTTCATATCGCCGATCACGTTTTTAATGGCATTTCTGGTGTCCATGACCTGTTCATCTTTCAGTACCAGCAGCATTAATTTACAGGTTTCTTTTTCATCCGAGGTCAGCATGGAACGGAGTACGCCGAACATGGGCAGTTCCTCCATATTAATCAGAGCCTGGGCCATACCGGTGCCTTCCAGTATCGTGCCGCCGGACACGCCGGCCTCCGCCAGTTCCCGGATCAGATGTTCCATCAGATCTACTTTTTTTAGTATCAATACTAATAACTGCATAATATCCCCCTTTTCATATGTTATATATTATGGCAGGCAATTATTGTCTACCTGGTTACCTTATTATTGCCTTATCTCCTGGCATATAGGTATACCCGCAGGGTGTTTCCTTGTTATCTCTTCGACCACAACGGGAAAACAGGCGCCCATCCAGGCGCCTATTTAAAAATGATACTTCTCATATTTATTATTTTGAACTGCTCAGGTATTTTTCGATTTCACCGATCGCGTCTTCCTCATCTCCGCCGTCAGCGGACACTACGACCTCTTCACCAGCGGACAAGCCCAGGGTCATCATACCCATAATACTCTTTGCATTCACTTTTTTCTCTGCGATTTCCACATAGATACTACTCTCGAATTGACTGGCTACCTGGACCAACATAGCGACCGGCCGTGCTTCCAACCCAGATGAAAGTTGAATGGTAATAGGTTTCTTAATCATAATTACTCCTCCTTGTTTTGCCTTAGCTCTTCCGCTAAACTACTTAATTTTCTCAGTCTATGATTTACCCCTGACTTTCCCACCTGGGGCGTAAGCAGCATACCCAGCTCTTTTAAAGTAGCCTCCGGATACTCCAGTCTCAATGTTGCGATCTCACTAAGCCCTTCCGACAAATCGTCGAAACCGACGTTCTGCTGTATATACCGGATATCCTCGATCTGCTTGACCGCTGCTGAGACAGTTTTATTAATATTGGCCGTCTCGCAGTTCACCTGCCGATTTACAGAATTCCGCATATCCTTCAAAATCCGGACATTTTCCAGATTCATCAGGGAAACGTGAGCCTCCATCACATTCAGGATGTCCACAATCTGGGCTCCCTCTTTAATATAAACCACATAGTACTTCTTTCGCAATACAATTTTAGCTTCTATATCGAAGCTGCGTATGATTTCCTGAAGCTGAACAGCTTTCGGCATCGTGGCACAGACGATCTCCAAATGATAGAATTTCTCCGGATCACTGATAGAACCCGCCGCCAGAAACGCACCTCTTATGAAAGCCCGCCTGCAGCAGGCGCGCTGGATCACCAGATGATTGACCAGCGGGACTTCTTCGTCCTCACCTTTTGGCAGCATATCCAATAGCTTTGTAGCCTGCAGTATGCGGAGAGAATCCTCCGGATCTTTTACCGTCAGCAAATAGGTTTTGCTTTTTTTAAGATATACATTCCTTCGAATAGAAATTTCCGTCTTTATATTAAAGGTTTTTTTCAATAATGTAAAGTACTTTCTGGCAACTGCAATATTTTCCGTATGAATCTTCACAAAATATCTGTTTTTCTCAGTGACCTGGATTCGGCCGCACATGCCGATAATAGCTGCGATCTCAGCGATCTGGCAATGCCTGGCCCGGTTTACCTGCCTGGAAAGTTCTTCCTTGACCTCACTGGAAAAGGACATAGCTTCCTCCTTATAAGGGATCTCTATGCTTTGCGCACGGCATCCTTTTCAATATCCCGGTGTTCAATCTTCAGCCCGTATTCAACAGAATTGCCGAGGGCCTCATACAGCTTATTCGCCAGTGTCACGGAGCGATGCTTGCCTCCGGTACAGCCAATACTGATCACAAGCTGATTTTTACCTTCTATTATATAGTTTGGTATTAAAAACTTCAACATCTCGACTAATTTATTTAAAAATTCGTGAGAAACGTCAAAACCCATCACATAATCCTGCACTTCTTTGTCATTTCCGGTCTTGGGTTTCAGTTCATCAATATAATAGGGGTTGGGCAAAAAGCGCACATCAAACACCAGATCGGAATCACTGGGGATTCCGTACTTAAAACCAAACGACAGAATGGTAATCACCAGATTTTTAAATTCCTGATTCTGTACAAATATTTTATCCAATTCTGCCTTTAATTCTCTTGTCAATAATTGGCTGGTATCAATGATGGTATCCGCCTGTTTTTTCAAAAATTCCAGTTTCCGCCGTTCTTCCTGAATCCCTTTATCCACCCGGCCGCCCCCGGACAGCGGATGGCTCCGCCTGGTCTCCTTGTATCGCTTGACCAGCACTTCATCCTCCGCATCCAGGAAAAGGACTTCATAAGTGAATCCGGCCACAACCATCCCTTCCAGCACCTGCTCCAGTTCCCCCAGAGCCTGTCCGCTTCGGATGTCTACTCCCAGCGCGACCTTTGAGATCTCGCTGGACGGAGCATAGGTAAGCTCCGCAAATTTGCTGATCAGAGAAATGGGCAGATTATCCACACAATAATAGCCCACATCCTCCAACATTTTCAAAGCGGTACTTTTTCCCGCACCGGACATCCCGGTTACAATGACAAATCTCATTTAGTCTACTCCCTCGAAACATCCAAGCGTCTTCACCTCTGTCTCCAGAGTAACGCCAAACTGTTTTTTTACTTCGGCCTGTATATGCCGGATCAACTGCATAATCTGGGATGCCGTCGCATTCCCCCGGTTGATCACGAAACCACAGTGCTTCTCCGACACCTGCGCGTCCCCTACCCGGCAGCCCCGAAGCCCCGCATCCATAATCAGCTTACCGGCGAAATATCCCTCCGGCCTTTTAAACGTGCTGCCGGCGCTCGGATATTCCAGCGGCTGCTTTTCACTGCGGGCTTTCTGCAGTTTCTCCATCTGCCCGCGGATCATTTCCGTTTCCCGGGGCGTCAGTTCAAATTCTGATTCCACCACGATACCGTGAACTTTAGCCACTGCACTGGTCCGGTAGCCGAACTCCATCTCATCCCTGGAAAGTACCCGAAGCCCGCCCTGCGGCGTCAGCATCGTTACCGCTGTGCATACATCCTTCAGTTCTCCTCCATAGGCCCCTGCGTTCATCACCGACGCTCCGCCCACCGTACCTGGTATTCCGGCCGCGAACTCCAGACCGCCAAGTCCTTCCTCCAGCGCCCGTTTTGCCAAACGGGATAACAGTACCCCCGCCTGTGCCGCGACGTGTGTCCCCTGCACCCGGATTTCATCCAGATTTTGATAGATCTGAATCACAGCTCCCCGGTACCCGGTGTCGCTGACCAGTAGATTACTTCCATTGCCAAGTATATAGTAAGGGATTTTGCAGTCGTTACAGATTCGAATTGTCTGCTGAATTTCCTGAATGGTATGAGGGGTAATAAAATAGTCCGCAGGACCGCCGACCCGAAACGTAGTGTGTTTCTTCATGGCTTCTTTCAGTTTTACGCTGCCGCTGCCAACAATCTGACTTATTTGATCATAGAATTCCTGATTCACTGATAGGTCCTCTTATATTCTAATATATATTCACTAATATATTCCAAAGACGGTAACATTTATACCTGCAAAACCGTCTATGATTATCATACAATAATCGAACGATGAATTCAATCATTTTACTATGACAATCTTTTTGCCGTTTTTTACCTTTTTATAGCGTTTTTTACTAAGAAAGAAAAAGGGGACATGTCCATTCCGGTTTGGGACAGGTACAAACTGGTTTGTACCTGTCCCAAACCGGAATGGACATGTCCCCTTTTGACTATTTACAGGCAGGATTCTAAGTCAGACTGCTTATAATCCCCGCGTGACATATCCATAATATACCCGCTTTTCATAAGCGCCCGGCGGTTCTTTTCCAGAGATTCCGCTGCCTCTGTGCCAAAACTGGCTTTGTTGTCGTAGAGAAGGTAGGCCCCCCTGACATCTTCGGGAGACAGGTTGGGCATGATGACATTGGCTCCCGCGTCCAGCGCTTTTTCCCGGCCTTCCGGCGATAATGTGGCTAACGCCGTGGTAGCCGGGATCAGGGCATGGGGCAGGAGAAGCCTGGTCAGGGCTACCATCAGAATGGTCATGCCCAGCGGGTCGGAAACTTCGGTGGCCATGGACGGATCGGAGGCGAATCCTGAAAAGACAGATTCATGATGGGGTAAAAATGGACCGATTCCCACCATTTGAGGGGCCAGTTCCGATAGATAGAAAAGATCTGCGGCCAGATGCTCTAAAGTCTGGTAGGGGGAACCGACCATGAAGCCGGCTCCGGTCTGAAATCCGATCTTTTTCAGTTCGGCCAGGCACTGCATCCGGTTGTAAAGACGAAGAGCCGGAGGGTGTAGTCTGGCATAGTGCTCCGGTGTGGCCGTCTCATGCCGCAGAAGATACCGGTCGGCGCCGGCTTCGTAGAGGAGCCGGTAGGATTCACAGGACCGCTCTCCCAGAGACAGGGTGACGGCGCAGTCAGGGAACTCTGCCTTGATGGATCGGATGATATCACAGAGGCGCGTGTCCGTATACCAGGGATCTTCCCCTCCCTGCAGGACAAAGGTGGAAAAGCCCAGAGATGCTCCACTCCGGCAGCAGTTCAGGATCTGTTCCCGATCCAGCCGGTAGCGCTGCGCATTCGTATTTGCCGACCTGATCCCGCAATAATAACAGTTATTTTTACAGTAGCTTGAGACCTCGATCAATCCTCGCAGATATACCCGATGCCCGTAGCTGCGGTCTCTGACCTCACCGGCCATTCTTATGATATCGTTATGGTAGTCTTCCTTCCGGATCAGGCCCAGCAGGGCCTCCTTAGTTGGCGTCTGTATGATTCTTTGAATGGTCTGTTGTCTGGTTGATCTCATCTTCTTATACCTCGTCTGTTTCATCCAATCTTCCTGTATCCGGCTGCGGCGCCTGCATTTTACATGGATGAAGTAAGTAATGCGGCTGCCTCCGGAAAAGGTTTCAGTGCCCTGGGCAGAATACCCATTACGTGTGCGATGAGCATACCATAGTTTGTCATTGGTATCCCCTGTTCCCGGGCCGTGTGCATACGGAAGCGCATTTCCTTCTGGTTCAGCATACAGGCTCCGCAATGTATGATCATTGCATAATCGGACAGTTTCTCCGGAAATTCGGTGCCGGAGGCCCAGGCGAATTCCAGGCCGTCTCCGACCTTTTCCCGGAGCCATCGGGGGATCTTCACCGTCCCGATGTCATCGGACTGTCTGTGGTGAGTGCATCCCTCCACGATCAGTACTTTATCTCCCGCTTTCAGGCGGTCTGCCGCCAGAGCCCCCTTTACCATGGGTTCCAACTCCCCTTTCTGCCGGGCGAACAGAATGGAAAATGAGGTGAGAAGTATATCTTCCGGTGTTTGTGCACTGACCTGCCTGAATGCCTGTGAATCCGTGATGACAATGGATGGCTTTACCGCCAGACTGCCCAATGTCTCCGGGAGACGGTTCTCTTTTGTCACAGCCATCACGGCATCTGCGTCCAGAATCGCCCGGATCGTCTGCTGCTGGGGCAGTATCATTCTTCCTTTGGGAGCGGCGCTGTCAATGGGAGTGACCAGCACCGCCAGATCACCCGGCTTAACGATTCCGTCCAGCAAAGGAGTTTCTTCTTTTACCGCGGAGGCCGCCTTTATGACCGCCTCTTTTACCCGGTCTATGAATTCCGGCTGGTATGCAGTTCCGGTAATAAAAGGAATCTGTTCTGCTTCCAGCAGTTTTAACATACGGCCGGACGGCTTTGCCACGTCGCATTTGTTGATCACCGTCAGGCAGGGCAGAGATCTCATCCTGATCTCTTTCAGGAAATCCGTAAGCTCACGGTCCGGCTCTTCCTGCGCCTCCAGAACCACCAGCGCAAAATCCGTCTTTCGCAGTACCTGCCTGGTCTTTTTGATCCTGAGGGCCCCCAGCTCTCCGCTATCATCAAACCCCGCCGTATCGATGAATACGACCGGGCCGATCGGCAGCAGTTCCATGGACTTATATACCGGGTCGGTGGTAGTTCCCGCCACCTCGGAGACGACGGAAATCTCCTGTTTGGTCAGCGCATTCATCAGGGTAGACTTTCCGGCGTTGCGTTTTCCGAATATGGCAATATGATAGCGATTCCCCATAGGGGTCTGGTTCATGTCGTTTGTTGTCATTCGGGGCTCCTTTCCTATTATTTTACCTTTTGGCTTTCATTCCAAAGGTACCCGGATATCCCTGGAAATATTTCATTTACAGAAACAGGTCCCTTTCGCCGCTCTTAATTTTTTCTATATTTCCGGCAACCAGGATGCGCACTTTTTCATTATCTATCTTCGGAAGCTTGCTTGCGACCAGCCGGTCCACTTTTCTTCTGAACTCATCCGAGCCGTAATCGCAGGCGTATTCCGTCAGGGTCATAAGCGCGTTCGGCAGACAGACATTTTTGATATTTCCGGATTTTGCCAGGGACATGAAGCGGTCGCCGGTTCTTCCGCTGCGGTAACAGGCCGTACAGAAGCTGGGCACCACATCCTCCTCCATCAGCCAATCCACCACGTCCTCATTCGTACGGCTGTCGGAGAGCACGAACTGGGGTTCGTTGCGCTCTCTGGCGCTGTAGCCGCCCACGTCCACGCTGGATCCGCCGCTGATCTGTGAGATTCCGATTTTGATCAGCTCTTTTCTCATCTCCATGGTTTCACGGGTAGAGATGATCATTCCCGTAAATGGTACCGCCAGCCGGACGATAGCCACCAGCTTTTTAAATTTCTCGTCGTCCACACCATGGTCCATAGCGGTCGGGTCCGTGCCTTCTGCCGGACGTATTCTGGGCGAAGAGATCGTATGGAAACCGACGCCAAACTTTTTCTCCAGATGTTCATTGTGCAGCATCAGCCCCATAACTTCAAAATTCGGGTCATCATGCAGGCCATAGAGCACACCACCGCCCACATCATCGATTCCCGCCTCCATAGCGCGGTCAAAAGCGGTCGTATGGTACCAGTAATTGCTCTTTGGGCCATGGGGATGCATCTTCTCATAAGTCTCTTTGCAATAAGTCTCCTGGAACAGGATATAAGTACCGATTCCCGCTTCTTTCAGCATACGGAATTCCTCCACAGAGGTAGATGCGATATTGACATTGACCCGGCGGATCTCCCCATCCGTCTTCATATCATAGATGGTCTTAATACAATCCAGTATATATTCGATCGGACAGTTGACCGGATCTTCTCCCGCTTCCAGCGCCAGCCTCTTATGTCCCATTTTTTCCAGGATACGTACCTCTTCCCTTACTTCATCCATCGTCAGCTTTTTCCGCTGATATTTGTGATGGCAGTTAAATCCGCAGTATGTACAGCCATTAATGCAAAAATCGCTCAGATAAAGCGGTGCGAACATGACGATACGGTCGCCGTAAATATGTTCTTTGATCTTTCCCGCGATCTGAAAGATCCGTACCAGGTGAACCGGATTCTCATTCGTCAAAAGAGCCGCCACCTCCAGATGGGTCAGCCCCTCGAACCGGTCCGCCTTGTCCAGTATCCTTTCGATTTCCTCGTCGCTTGCAGCTTTGGATTTTTCCAGAGTCTCCCGGATATAATCCCCATTAATAAATTCCTCGTCGGGTACGAAACCATCATGATTTAACATTCCCCTATACCTCCTTTTGTGATATCGCTGTCTTCACAAACACATGCGGCAGCCGTCCTAATTTACCTGTCAGAGCATTGATCTGGTCCATTTCGGCCATAACGGTAATCGACACGGCCGCTATCCCCTCCTGATCGAAGGGTATACCCATCCGGCCCCTCACGATTCCATGAAACTCCGACACCACCTTATTGAAATCCTTCTGGCTGACTCCTGGTTCTTCCAGGATCGCACAGATCACTGCGATTTTCCTCATCCACGTCCCTCCTTCCGGCAGTATTGGGGAACAAAAAAGCCCTTCTATCATTCCTGATAAAAGGGCGCAAAACACCTCTGAAACCTACCTCTTTCAGCCGCCGCCAGGCGTTCTGTCAGAACCGGTCTTTGTCTTCTCGTCCCCTTGTGAATCAGAAAATTCTTTTTCATCAGGTTGGCTTCATTATAGCAGGTAATTTTGCTTTATACAATAAAAAACTGTGGGTATGTTTACTATGAGTTACTGAGAGGTTGGGATTCACGGCCAACTTTGGTAAATGGGGATTTTGTGGACGAAGGTCCGGGAAGGGAGGGAGGCGGTCCGGCCTTTGGAACCGGGCGGCGAATCCCGTGGGGCCAAATCACTTCGGCCGGACCTAAGAATGGCTAACTCCGAAGGCGGGAGAACCTCTTATTGGCAGGGCCCGGAACAAACTCGCCACAGGACGGCTCGGACAGTGTTCCAGGCCCTGCGAGGTTCTCCCACCTTCTGCGTAAGCCATTCTAAGGCCCGGCCTCAAGTGATTTGGCCCCACGGGATTCGCCGCCCGGTTCCAAAGGCCGGACCGCCTCCCCCCCTTCCCTGCTTTACAATAGGTTTTTTTACATGTTCCGTATGGCGACAGATTTCGTAGTATTGTTGGTGACTTATTTTTCCGTTAGGAAGCTATCACATCTCCACACATAGGTGATCCATTCTACTGTTCTTACATTTATATCCTAACTAACAGTGCTGTTAGCTAAAGAATGTGTCAGCTAAAGAATGTGTCAGCACATTACACCGTTTACGAGTCTTCCACACGATAAAATATTTTTGTAAAGCAGAGCTGAAGGGAAGCGGCGTGCCCGGTTCCCCAAGACACGCCGGTCTTCAGAAACTCGCCGATACCTTCCGGCTATCGCTAATGATATAAATCACTATAATAAACATCAAGATACATGTCAAGTGAACTGGCAGAAATGGAAGCTGTCGTCTGCGGTGTTTGGGCTATAGGATCTGAAACTTGACAATAAGTTAAGCTGAATAGAGTGCAATAGGTAACTTTTACACATCGGATACGTGTCACTTTATGGAATAGTAAAAGGCCGGAATTTTCGGTAATATACAGATAAGCCAATTGTTAAGTATACATTGTAGAGCAGCGGATGCTGCGAACCCGCCCGCAGGGCATGCATTAATGGGATACTGTTAAGTATACATTGTTGAGCAGCGGATGCTGCGAACCTGCCCGCAGGGCATGCATTAATGGGATACTGTTAAGTATACATTGTTGAGCAGCGGATGCTGCGAACCTGCCCGCAGGGCATGCATTATGGAGATCTGCTGAGTATAATTATAGGATCGCAGGATAACGCACGAATTGAGGTAAATGTGGAGATGGAAGAAGAAAATTTGAAGAATGAATTTTTACAGGATCAGGCAGAAAGGGTCGCGGATAAAATCCTTCGGCTGGAAGCCTACACAGAAATTCAGAATAATATGGGTTGCTGTGTGATGTCCTATAATTACCGGAGGCCGGAGGAAGTACTCTTATTTTTCAGCAGCAGGGAGGATGCCTCTATTGAAATCGCCGACGAGGGAGTTTTCCGGGGACCGAATATCCGGGAAGGAATTACTTACCTGATGCCCTCGAGGTGTGAACCGGGAGAATTGATGGACATCCAGCTGGCCTCGCCGATTATCGAGGTGGCGAAGGATCTTGCGACGGCCCGTACCCAGTGGGTATGCCCTGGAATCGGGGCGCTGCCCCGGGAGGGGGAAGATCCCCAGGCCATCTGGAACTGGGGAATCATCGGCGCCGATTTTATCTATGAGGACGGCAGGTGGAAGATCTGGCATTTTCACTGGTTCCGGCTGATGAAGTGTGATTATCACATGGGATGGGTACAGGATATAAGCCTTGAGAACAGGCCAAACCTGCCGGTACATCCGCTGGCAGAGGAGACCACTTACCACAATCCTTATACGCCCTATTCGATCAGAGAATGCATCCCTATGTATCCCAGACCCTATCAGACGTGGGACGGGGAAGATTGGATGCTGAAGAAAAGGAAAGAGTGATAGCAGCGGTATGAAGAACAAGAAGGTGTTTGAAGAATTGGTACAAGTATTAAGAGAACTGCCGCCGGATCAGCTGGCGGAATGGGAACAAAGGCTGGATCTGCAGCTGTCTGTCTGGGAGATCCGAAACCTGCGGGGAATCTTTTACCGCTATCATGACGACCAGCATATTGGACAGAAGAGAAGAGAGCTGTATGCGGATGAACACCCCGGGATAGATATGGAGGCTATACGCAGGGCCAGACTTCTGCCGGTGGTTGACAGCCTGGAGGGCAACACCCTGATCCATCCGCTGCTGACCCCGGTCATTCAGGTGAACCGGGAAAATGACAAAGCCCGGGCGGTGTTCACCTCCTTTGGCTATGAAGCGCTTTCCATACACCGGGAACCACCTATGGCGATCTGGAGTATGGGCTACATACCAGGAGGCCACTTAAAGCAGCACGGCGAGTGGAGAATCTTATATGGGGAGTGGCAGAGAACGGTTAAGGCAGACCGGGAAAAGGGCTGGGTATCTGACATGCAGCGGTCCAACTGCCGTCCGCCGCTGACGCAGGAGGAAGACCGGAAATATCTGGGACAGTATGCCTATCGAAAAGAAGAACCCAGAAAACCGGTCCCGGCCTATCCGGATGAAAACACCTGGGATGCTTATCCGGATGAGATGGATACGGCATGGATACGCAGAAATCTGAAGGATAGAAGGGAAGATGGAGTATGAAAAAGAGAAAAATGGCATGGCGTTACCGGTATCTGTATCTGCTGATGCTGCCTGGACTCATCTATTTACTGATTAATAATTATCTGCCGATGGCAGGATTAGTAATTGCCTTTAAAAAGGTGAATTTCAGAACCGGGATCTGGTCCAGTCCCTGGTGCGGATTAGAGAATTTCAAATACCTGTTTGCCACCAAAGATGCCTGGATCATAACCCGGAACACGATCCTGTATAATCTGGTGTTTATTATCCTGGGGCTGGTGGTTTCAGTGGCGTTGGCTATCTTCCTGTCGGAGATGAGAAGCAGGAAGATGCGCTCTGTACACCAGGGCTGCCTGCTGATCCCCTATATTATATCTTACGTGGTGGTCAGTTATCTGGTGTATGCGTTCCTGGGCAGCAATGGTCTCATCAACAAAGGAATCCTGCAGGAAATGGGTAAGAATTCCGTTAACTGGTATCTGGAAAGCAAATACTGGCCGTTTATCCTGGTATTTGTCAATACCTGGAAGAACGCCGGGTACGCAAGCGTGATCTATCTGGCTACGATCCTGGGATTTGATGATTCCGTCTATGAGGCGGCCCAGCTGGATGGGGTAACCCCCTGGCAGAAGATCCGTTATATCACCGTTCCGCTGTTAAAACCCACGATTATCACCCTGACTATGCTCAATGTGGGAAGAATCTTCTACTCGGATTTCGGCCTGTTCTATCAGGTGCCGCAGAATTCAGGAGCAATTCTGAATGTGACCAATGTTCTGGATACTTATGTATACCGGGGACTTCTGGAGCTGGGGGATGTGAGTATGTCATCGGCGGCAGGGCTCTATCAGGCGGTGGTCGGATTCTTCGTAATCATGGCGGCCAATGCCCTGGTCCGTAAGATTAGTCCGGATGACGCCATTATATAGGAGATGTGAACATGAAAAGACAAGTCGGTATTTATGGTGTAATAAAACACGCGGTTTTATGGATCTGTTCCCTGAGCTGCCTGATTCCCTTTCTCCTGTTGATTATCTCTTCCTTTACGGATGACAGCACGATCGCACTTAAGGGATACTCGTTCTTTCCCAAGGCCTGGAGCCTGGATGCGTACCGGTATCTGCTGGGACAGGGCGGCAAGATCCTCCACGCATATGGCATATCCCTGTTGGTCACAGTGTTCGGCACCCTGGCGGGACTGGCAATGACATTAATGCTGGCATACCCGCTGTCCAGGCCGGATCTTCCGGGCAGAAGGGTATTCTCGTTCTATGTACTGTTTACCCTGCTGTTCAACGGGGGCCTGGTTCCCAGCTATATCATGTGGACCACCATCTTCCACATAAAGAATACCATATGGGCGCTGATCATCCCCAATCTGATGGTAAAGGCATTTTTTGTAATAATGGCCCGCTCTTATTTTAAATCCAACATACCGCTGGAGATTATAGAGTCGGCCAGGATCGACGGGGCAAGTGAGATCGGGATATTCACCAGAATCGTCCTGCCGCTTGCAAAACCCATTGTCAGCACATTATTACTGTTCATTGGACTTTCCTACTGGAACGACTGGAATAACGGTCTGATCTATCTGACGGATTCCAGCCTGTACAGTATCCAGAATGTGTTAAATGAAATGATCAAGAGTATTACCTCATTGTCCACCATGGGCGGTGCCGTGTCCAGCATGACCACACTGCCCAGCAATACAGTACGGATGGCCATAGCGGTGGTGGGTACGCTTCCGGTTCTGATCGCGTATCCCTTCCTGCAGAAAGGATTCGTGAAGGGAATCGTAATGGGCGGTGTAAAAGGTTGATATCGAAACCTTACATATAGAAATGTTATATATTAAAAACAACGATTTATTTAAGGAGGAAAAACATGAAAAGAAAATTAATGGCCTTACTGATGGCGGCAGCAATGACTATGACAGCTCTCACGGGCTGCGCAGGCAGCCAGTCTGCAGAGACTGAGAACAAAACTGCAGGGGATTCGGCAAAGGAAGAAAACGCAGGAGAGACCCAGACGAAAGAGGGCGAGATGCCGAATCTGGTCGTCACCTATGCCTATCTGGAAGTACCCACTGATATCGATGCGGTGTCGGAGAAACTGAATGAGATTACGAAAGAAAAACTGGGCTGTACCGTAACCTTTATCCCTTATACCTACGGCAATATTCAGGATCAGATGGCACTGACCCTGGCCTCGCCCAGTGAGCAGGTCGACTGTATGTTCGGCATGTTCCGTTCAGGTATCGCCGGGGCCGTCGGGAAAGGCCAGCTAAAAGCACTGGACAGCCTGTTAGACGAGCATGGGCAGGATATCAAGTCCACGCTGGGAGACTACCTGGAAGGGACTACCGTGAACGGGGAAGTATATGGCGTGACTACGGTACGGGATCTGGCCGGTCAATCTGCGTACTATTTTGATAAAGCTATCATCGATGAACTTAACATCGATCTGTCCACAGTACACAAATACGAGGACCTGACCCCGGTATTTGCAAAAATAAAAGAAGCCTATCCCAATCTATACCTGGCCTGCAACTCCGGAGTAAAACCGGAAGGATATTATATGAGTGATGATGGGATTCAGGACCCGCTGACGGATAAGCTGGGTGTGCTTATGGACAGCAGCAAGCTGACAGTTTCCAATCTCTTTGAGTCTGCTGAGTATAAGGATTTCTGTAAAATGATGAAAGAATGGAATGATGCGGGCTATGTGTACCCGGATATTATCACCGACGAGGCTAACGGGGGCCAGGCACTGATGAAGAGCGGTGTGGTGGCCAGCTACCAGAATGTATATAAGCCCGGAGCCCTGACGGAAAATGAATTGCTCGCCGGAAGAGAACTGGAAGTGGCGGTTCTGGGAGAGCCTATCTCCTATACCTCCAAAGTGCAGAATTGGTGCTGGGTCATCCCGGAGAATTCGGTATATCCTGAATTAGCCATGCAGTTCCTGAATCTGCTGTACACGGATGCGGATCTGATCAACCTGCTCAACTATGGAGTGGAAGGAAAGAACTGGGTACTGGATGCGGACGGTTTCGCCACGGATGGTCCTGATACCGAAGGGTATTCGGATAAAACCGCATGGAAATCCGGAAACGCCATGCTTTCCGCAGTCTGGAAGGGAGATGAGGCGACCCTTTACACGGACCTCATGGACTGGAATAAGAGTGCTAACAAATCGGCAGCACTGGGATTTGCTTTTGATTCCGCCAATGTTACTTCGGAATATACCGCGCTGACCTCAGTTACCGCTCAGTACCGTATGATGATCGAGTGGGGATTTGCCGCCGACGTGGACGCATCTATCGCTGAGATGAACGAGGCATTATACGCAGCGGGGCTAAAGGAATATATGGAAGAGAAACAAAACCAGCTGGATGCCTGGGCAGCTGCAAAATAAACGCGGGCCACAGGGAATCAAAGGAAAAGGAGATAAAAAAACAGATGGTTGCATTATCGGAAAATCCGTTTTTTCTGGATCAGGATCAGAAACGCTGGGTTATGGATACTCTGGCAGGAATGACAGAGGAGGAGAAGATCGGCCAGCTCTTCTGCGAGACGCTGTGGAACTGTACCTCGACGGAGAGTGACGTGATCTTCAGCGAGATCAAACCCGGTGGAGTCATGTTCCGGCCAAACACGGCGGAAGACCTGAACAAGTTTACACAGATTGTTCAGGAGCGTTCGGACATCCCGCTTCTGATCGCCGCGAACTTCGAGCGGGGCGGAAACGGAGGAATCAGCAACGGGACCTATTATGGAACACAGATGCAGGTGGCGGCCACCGACAGCGATGCGTGTGCCGAACAGCTGGGGGTCATCGCAGGCCGGGAGGGAGCGGCGCTGGGATTCAACTGGTCTTTCGCGCCGATCGTGGACATTGATGAGAATTATTTAAGTACAGTGACCAACACCCGTACCTATGGTTCGGATCCGGATAAAATCATCCGTATGGCAAAGGGGTATATAGAGGGCGTCCACAGGTATAATCTGGCTGCCACCATCAAGCATTTTCCGGGTGACGGGAAAGACTTCCGGGACCAGCATAAGGTGGCTACAGTGAACAGCTGTACGGTGGAAGAGTGGGATAAAACCTTTGGAAAAATATACAGGGAACTCATTGCTTTCGGCGCGGATGCTGTCATGGCGGCTCACATTATGTGCCCGGCATACAGCAGATTCCTGAACCCGGATCTTACGGACCGGGAGATTCTTCCGGCTTCTCTCTCAAGAGAGCTTTTGCAGGGACTCCTTCGGGAACGGCTGGGTTTTAACGGCCTGATCGTATCGGATGATACTCATATGACGGGTTTCATGACATCCATGGAGCGGGAAAAGGCGGTGCCCTTCTGCATCGCGGCAGGAGTGGATATGTTCCTGTTTACCATTAATCACAGGGAAGATGTGGACTACATGCGTAAGGGTGTCAGAGACGGGATCATCACACAGGAACGCCTGGATGAGGCTGTCACCAGAATTCTGGCGCTGAAGGCAAAGCTCCGGCTGTATGAAAAGAACAATAAACAAAGAGTGGACTTTGGCCAGGAGATCGTCTGCTGTGAAGAGCACAGAACATGGGCCGCTGCATGTGCGGATCAGGCCGTCACCCTGGTAAAGGATGTGAACAAACTGCTGCCGCTGTCACCTGACAAATACAAACGGGTGCTGCTGATTCCCCTGGAGGGAGAAAAGGCCGGACGATACGATAACAATCCCCAGTATCAGAAATTCCGGAAATCCCTGGAAGAGGAGGGGTTCCTGGTGTCGGAAATCGATCCGGAGGAAATGCCGGGAACCGGCATCCGGCCTTTGAAGGAAAAATATGATCTGATGTTATATTTTATAGGCGCTCACACCGGATACCGGATCAACTGGCAGTCCATCGTCTGCGGAGAGATCCCCTGTTATACGAAGGAGATACCGACCATGGCCATTTCCTTTAACAGCCCCTATATGCTGATCGATATTCCCATGGTCAGTACCTACATCAATGCCTACAGTGAGTCTGACTATACCAGGGAAGCGGTGGTGGAAAAGATCATGGGCAGAAGCCCCTTCCTGGGTGTGAGTCCTGTGGACCCTTTCTGCGGAATGTGGGATCTGCCGCTGTAATGAGAGGAAGAATGGTGTGAAATATGCAGATTATGACAGATGTATATCAGCTAAGCGGGGTACCGCTGGCGACGAATTCCAACAGTTACGTCATTCGGGCAGGAGAACAGCTGATACTGATCGATGCGGGATTCTCCGACCTCCAGTGGGAGAAGATGGAGCAGATGCTCCGGTTCTGGGGGCTTCACGGACTTCCGGTCACCCATACCCTGTTCACCCACTGTCATTTTGATCATGCGGGGAATGCCTGGAGGGCCAGGGAACTGGGTTCACGTATATTGGCAGGGCCTAAAGATGCGAAGGCTATGGAAGCGGGAGACAGGAACTGTATCGGATACCTGTTCGGCCGGGAGTTCAGACCCTGTAAGGTGGATGAAGTCCTGGAGGACGGACAGGAGCTGTCCTTTGGGGATGTAAAGATCAGGGCATATCACGTTCCGGGTCACAGCCGGGGTTCGATGATGTATGAGGCCAGTATTCACGGCAAGAAGATATTATTTATGGGAGACTTTCTGGCTGTCGAACCGGCGGCGCCGGAAGATGATATAAAGGTGCTGCTGGCCTGGACGGGGGCTCCCGATTTTTCCGGACAGGATTATCTGAACTCCTTGGAAATGGCATCCGGGCTGCATGAGGATATCCTGTGTCCCGGTCATTACCATCTGGTGTATGGACCGGATGTATGCAGGCGGGCGCTGCTCATGGCGTATGAACTGGGAAAAGGGACTTTACTTTTATGAGTAAGAAAAAGTTTATCTATACGGGAAACTGGGCACAAGCATACAATGAGCCGGGGGAGACGGCTGTCTGCGTTTATGAATATACGGTGACTCATTTAGGGGAAGCGGACGGGGAATGGAAGCAGATCCAACGTGTTCCCATGGAGTATAGTATCAGTGCCCTTTGTGTCGATACAGAAAAATTTGTGTTGTATGCCTGCCTGGAAATCTCACGGTTCCATCTGGAAGAACCAGGCGGACGGGTGCTTTGGTTCTGGATTGACCGGGAGTCAGGGATGCTCAGCCTGGGAGGACAGGTGAATTCCTGCGGTGCGTTCCCCCTGGATCTGAAGCTGTCGGGACAATATGCGCTGGTACTGAACCACGGTTCCAACAGGACTCCCGTGTGCGGGGTATTCGTTGACCGGGACGGCTCAATCCGGACCAGGGATGTATTCGATGCGGCCACGCTGGTACTCTATGAGAGAGATGATAGGGGGAATCTAACCGAACCCAGAGACTTCTATCCGTTTACCGGGGTGGGAGAGATCCCGTTTTTCCAGGATACGGCCTCACCCCACTCCCTGTGCTGCGGTATGGAACGGACAGAATATCTGGTTCCGGAGCGGGGCACCGACCAGGTCTCCATCTTCCGGATCGATGAGAAGAATTGGAAGATCTGCAGACAGGGAGAGATCCGGATTCCCAAGGGATATGGCCCCAGAAATGCCACGGCGGTAAACGTCCTGTCCAGCTGTTATGTGATCGGGGAGATCATGCCAAGGGTGCTGGCCTGCACCGGGGATAGACCGGTACAGGAATGGCTTACTGTACCGGAGAAGGAATTAGTTCATTGTCAGGAACCGGTCACCTCTTTTCAATATCCCCATCCAGTAGCTGTGGCTGTCGGTTCCGATCATCGTTTCCTGTACACGCTGACCAGGACCGCAGATGTTCTCGCGGTCTGTCCCCTTAATCCGGAAACTGGAGAGATGGGGATACCTCATTACCACCGGCTGGCAGGAGCGAATCCCAGGCAGATACTGGTGGAGGGAGGAGATCTCTATATCGTGTTCCAGGATACGGAAACGATAGATAGAATCCGGCTCAATGTCTGCACAGGATTACCGGTTCAGGAAAAAACAATAATCAGAAATATCCCACGCCTGGCGGTGATGGATATGCTTGTCATATAGGTTGTAATGCTGAGAAGGAACACATATGTGGTGGAATCGTGAGGGTGGAAAGGGAAATATATATGGAAATGCATTAGATATGCATAGAGAAATGATAGAGCGGAGAATCCTTTTGACGGGTGGAAAATGAGTAGGAGATGGAAGGGAAGTGGATATATTGAACAGCGGGAGGGAAAGCAGTAGTTGGAACAGCAGAGAAAGCAGCAAAGAGAGTAGTGAAGAAAATAGCAAAGAAAATAGCAAAGAGAGTCTGATAAGAGCGTTTATTTTCGATCTGGACGGAGTGCTGACAGATACTGCGGAATATCATTACCAGGCATGGAAAAAGATCGCTGATGAATACGGACTGTTTTTCGACCGCAGTGACAATGAGCGGTTGAAAGGTGTCAGCCGGCTACGTTCCCTGGAAATTATACTGGAGATCAATCAGGCAGGACAGCGTTTTAACGAACAGGAGAAAGAGCAGATTACCTGTGTCAAAAACAGGATATACCAGAATCTCTTGAAAAATATTACGGCTAAAGACATTTTACCTGGAATCGAAGAATTTCTGAAGGAAGCCAGGAACAGAGAGATTTTGTTGGCGGTGGCTTCAGCCAGCCGCAATGCGGATACGGTACTGGACCGGCTGGGAATCAAACCGCTCTTTGATTACATTGCGGATGCCGGGAAGATCGCCAGAACGAAGCCTGACCCGGAGGTGTTCCTGGACTGCTGCAGGAATCTGGGGGTCCAGCCGCATTCCTGCATAGGTTTCGAGGATTCACAGGCCGGAATCGAAGCTATACGGTCGGCGCAAATGCGATCTGTGGGTATCCATGTCACGGTGACGTCAGTGGCCCCGGATCTACAGTACCAGGGAACAGAGGGACTGGACGTGCAGCAGGTATTGGATTATTTTGAGGCGGCGGTACAGGGAGAATCCGCTGCTCTTGCTTCAGAGGTTTCTGATTATTAAGCAATCTGCAGATAATGCGTCTGAAGTTCGATGTCTATATGAAAAACATAAAAAAATAATCGATTTGATGGGTACGGAGGTATAGCCGTATCCTTTTTTATTACATGCAACCAGCTAGGTTACTTTATTTTTGCCTGTAAATGCAGTATACTGGTTCTATTGGTGTTAGTAAAATAGAAGATCTGGCATCATACCTGAGCGATGCCGCAGTAAATGCGGCACTGGAGGAAATGCGTAGGACGCATACCTGAATTTAAAGCCGCAGTAAACGCGGCACTGGAGGAGACTATGAAAAGTTGTTTGACTACACTTTGCTACATAGAAAAAGATGATAGCTATCTGATGCTGCACCGGATTGTAAAGAAAAATGATGTGAACAAGGATAAGTGGATTGGAATCGGCGGACATTTTGAACAGGGGGAAAGTCCGGAAGAATGTCTGCTGCGCGAGGCGGAAGAAGAGACTGGACTGATACTTACATCCTATCAGTTCCGGGGGATCGTGACCTTTCTCTCAGATGACTATCCGCCGGAATATCTGTGCTTGTTTACGGCAGATGCGTTCGAGGGGGACATGATCCCCTGCGAGGAAGGGGTTTTGGAATGGGTCCCGAAGCAGGAGGTGGAACAGCTGAATCTGTGGGAAGGGGATCATATTTTCCTGAATTTGATCCGGGAGGGGCATCCGTTCTTTTCGCTGAAGCTAAAGTATGAGAACAATGTGCTAAAAGAAGCCGTTCTGGATGGAAGGGCCATGGAATTAATCGATATCCGTAATCCGGATGGTACTGTTACAGGAAGGGTAAGAGAGCGCACTCTGATCCACCGGGATGGGGATTTACACGGGACCTCCCATGTATGGATCTACAGAAAGCATGCAGATCAGGGCCATGCAGGCCAGAGTCATGCAGACCAGGGCCATGCAGACCAGAATAATACGGACCAGAGTTTTGATCTGCTGCTGCAGAAGCGGGCGTGCGGAAAAGACGCGTTCCCGGGCTGCTATGATATCTCTTCCGCAGGCCATATCCCGGCGGGGAATGATTATGCCTCGTCAGCCGTGCGGGAACTCGGTGAGGAACTGGGTATACACGCTGATACGGAGGAACTGCATTTCCTGGGAATGTATGAGTCCAGGGTGGAGCGGGAATTCTATGGCAGACCGTTCAGGAATCATGAAATCAGTGCGGTGTATCTGCTGGAAAAAAGCCTGGAGCCTGATCAGCTCTCGCTGCAGGAAGAGGAAGTGGAGCAGGTGGTGTGGATGGATATAAGGGATATACGGCAGGGGATTGAAGAGAAAACACTGAATCACTGCATCTTAACAGACGAGCTGGATATGCTGGAGAAGTATCTGTCCTCTTTGGACAGGTGAGAATCAATAATAAGAGGGTGCCCCATAAGTATTGTATAGGCTGACAATGGTACGCGAAACAATACTTTTGGGACACCCTTTTTCTGGTCGTATTCGGTTATTCCACGATATAGCGGTCCAGGATTTCCTGGTAGATCCCGTTTTCTTTCAGATTACGGAGCCCCTGGTTAAAGTAATTCAGCAGTTCTTCCTTCTGCCCTTTTTTTACCGCGAACCCATAAGAATTTCCGGCCTGTTTCCCGCCGACCATCTGAATGTTCATTCCCTGGCTGATGGCGTAACCGATGACCGGATAATCCTCAAAGCAGGCAGCCGAGCTGCCGGCCAGGACATCCTGGTACATACTTGAGGAATCATCGAATACAGTGATCGTGAAGCCGTAGGTATCCGCGATGGATTCCGCGTAAGCAGCGCCCTCCGTACCATTTTTTACCGCTACAGTCTGGCCTTGCAGTTTTTCATAAGAATCCACGGACGAATCCTTAGCTACGGCCATGACGATACCGGAGTCAAAATACGGATCGGAAAAATCAAATTTTGCCTGCCTGTCCGGGGTGATACTCATGCCTGCGATGACACCGTCCGCCTGCCCGGACTCCAGGGCGGTCACGGCCGCGTCAAACCCCAGGCTCTGCAGTTCAAAGGTAAATCCCTGGTCCTCTGCGATCGCATTCAGAAGATCCACATCGATCCCGGTAAAATTCCCATCTACATCCTCGAATTCAAAAGGGGAGAAGGTAGTGTCGGTGGCAATCCGGAAAGAGCCGGATTCCGTGGAAGGAACCTTTTCGGCGGCAGGGGGAGTCCCCTGATTCGAATTCTGATCCGATGCGCAGGCAGTTAACACCAGAGCAGTCAGACAGGCCGCGGCTAATAACATAATTTTTTTTATCATAAGCTTATCCTCCATTATAGAAAATTAAAGAAAAGAGAACAAAGGCAGGCATGCCCATGTTCTCTTTTGTGATTTATACGAATCGGAAATCTGCATTTTCCATCCGTTTCTATTGTCATTTCGTTCGTTCTCTCATGCCGGTTAAGCTTATCACAGCCGGCGGCCTTAAGTCAACTTGTAAAATCATCCAGCCCCGTCACGGCCTCTTTCATAGAACGCACATAATGACTCACGGCTTCGATGCAATCTTTACCATACTTGGCCACCAGCTTTACGATCGCGCTTCCAACGATGGCTCCATCTGAAACAGCTGCCATCTTAGCCGCCTGTTCCGGGGTCGATATCCCGAAGCCCACAGCACAGGGAATATCGGTAACGGACTTCACCAGCCGCACCATAGCGCCGATATCTGTCCGGATCTCCGAGCGAACACCGGTAACCCCCAGTGAGGACACACAGTAGATAAACCCTTCTGCCTCTTTCGCGATCATGGCGATCCGCTCATGGGAAGTAGGGGCGATCAGCGGTACCAGATCCACCCCATATTCTGCACAGATGGGGGCCACCTCTTCCTTTTCCTCATACGGCAGATCCGGTATAATCACCCCGTCGATCCCGGTCTCCCGGCATTGGCTGAAAAACCGCTGTTTTCCATAGGTATAGATAGGGTTCATATAGGTCAAAAACACCAGCGGGATCTGTGTCCGCTGCCGCACCCTGGCTATCATCTCAAAGAGCCTGTCCGTCGTGCAGCCCGCCGCCAGCGCTCGTGCGTTGGCTTCCTGGATTACGATGCCTTCCGCGGTGGGATCAGAGAAGGGAATTCCGATCTCGATTAAGTCCGCGCCGGCCTGCTCCATGGCACAGATCAGCTCTTCTGTAGTTTCCAGATCCGGATCTCCTCCGGTAATAAATGCGATAAATGCTTTTCCATTCTGAAATGCCTGTGATATTCTACTCATAGATCTGCACCCCCCTGTATCTGGCGATGGCCGCCACATCCTTGTCCCCGCGTCCGGACAGATTGACGACGATGATCTGTTCCGGTTTCATGGCCGGCGCCAGTTTTCTGGCATAGGCTACGGCATGGGCGCTTTCTACCGCGGGAATGATTCCCTCGGTTCTCGAAAGATATTCGAACGCCTGCACCGCTTCCTCGTCTGTGACCGGCACATACTCCGCCCGCCCGGTCTCATGCAGCATCGCGTGCTCCGGACCGATCCCGGGATAGTCAAGCCCTGCCGAGATGGAATAGACCGGAGCGATCTGCCCATACTCATCCTGACAGAAGATGGATTTCATTCCATGGAAAATGCCCTTGGTCCCCTTGGCGATGGTGGCGGCATGCTGATCCGTATCCACGCCCAGACCCGCGGCCTCACAGCCGATCAGCCGGACGGAAGTCTCGGGAATAAACTCATAGAAAGCGCCCATGGCATTGCTGCCGCCTCCCACACACGCCAGCACGGCGTCGGGCAGCCTGCCTTCCCGTTTAAGCAGCTGCTGACGGATCTCCCGGCCGATGACCGACTGGAAATCCCGTACGATCATGGGGAAGGGATGAGGCCCCATCACGGAGCCTAATACATAGAGGGTATCATCCACTCTTCTGGTCCATTCCCGCATGGTCTCATTGACCGCGTCCTTTAGCGTCTGTGTTCCGCTGGTGACCGCGTGCACCTTCGCGCCGAGCAGTTCCATCCGGTAGACGTTTAACACCTGCCGGTCCGTATCCTCCTTGCCCATGAAGATCTCACAGTCCATACCCATCAGTGCGGCCGCTGTAGCGGTAGCCACTCCGTGCTGTCCGGCTCCGGTCTCCGCGATCACACGGGTTTTCCCCATTTTTTTGGCCAGAAGCACCTGTCCCAGCACATTGTTGATTTTATGAGATCCGGTATGGTTTAAATCTTCCCGCTTCAGATAGATTTTCGCGCCGCCCAGATCCTTGGTCATCTTTTCGGCATAATATAAAAGCGAGGGCCGGCCGGCATAGTTTTTCAGCAGGTCATTCAGCTCCTGATTAAATTCCGGATCATTTTTGTAATGCTCATAAGCTTCTTCCAGTTCGATTACCGCGTTCATCAGCGTTTCCGGAATATACTGTCCGCCGTAATCTCCATATCTTCCCTTTTTCATTTGCGATCTCCATTCTACCGCCGTCATGGGCGGTTAAAGTCAAACGCCGCAGCATCCCTTAATGCATGCCCTTCGGGCAGGGGCGCGGCGTTCGACGCTCCATAAGGTATTCTATATTAAAATATTGTACATGTTCTCATCCTTCACACGTCTCCCTGACGGCTGTGAGAAACCGGCTGATTTTATCGAAATCTTTATAGCCGTTTGTTTCCACTCCGCTGCTGACATCTACGCCAAAGGGCTTACACCGGCTTAGGATCTCACGCACATTTTGCTCATCCAGGCCGCCGGCCAGAAAGTAAGGTTTTTGCAGCTGCTCCGGAATCAGGGAAGGATCGAACTGCTTACCGCTGCCGCCGTACTGTCCTTCCACGAAAGTATCCAGAAGAAGATAATCGCAGGGCAGCTTTTCAGCTTCCAGAACCTGTTCTTTACTCTGAACCCGGACCGCCCGGATAATCGGAGCCGATATCTTTTCTTTCAGCCTGCTTATATAAGAGGCGTCCTCATCCCCGTGAAGCTGAACGATATCGATAATTTTCTGCCTGCTAAGCGCTGCTACCGTTTCCAGGGGTTCGTTGACGAACACACCTACCGCCTGAATCTGAGGGGCCAGTCTGACCCGCATTCGGATCGCCAGCAGAAGGCTGACCTGCCGTTTGCCGGGGGCGAATACAAATCCGGCATAATCCGGTTTTAACTGATTTACATAGCCGATATCTTCGGGGGTACGCAGGCCGCATATTTTTACTTTCGTCATAAGCGTTCCTCCCGAAATGAGTTTTCTTCCCGAAATAAGCGTTCCCCCTGAAATAGTCTGTCTCCCCGAAGAGTTTGCAGCATTTTATGTTTGTCAGGGCTTCGCATCAGGGTTTCCCCGATCAGTACGGCATGGACTCCGGCCTCTCTTAAAGCCTGCACGTCGTCAGCCGTACGTATCCCGCTCTCCGCCACGAAGATTATGGATTCCGGAACCAGGGCCCGCAGCTTCCTGCTGTTTTGGATATCCACATCGAAGGTCTTCAGATTCCGGTTGTTCACCCCAATGATGCGGGCTCCGGCGTCTGCCGCGGATTGGATTTCCTGTTCATCATGGGCTTCCACCAGAGCCGACAGCCCCAGCATCTGACAGATTTCCAGATATTCCTTAAGAACCGGCTGCTCCAGAAGGGCGCAGATCAGCAGTACGGCAGAGGCTCCCAGAGTTTTGGCCTGGTAGATCTGGTAAGGATCAATGGTAAAATCTTTTCTCAGGACAGGAATCTGGACCGCGTTTACGATTTCTTCCAGATATTCGTCCTTTCCCAAAAAGAACCGGGGCTCCGTCAATACGGAGATGGCTGCCGCCCCCGCCTGCTCATATTCCCGGGCGATCCGGACATAGGGAAAATCTTCCGCGATGATCCCCTTTGATGGGGATGCTTTTTTTACCTCACAGATAAAATTGATATTCCGCCGGCCCAGGGCCTGTTCAAATGGGAAGCAGCGGCGCTGTGTCTTCGCCAGCCGAATGGCAGCTTCCTCCATTACTTTCGGCGGTATTTGCTTTTTCTGCTCCGCCACCCGCAGGGCTGTTGCCTCTGCGATTGTATCTAATATCATGTCTGTAATCTCCTGGTTTTTATTCTATTCCCGGCGCTCCATCCAGCCAGTCATGATACTGTCAGGAGGGAGTGCCGGAGCAGTCCGGACATCAGATGGAGTTGGATAACTCCACGAAACGATTCAGCTGTTCCAGCGCTTTTTTGCTGTCTATGATATCGGCAGCTATAGTTACCGCCTGCTCCATAGTGACATCATTCCTGGTCATGTAAATGCAGGCAGCGGAGTTCAGCAGCACGGCGTCCCGTTTCGGTCCCTTTTCGCCGCTTAAGATATCGCGGGCGATCCGGGCGTTCTCCTGGGGGTTGCCGCCGACCATATCCTGTTTCTCACACATAGCAAAACCGTATTGCTCGGGCTTTATCATATAACATTTTACCACGCCGTCCCTCAGCTCACAACAGGTAGTGGGCGCGCTCAGTGAAATTTCGTCCAGACCGTCCTGGCCGTATACCACCATGGCCCGTTTGACACCTAATTTCAGCAGTACCTGAGCTAACGGCTCCACCAGGGATTCCTCATAGACACCCAGAAGCTCGAAGTTCGCGCCGGCGGGATTGGCCAGGGGGCCCAGGATGTTAAATACGGTTCGGATACCCAGCTCCTTGCGGACCGGCGCCACAAAGCGCATGGCCGAGTGATATTTCTGGGCAAACATAAAGCACAGGTTGATTTCCTTTAAAATCTCCGCGCTCTGGGCCGGGCTGATCTCAATATTGACACCCAGAGCCTCCAGTACGTCAGCGGCGCCGCATTTGCTGGATACGCTGCGGTTCCCATGTTTGGCCACCGGAATGCCCGCGGCGGATACTACCAGGGAAGTGACCGTGGAAATGTTAAAGGTATTGGCTTCGTCGCCGCCGGTTCCCACGATCTCCAATACATCCATATCATGGAGCAGCCGGGTACAGTGCTTACGCATTCCGGCCGCGCAGGCGGTGATCTCGTCGATGGTTTCCCCTTTCATGCGCAGGGCCGTCAGGAATGCGCCCATATGGATCTGGGAAGCTTCCCCGTCCATGATTTCGTCCATCACCTGTTCCGCCATTTCATAGGATAAATCTTCATTGTTCACCAGTTTGTAGATTGCTTCTTTAATCATGTTTTTTTCCTCCGATTTTATTAGATTTAACAAAAGAGATATATATTGTGAATAACACAGTGATTGATCATTTCGTATTTGAGGGTTATATAATACTGAATCCAACAGCTATTGGAAATATAATACCAAATGTTACATATTCAATATCCTTTATTAAGCAGAAACTCTGTCATGACAGTGTGCGGGTTTAAGAAAATTCTTCATAATCACCGCGCCGTCCGGCGTAAGCACAGACTCCGGATGAAACTGCAGGCCGTATACGGGATATTCCCTGTGACAGACCGCCATAACATCCTGCTCCTGCGTCCGGGCGATGATCTGAAGCTCTTCCGGAAGGGTGTCGGGGTCCGCGACCAGAGAGTGATACCGGGCCACCCGGATCTCCTCCGGAAGACCCGCGAACAACGGATTCTGTGTATCTACCTGTATCAGGCTCTGCTTACCGTGCATCAGTTTAGGGGCATAGGTGATAGTCGCGCCCAACGCCTCACAGATCCCCTGATGCCCCAGGCAGACACCCAGTATGGGAATCCTGCCCTTTAATCTGCGCACGGTTTCTTCACAGACACCGGCGTCCTTCGGCCTTCCGGGGCCGGGGGACAGGAGAATGTGGGAGGGGGCAGCTTTTTGTATTTCCTCTACTGTCCACGCATCGTTCCATATCACGCGGATCTCCTCATTTGTCAGACTTCCCACCAGCTGAACCAGGTTATAGGAAAAACTGTCATAGTTATCAATGAGCAAAATCATATTCAGTCACCTCCCCGGCCCTTTGCAGGGCATCCATCACAGCCTGGGCCTTATTGGCACATTCTTCATACTCCAGCTGCGGAACACTGTCCGCCACGATCCCGGCCCCGGCCTGCACATACACTTTACCGTCTTTTTTAACCGCGGTCCGGATCGCGATGCATACATCCAGGCTGCCGGAAAAATCAAGGTATCCAATGGCACCGCCATAGATCCCTCTGGCTTCCGGTTCCAGTTCATCGATGATTTCACAGGCCCGGAATTTTGGAGCGCCGGAGAGGGTCCCGGCCGGAAGGAGGGCTTCTATGGTGTCACATCCATCCTTCCCCTCATCCAGCGTACCGCAGACCACCGATGCGATATGCATCACCTTGGAGAATCGGTGTATCTTCATGTAATCCTCCACATGGACACTACCGAAGGCAGCCACCTTACCTACGTCATTCCGGGCCAGATCCACCAGCATATTGTGCTCGGAGCGCTCTTTTTCATCAGCCAGCAATTCTTTTTCCAGCCGTTCATCCTCCTCCCTGGTCCTGCCTCTGGGTCTGGTTCCTGCCACCGGGAAGGTGGTCAGTTTTTTATCCACCAGTTTGATCAGGGTTTCCGGAGAGGCCCCCGCGATCTGCAGGGAATCGGTCTGTATAAAATACATGTAGGGAGATGGATTCGTAGTGCGCAGTACCCGGTACATATTCAGCAGGCTTCCCCTGTAATCCGCCGTGAATTTTCTGGAAATGACGCCCTGAAAGATATCGCCCTCCCGAGTGTAATGCTTCGTCTTTTCCACCATACGCAGATAGTCATCCCGGGATGTACTGCAGACGAACCGGGGGATGTCAGGCGCCGGTTCCTTTTGGCTTTCCGCCGGCATGGGACCGCAGATCATATGGACCAGCTGATCGATCTGAAGTGCTGCCCTGCGGTACCCCTGTTCCTGATCTTTCAGTTTTGCATTTACGATGACACAGATCTTCTGGCGGAGATGATCAAAGGCAATCACTTGATCAAACAGCATCAGATCCAGATCCTGGAATCCGCTGTTCTTGATCTTGAGTCTGGGTTCCGCATAGGCGATCATCTCATAAGAGAAATAACCCACGAATCCCCCGGTAAACGTCGGCAGGCCTTCGATGAAAGGCGCCCGGTATTCGGACAAAAGTTCCCGCAGAATTTCCATGGGGCGGCCTGTTCTCCTCAGTTCGATTTCCCCGCTTTTAATCCGGGTTTCCCCGTGCTTGCAGGTGACATGCATCAGCGGCTGATACCCCAGAAAGGAGTACCGTCCCCATTGTTCCCCACCCTCCACGCTTTCCAGCAGGAAAACGTTCTGGTCCAGCAGTGTAAGCTTTTTCAGCAGATTTATGGGAGTAATGACATCCGCATAGATCTCCCTGCACAGCGGCACCAGATCATATTCTGCCTGATAAGTTTTAGTTTCTTCATAAGTGAGATTCATTTTATCCATAGATCATTCACTCCTTTATCAAGGGTTATCCCCAATCCAGCCGATAAGTGCTCATAACCATAAAAAAAAGCCTCTATCCCTCTAAAAGAAAGGGACAAAAGCTGCGCTTCTGCGATACCACCCTGATTGATGTCTTTATGTGACACCCGCTCTGTTACATACTATCATATGCACCCCGTTGATAACGGATGGGGAACCCGTCCCAAGCTACTGGCACACCGCTTTCGCTCAAGCCCTCCCAGGCCCATTCGAATCTCTTCCGGCATACCGCGTTCTCAGCCCCCGCGGTTCTCTGTAAAGCCTCTCCAAGTTCTACTCTTCCTGGTCAATGGTTTCTAACTCTAATTGCTTAAAGTATACTGACCCGGGTTGTATTTGTCAATCATTTTTTTCTTCTATCTGGGTGGTTGGGTTAAGGGCCGGGCCTGACGGGACCAGGAGGTGGGAGCGCCCCTTAAGCCGGCTTCCCTTGCCCCGGGTGCCGCTTGCAATTCGTATCCCCGAAAAAGCAACCTCATAAACAGCTACAGGAGCCTCTGAAAACAGTGAGGACGTCGGCGTGTGAGCCTCCATCCTCACTTGAGTCTCCCTCCGCTATTCGGCCATGCTTTTTCGGGGATACGAATTGCAGCGGCACCCGGGGCAAGGGAAGCCGGCTTAAGGGGCACTCCCACCTCCTGGTCCCGTCAGGCCCTGCTTTAAAATGGGCAGAGGGGGTAATGGGCTGATAATTGGGTGTATAAGTTGGATAAGTTGGATCTTGTTAGCCCAAAATTAGTACCTTATCAAATAGTGTAGAGATTTATTATTTAATATATAAAAAAAATTCAATCTATCCATATAGCCATATAGCTATATAATCTATGCAATGCTGTTGAATCCCTCCATCGCGTGAATTAGAGTATGGCGGTTGTTGAAATCCTCCATCGCGTGAAATAGAGTAGGGCTGTTGTTGAGTTTCTCCATCGCTTAAAATAGAGTAGGGCTGTTGTTGAATTTCTCCATCGCTTAAATTAGAGTAGGGCGGTTGTTGAATCCCTCCATCGCTTGAAATAGAGTAGGGCTTTTGTTGAATTTCTCCATCGCTTGAATTAGAGTAGGGCCTGATGGATCTCCGCTGTGGGAGGTTCCCCGGCTCTGGGGCCGCAGCAATTCGCATCTCAGAAAAAGCATGGCCGAATAGCGGAAGGAGACTCAAGTGAGAATGGAGGCTCACACGCCGACATTCTCACTGCTTTCAGAGGCTCCTGTAGCTGTTTATGAGGTTGCTTTTTCTGAGATGCGAATTGCTGCGGCCCCAGAGCCGGGGAACCTCCCACAGCGGAGATCCATCAGGGCCGGCCCTCTCCATCAGGCCCGGCCCTCTCCATCAGAGCTGCCCCTCTCAATTAATACATCCGTTTTGCAAATGGTAAATATGGTCGTAGTGTTGGAGCAGGGATTCGTCCGGGTGGTGCGTGATCGTAAGGATCGTGAGGGATTTTTGGGAGAGCAGGCTTTTTTCAATCTCATGGGCGGTTTTCTGGTCCACGGCGGAGGTGCCTTCGTCGATGATCAGAATGGGAGTGCGGCGGATCAGGGCCCTTGCAAGGGCGATTCGCTGCCTTTGGCCGCCGGATAGATTCTGGCCGTTTTCACCTACCTGGGTGCGCAGGCCTTTTTCAAGGCCGGAGAGGAACTGGGACAGGCCGCTTTCCTGTATGGCTTGGTTCATCTGCTGTTGGGAGAAGGAGGCTCCGAGACAGATGTTCTCATAGATGTCCGTGTCAAATAGAAAGACGTTTTGATGGATGACGGCGGTTAGGTGGTTTAGTTGTTCCTGGGAGAGGCTTTTTATGGATTTTCCGTCGTAGAGGATGTCGCCGCTAAAATTTGTTGTATAGCCGGTCAGCAGTTTTATTAAGGTTGTTTTACCACAGCCGCTGTCACCCAGAAGCGCGTATTTGCCCTGCGCCTCTATTTTAAATTGGAGGTTTTGCAGTACTGGCCTGTCGCTGCTGTAGCCGAAGGTTAGATTTTTACAGATGAGGTCACGGTTGAAAGGTATGGGGCCAGATGGGGGATCACAGGTGGGGGCGATGCAGCCGGATGATGGAGCGTTACCGGTGGGATGGGCGGCGGATTTGGTCAGGGAAGCCTCAGGAACTGTGGAGTGGGTGGAAGATAGTTCTTCCAGGCGTTCTAATACGGGTTTGATGCCGGTGATCTTGGGGACATTCTGCATCAGCATTACGACAGGGGCCACAAAGGTGCTGCTTAACTGGATGAGTGCCATGAGGGTTCCCATCGTTATTTTTTCGGTCAGCATCAGATATGAGGCTGCAAATACGATGGAAATCACACTTAGAATGGAGAGGATGTCCGAAAAACATTCGTTTGCGGCCAGCAGCCGATCAGCTGCGAATTTTTTGCCGGCTGTCTCTTCGTTGCTTTGGGAGTATTTACGGATTATGTATGGAAGCATGGAGTAGCTGCGGATCACTTCGTAGCCATTCAGGAAGTCTTTTGTCTTTGCTGTGAATTCGGACAGCTTTTCCGAGTAGGCATCCTGTTTTTTTTGCATTCGTCTGCCCAGCAGCGAGGGAACTGCGAACATGAGAATGAGAAAGAAAAACAGGATTGCTGTGACAAGGGGACTTAGGTAGAATAATATCCCCAGGGTTGTCAGGAACATGATGATCAGTTGGGAGCAGAGCAGAAGCGGGATGAGGTGATTCTCTTCAACCATCTTTACATCGTTTATGAGCGCGGACAGGTATCCGGCGGTATTCCTGGAGGTATATTCGGGTGGAGCCTGGTTCATCACTCCTGCAAAGATGTCCGCGCGCAGATGCTTTGTCACATTTCTGATCATTAGTTTCGTACAGTAGGCTTCCAGATAACCGATGATGCCCAGTACGGCCAGGTAGATTAGGGTAAACGCGATGAGATCGCGGAAGGCCCCCATATCTTTTGCGGAAGCTACATCGATGATTCGCTGCAGAAGAATGGAAATAAAGGCGGACAGGGCTGCGGATATTCCTCCCAGCAGCATGGCCCCAAGTAGGAGCAGCCGGTCTTTTCTTTTATACAGTTTCATTCTGTCTAAATCCTTTCTTTTATTTTATATTTATAGAATATATTTTATGATGATAAAATATCATAGAATTAGATATAAGTCAAATAAATTCGATGAATATAATGTATTGATGTTATGATGAGATAATCGACTTGAAGTTTGCAGTTATATCCTTAAAAACTGATGATATTTTAAAAATGATGATAGATGAAATGAAAGATCGGGGTATTAATGGCGAACAAATATTGCATTCTTTCTATGATTCTTTGGAATATGAGGATATAAAGACAGAGAAAGTGTTATTTGCACACTTGTAGCAGAATTTGTTTTGAAGGGCAAGATCTATCTTTTTTTGTATGACCTTTTTCTGTATGATCTTATTTTGTATGAAATTCAGGAAGTAAAGTCATGGGAGAAAGTTTACACTACCTCAGACACGGCGCTGCGATACAGCGTGCTGGGATATTCAGCGAACAGTGCAGCGGCCATGCTGGAAAATATCATTTGTCTTGAATTGCTGTGCCGCGGATATGAAGTATACGTTGGAATATTGGATAACGCTGAAATAGATTTCATTGCCATTAAGCAGGAAAAGAAGCTGGATATTCAAGTGCCCCAGTGATCGGTTCCCCTGGAACTAAAAATGAGAATACGCCAGGTTACTTGATTTTCGGGATAACTATCCTAAGTATGTCTGCGAACAGATGCATTTGCGGGCAGCAATCATGAGGAATCAAAACTATGTACGTTGCTGATTTCCTGCTAAACGATCATTATTAAAAAGGGAATGTCTTATATTTATTATCAGGATAACAACATACGCTCCAGTATAGACAGAAACTGGGCGATATTTTCTTTTTCAAGACAGTAATACACTTTACCCTCCTTTTTCTCGACGGTCACAAACCCACAGCTGAGCAGGGCATTCATGTGATGGGAGGTGGTGGATGGCGACAGTCCGAGGGCCTCCGCTAATTCCAGATTATACATACTTGTATTTTTCAAAATACACAGGATATCCAGTTTACTCTTGTCGCTTAAAGATTTTGCTTGTCGAATGACTGTTTCACTGGAATAACTGCCGGTGTCATCTTCCGACTTGAGGGCCTCAAGCAGGATGCCCTGGTAACCATGGGTATACAGGACTAACAGAGCCATGGGGGCCACAAGTGAGATATAGATGGTGGGAGTGTCTGCGCAGGTTCCGGCGATCTTTAAAAATTGGGGGTCTTTGTATACGGCGGTGCGTTTCAATAGTTTTTCCAGAGGTTTTTTGACAGCGTCTATGGCCCTGTTATACGCATCCGTGTTAGCCCTGACGGTGTCAAAAAGGCAGGTCAACCAGTAATCAGGCTTTCTCAAAAGCTCCAGTGTATGCCATTTCTCTTCGGTTTTGATATCTGCGGTATCCAGAAATTGCAGAATCGCTAGTTCATCCGGTAATTGGGGCAGATCTTTTTCATCCGGAAGATGTGGATGATCCTGGGGATCTTCTATGAGGTACGCCAGACAGCCCCGCAGCCGGATACAGTCTATTTCATCGGGATGCTCATAGTAATAACGGTTTTCTATGGCCATGGCGACCAGAAGATGAAAGGAAGCATCAGATACCTGTTCAAAAAAGAAAGAATCTTCCGATCCGTCTGTCTTATATTTTTTAAATGTATCTACGTATGTCTCCAGTATTTTCATATGAGCCTGGAAAAATTCTTCCCCCTTGAGTCCATACTCATCCAGTGATTTGATGGCCTCTTCTTTCCAGACGGCATTATGACATAGATATAACAAACCCAGTATTTCAAAAAGGGGGTCCAGCTCATTTTTCAGTATGGTGTCCATAGAATTCCTCCGTTAACTATTTCTCACCTTTCAGGCATCCCACTCTTGTATGCCCCTTCGGGTGATGCCGCGCAGGGCAGCTCCATAAGTTTTCCTGATAAAATAACAGATTTAAAAGTGGGGACGGCACAATAGGAAGAGATGGGATATATTATCTCATCTGATTGGAAAAATCTTTCTCCACAGTAAATGAACGGATCGTTCCGGTCTGGCCGCTGACACAGAAGGTATAATTTACATCACCCACACGATAATGGAGGTTCGAATCCTCTGACAGATCCGGCTTGCCGAACAGCCTGACCGTTTCATCGTGATCCAGCTCAAACAGATTCACATCATTTACCGTTATATCGATCGGTTCGGGCTCTGGCTCCGTGTTCTGTCTGTCAGAACTTTCCATCTGTATGGTGATTCCGTAGATCTCACAATCTTCAATCGGACATTTTTCCTCTGTGTGATTGATGAGAGTGACGGTACCATAGGATATATTCCCCTTACCGATGGGAAGCAGGTTCACATACTGCATTGCGCCTAATTCAGGGACACGACTGCAGACTGGTGAGTCGATCAGTTCCACATTGTCCTTTAGTTCACGCATGGTCATCCGGCCTGGTATAAAGGTCGTGCCGCCGATCTTGATTACCGGCGGTTTGGGACTGCTGCAGCCGTACACAAATACTGTAGCCAGCACCAGAAGTGCCGCTACACACACACGTTTTATCATATGCAATTCCTCCTCATAAATCTCCCTGTTTTTATCTTAGTCAAAAATTTGCTCTGTGTAAATATGTTTGTGCAATTCATTGAAAAAAATGCATCCAATATTTGAGGCAAATGAAGGGAGAAGCTGAGGCAGAGCTGAGAAAAAGAAAGCTCTGAAACAAGGCAAATATAGCTTTGGATCGAGAAAAATAAAGATTCGAATAAAGATTCGAAAAGAACAGATGGTAGCATAATAAGTATCCATATGTTACAATTTAACTGCGAAGATAAAAACACAGTCCCGGTAGGTAGTCCGGGCGCAGCGGAAGAGATCAGTGAGACCGCTGTCAGTAACCTTCCTCCTTAGGTCGTCCGTTCTTTGCGATTCAAAATTTATGTAAGGAGGAGTCGTGATGGACAAAACGGAAACCAGATTCACGGTGTTTTTCGAGGACCCTTTCTGGGCCGCGTTATATGAGCGGATCAGCAGCGGCAGATATGAGGTGTGTAAGATCACCTTCGGGGCGGAGCCAAAAGATTATGAGGTGTACGCGTTTCTGCTCCAGAACTTTAGAAGCCTGCGGTTCAGCCCATCCCTGCCGTCGGACGGTTTTAAGCAGATGCCCCGGAATCCCAAACGGGTGAAGCGCACGATCTCAAAAGAGCAAAGATCGGCCGGTACCGGGACCAAAGCCCAGCAGGCGCTGGCTCTTATGAGGGAGCAAAATAAGCTGGAACGCAGGGCGGTAACACGCAGCCGGAAAGAGGAGGAAAAAGACCGCCGTTTTGAAAAGCATCGCACAAAGCAGAAAGAAAAACAGAAAGGGCATTGAAAGAATGCCTGATGTAGAAACAGGATATGCCCGATTCCAAAAGCCGGACCTGATTGATTCAGGTTACCGGCTTTTGATCTGCCGGGAGATCTTCGGGGTTGTCTTTTTGGTAAACGATTCTTCCGTTGATCAGGGTGTACAGGCAGGAGGTAAATATTTCCAGAGGATTTCCGTCAAAGATGGCGATATCGGCATCCTTTCCCGGCTCCAGGCTGCCCATGCGGTCATCCACACCACAGATCCTGGCTGCGTTGATCGTAATGGCTTTTAATCCTTCCTCCATGGGGAGGCCTTTTTTTACGGCAAGACCTGCGCAGAGGGGAAGGTACTGGATCAGCGAGACGGGATGGTCGGTGGTGATGGCCGCCAATACACCGTGCTCTTGAAGGCAGCCGACAGTTTTAAAGTCCATATATTGTACCTCGATCTTGGAGCGGGTGGTCAGCTCAGGGCCCACGATGGCCGGAAAGCCGGATTCTTTTATTTCCCCGGCGATCAGGTGGCCTTCCGTGCAGTGGTCCAGAGTGAGGGCCAGATTAAATTCCTTAGCAATGCGGATAGCGGTCAGGATATCATCTACCCGGTGGACATGGGCTTTCAGCGGTATCTCTTTACGCAGTACCGGAAGCCAGCACTCCATGCGGAAGTCTTCCTTCTCAAGATCACCTTTTTCTTTTTCCTGCTGATATTGGCGGGCCTTAAACAGTTCTTCCCTGAGAAGTCCGGCGATCGCCATACGGGTGGAGGGGATCTGGCTCATATCACCGTAGCAGACCTTCGGATTCTCTCCAAAGGCTATTTTCATGGCCGACGGACTTTTGACGACCAGGTCGTCGATTCTGCGGCTGCCCTTGGTTTTCATGACCATAAACTGGCCGCCCACCACATTGGCGCTCCCAGGACCGACCTGTACGGCGGTTATGCCGGCTGCTGCGGTGTCGTCAAAAGCCGCATCCATCGGATTGACGGCGTCAATGGCCCTCAGCCATGGAGTAACAGGGTTGGTAGCCTCGTTACAGTCATCACCCTCAGCGCCTTTTTTTTCTTCTATAATTCCGATATGGCAGTGAGCCTCTATCATGCCGGGCATTACGACCGCGCCGGCCGCGTCAATAACCGCAAGATCCGGAACATCGGGAGGCTCGATCCGCTCAGCGATTTCTTTAATTTTTCCATTTTCGATCAGAATACATCCGGAATCGTAATTTTTGCCTGCCATTGTCCAGATTTTACCATTTTGTATCAACAGCATAGATTTCTCCTCGCTTTCTATCTATCAGCTTTATTATGACAGCAGTAAGGGAATTTATGCATGGATACGCCGGGATTACCGTGAAAGCGCCATAGATACAGGAAAGATGCAGGACATAATTCTTGTATCATTTCCGTTAAAAATGAGAAGAATTGTATCAAAAGCCTTTATATTTACGAAGAGAAGAAAGGGAACGAGAAATGACGATTCTGGAATTGATAACGGAAAATTATACCCGGCTGCTGGAAGGAATGGGACGGACACTGCTGCTCACCTTCTGGTCCCTGATCCTGGCTACGGTACTGGGACTGATCTTTGGAATGATGAAAGTAGCCAGAGGAAAGATATGGCATATTCTGTCTTCTGTCTACGTTGATGGTATACGGGGAATTCCGGTTTTAGTACTGGCGTTCTTCGTATATTTCGGTATCCCCCAGGGATTCGGAGTGAATATCTCCATCTTTCAGGCCAGCCTGATCGTCCTGAGCCTGAACGCAGGAGCCTACATGGCGGAGATCGTCCGGGGAGGAATCCAGTCCGTGGACCGGGGGCAGATGGAGGCCGCCAGGAGTCTGGGGCTGCCATACGGCAAGGCCATGCGCAAAGTGGTGCTCCCCCAGGCCATCCGCACCATGATCCCGTCTATCATCAATCAATTCATAATCACACTGAAGGACACGTCGATCCTGTCTGTCATCGGCTACGCGGACCTGATCAAAGTAGCCAAGGCGATTATCGCCCGGAACTTTGAAGCTTTCCGCATGTGGCTGATTGTGGCGCTTATGTATCTGATCGTTATTACGGTTCTGTCAAAGATCGCGAAAGCCATCGAGAGGAGGATGACCTATGCAAAATAAAGTATCGGTGAAAGGACTGGTCAAGTCTTTCGGGGATCTGGAAGTGTTAAAGGGCATGGACGTGGAGATCGAAGAGGGAGAAGTGGTGTGCCTGATCGGCCCGTCCGGTTCCGGAAAATCCACTTTTTTAAGATGTCTGAACCGGCTGGAACAGATCACGGACGGGACGGTAGTCATCGATGGCTTCCCGATCACGGACCCGCAGACGGATATCAATACGGTGCGGGAAAATATCGGGATGGTTTTTCAGCATTTTAACCTGTTCCCCCATAAGACCGTATTGGAAAATATCATGCTGGCCCCTGTGGAGCTCAAAAGGAAAACCAGAGAGGAAGCGGGAATAAGAGGCGAGCAGCTTCTGGAAATGGTAGGCCTGGCGGACAAAGCCCATGTCTATCCTGCGCAGCTCTCCGGCGGACAGAAACAGAGGGTCGCCATCGCCCGGGCTCTGGCCATGGACCCGGATATCATGCTGTTTGACGAACCCACCAGCGCCCTGGACCCGGAAATGGTGGGAGAGGTGCTTCAGGTCATGAAACAACTGGCCGCAGACGGTATGACCATGGTGGTAGTCACCCATGAGATGGGTTTCGCCAGAGAAGTATCTGACCGGGTGATCTTTATGGACGGCGGATATATCGTGGAAGAAGGTACGCCGGAACAGATTTTCGAACATCCGCAGAATCCAAGGACCATTGATTTTCTGAATAAAGTGTTATGAGCGCAGGGGTCCCCCATTACTTACAGAGGATAGAGATCTGTGTGATATATTCTCCCATGTCCCGAAGCACCATCTCATTCAGGCCCTCCTCATAAGAATATCCCTCTAATCGGATTCCTTCCCGATGGGCATACTGTTCCATTCGGATATAGGTATCCGGTATCCTGTCCCATTCTCCGACACAGAACGCACGGAGGTATTTTCCGGCTGGCTTCTTATGACATTCCACATTCGGGATAAACCGCGGCAGCCGGACAAAGAAATAATCGTCCGTCTCAAATTCATGAGCCAGTATCTTACGGACAGATAACATGGTTCCGCAGCCATTTCCGAATATCCGCCCCGGCAGTTCTGTTACCTGTTCCATCATCGTCAGTTTATCAGATTCCCCGGGAATGCAGGGATCGATCAGAAGGAATTCCTCCGGACACTCCACGATGGATATCGCCTCCAAATCACAATCGCTGCAATAGGCCAGCTGGCCTTTGCGTTTCATCAGCAGATTCCTTATTTCCTGTAATTTGCGTATCGTGTCGTCGATGTCCGTTATCTTTGTACAGAGGATATGGTCCAGCAGTTCCGGTGAACTCTGGGAACGGTAGCGGAGGATTTCTTCAATCGACATACCCAGGTCTCGGAATGTGAGAATCATTTCCAACTCCGGGCTCTGCTGATAGGTATAGTAGCGGTAGTTGTTTTTACCCTTGTAAGCCGGGGAAAACAGACCGATTTGATCATAATAATGGAGGGTCCTTTTGTTGATGTGATGGAGCCGGGCAAACTGGCCGGCGGTAAATAGGTTTTGGTTGTACATGGCTTTTTCCTTTTTTGGGGGGGGCGGAGCGGACAGTCTTGAGTTACATTTTAGTTACGGTTCACGGCCAACTTTAGTAAATGGGGATTTTGATACTGAGGTCCGGGCTGAAGGGAAGCGGCGTGTCTTGGGGAACCGGGCAGCAAATCTCGCGGGGCCAAATCACTTCGGCCGGACCTAAGAACGGCTAACTCCGAAGACGGGAGAACCTCTTATTGGCAGGGCCCGGAACAAACTCGCCACAGGACGGCTCG
>NZ_JAWDIY010000043.1:0-40293 GCF_032380655.1 Diplocloster hominis | reverse complement strand
TGTGCATTATTGTCTAACTCCATGTATAATCAGCTTCTTTCTGTTTCGACTGATTGTATAATAACATATCATTATATATTGATCAAGTAGTGTGCGACGCAATTCATCCCCCACTTTAGAAGAGGGGAACTTCTTGCTAAGGTTGGTTAAATTTCCTTACGGTTCGAGTGTTTTTTTATCTTTTTCCTGCAGCCACCTGTCTAATTGTTTTTGTTTTTCTGTCAGAATTCTATCTATACCGGCATCCCTCAACTCCTGTTGGAATACAGGCAGTGTAGTCTCAGGATCCAGCACTCCGAATTCCAGCCCCGGAGCATATTCTGATATAATCTCTTTTACCTGGGCATATTCTTCGGCTATCAGGGTTCTGTCAAATACAAATCCAAAGGCTGTGGTCGTATTTTCTATCGTTACTTCCCGCTCCAGCTCCTGTTTGTAATTTCGTCCCTCGTAATCCCTCACATTTGCGATCAGACGGTTACCGGTAATCATATTCATATTGGAATAGTATTTGTTCCCGGATGCTCCTTCACTTTTGACCAATCCTTCCTGGTCCAGATGATAATCTGTTTTGGGTTCTCCGTAATAAAAAAGGTTCAGCAGTTCCGGATTACTATAGAATTCATTGATTACCTGCAGGGCCTTCGCAGGGTCCCCGGACGTAACGGGGATACCGGTTATAAATTTCGTAAAAGGAATGCCGTTATCATCCAGTACCACCGTTACCGTATCCTGACCACTCCAGGATACCACATCTTTTGCGCAGCCTTCTGTCGTCATATATGTACTCGTAAAGTAACTAAACACATTTCCTGTCTTATAAGTAATGTCGGCACGGTTCGATGTGGTGGCGATATCCTTCTCGATATACCCCTTTTCATACCACTGGTGCATTTTACGGACAAAGTCTTTATATTGCCCGGATTCATACAAATTAACAACCCGTGTGCTTCCCTCTTCCAACAACACGCCGACACCATCTCCCAGGCCTTCATAACCGGTTATTCCGTTAAATGTAATCATAGGATTGATGGCAAACGTCTGGTTCGACCGTTCCAGACAGGTAATATCCGGTCTCTTTTCATGAATGACCTGGTATACCTCATCCAGATCCTCATAAGAATGAATTCCACTGATATCGATCCCGCACTCTTCGATCAGATCTTTTCGCATACACACCACATTCCGGCTGGTCTTTATATCCAGAGACGGTACCCCGTACAGTCCCCCCTGCGAATACCCGGCTACCGTATCCATCAGGAACTCATATTGTCCCGAAAATGTCTGCAGGATATCATTTCCATAGTCTGTAATGAGATCCGACAGGTCGATAAGCATCCCCTCTTTCACCAGATCCGGGAAAATACTGTCCTTAAGGAATACGATATCGACGGTCTGCCCCCTGCGGAGCATCCCGCTTAAGTAGTCGTCATAGGTGGCGGAATCTACCGGAGTAATGTTTAAAGATACATTTAATTTTTCTGTCAGCAGATCATTCATCCGTTCCTGTATCCTTTGAAGTCCGTCCGTCGAATCATAATAGTTAACATAGAGCATCTCCAGACTCACTGTTTCAGGTCTGTTCTGCCGCGAAATCAAGAGCCCTATACAGATCACTGTCCCAATGATCAGAAGTGCTCCGATGATAAAAAATTTCTTTTTCAATATTTCATCTCCCTGAAATTATAAAATGCGGATTCGTACAAATTCCTTCCGCTTTTATTAAAGAATCTTTCCGTTGGATCTTATAAAATAATACCCAGCAAAGCAGCGAATCGCTGCCACGCCGCCCCCAGGGCAATCCTTAATAGGATACTGTTAAGTATACTATAAAAAACAGAAAGGGTGGAGTTAGATGAAAAAACTATTAAAAAACAGCCTGATTCTTTCCATTGTCATCATGCTGATCGGTCTGGCAGCAGCCGGACTTGCGACCACTGACTTCGGACATGTGAAAGTCCGAAATATTTATTTTTCAGATCAGCAGGGAGGGATTCTCCATGGAGTCCTGTACCAGCCCGACCAGGCGACTGTCATGGAACCCGCGCCGGCAGTCCTGACTGCCCACGGCGGTAACACGTATCTGGATCAAATGTCCAATCTGAACCTGGAATTTGCCAGACGGGGGTATGTCGTCCTGTCACTGGACTGCAACGGCTGCGGCCTGTCGGAATACACGCCAAATGATGAGGCTCTGGTGATCGGCAACTACGCCGGCCTGGATCTGGACGCTGGGGTGTCAACGGCGTTTGAGTATATGAAGAGCCTGGATTATGTGGATCAGGAGCGCATGTCTTTAGCGGGTCATTCCATGGGCGGCACTTATATTACAAATGCTGCATTGTCCCACGCAAAAGACGTGAATTCCATTCTGGTCATCGGTTCCGGTTCCTTTTTAAAGAAACTTCCCACCATCGATCCGGCGCAGCTGATCTTCAATGTGGGTTATATCAACGCACGCTATGATGAGTTCGTGGTGGCCGCTACCCAGGTGCAGAATACCCAGGATCTGCTTTCTATGGATTTTGTACAGGAAGGCTTTGGCATATCGGAAAATCTGATTCCAGGCCAGACTTATGGATCTTTTGAAGACGGTACCGCCCGTGTCATGTATACTCCTTATACCAGCCATACCGGAAATCTGGTTTGCCGGGAGTCCATCGGCGATATGGTTGACTTTTTCTCAAAATCTATGGGCAACCTGACCGGAATCTCCAACACCAATCAGATCTGGATGTGGAAGGAGGCCGGAACTCTGCTGGCTCTTATCGGTTTCGTTTTATTTATCATATCCTTCGCCTGTACCCTGCTAAAAACCCGCTTCTTCCGCGATTTGATCCAGACCCAATCCGCCCCGGCCGTTCGGATATCAGCCTGGCACAGAATCCTGTGTATCATTGTCTGTGCTGCGGTCCCGGTACTCCTGCTGCACAAGGCAGGCATCTGGATCTCCGGACTTGGCGGCAGCGGAGCCAACAGCCTTTTTCCCGCAGTGTGGTCTAACGTATATGCCGGATGGGCTGCCATTGGTGGAATCGTAATTCTGGTGCTCTTCCTTGTCTGGCACTTCCTATACGGACGCACACACGATGGAAATGCCCGGAGTTACGGATTATCCACTGATAATACAAAAAAAGAATTCCGGCCGTCCTATATATTGAAATCCTTCCTGCTGGCCCTGTGTATCGTCGCGGTCTCCTATCTGCTGGTAGACGTAATCTACGCGGTGATACCTCTGGAATTCAGATATTGGATCTTTGGCTTCAAATCCATCGGCATGTCCAAGCTTCCCTATCTTCCTTTGTATTTCCTGCTCTTCCTGGTTTTTGCTGCAGTCAGCACCATGACCAGCACGGCATTTGCTTATAGCTGTGAAGGTACCGGTATTCTTTCCACTGTAAAACAATATGGATTTGCGCTGCTGGGTTCCATCGGCGGTACCGGCGTCCTGTTTCTCATATATTATTTCGGGCTCAGGATTACAAAATATCCTCCGCTTTTTATTGGTAACCATCCGAATTCGATTGTGTTAAATGACGCAATGTTCTATGTGGTACCATCGTTTGCCATTGTCAGTATCATTAATACCACACTCTACAGGAAAACAAAGAATGCCTATCTCAGCTGCTTTTTGTCCGCATTCTTCCTGGCTCTGCTCACAATAGCCGGACAGGGCTTCACCTATTAGACAACGGAAATACATCCTGCCCGCCGGATCATCCGGCGGGCAGGATGGGTCTACTGGGTTTTCCGATACTCTTTCGGGCTTTTTCCCATGAGTTTACGGAACGTTTTGGAAAAATAGGATATACTGTTAAAACCGGTCATAGATGCGATTTCGCCGACGGAGAGCCTGGCATCCCCTAACAGAATACAAGACTGTTTGACCCTGTATTCCGCAAGATACTCAAAAGGACCGCAGCCCTCTTCCTGGCGGAAAATTTTGGTTATATAGTCTTTGCTGTAGTTAAAATCTTCCGCCAGATTTTGCAGCGTTATATCTTGTGGGTAATGATCCTCCAGATAGGCTTTGATCTCCCGCACGATACTGTTTCCTTTTTGCCTGTCATAGAACCCTCTCAAGCACGCGAGCATGGACACGGCCCATTTCCTAAAGTGGTCTTTGTCCGTAAGCGCCGTTTTAAACAGCAGTCTGGTGTCATCGGGATAGACTTCATCCGGGACCCCTCCATATTTTTCCAAAAAACTATAGCAGGTATGTTCCAATAAATATTGATATCTTTGCATTTCCCGGTTGTTTAAATAACGGCCCTCGGGAAATCCCCCCAGCCACTGTTCAAGCAGCTCCAAAGTCTGGTCCCATTTTTTCGTAAAAATGAACTCTCTGACCAGCACCAGATCAAGGACAGGGACTTGTGACACTCCTCTTTGGGATTTTGGCGGCTCCTGGCGCAGATGAAGGATTGCCCTGCGGATGGCTTCCTGTAATTCCGGTATCCTGATCGGTTTCAACACATAGTCCGAAGCCTGCAGAGCCACCGCCCGTCTGGCATACTCAAAACGGGCATGGCAGGTGATCAGTATGATTTCCATCAGCAGATGTTTTTGCTGAATCCATTCCATCAATTCCAGACCGCTTCCCCCCGGCATTTCGATATCACAAACCAGAAGATAAATATCCTTCTCACGGATTATATTTTTAGCTTCCTCTATATTGACAGAAGTATATACGTTCCGTATTCCCAAGGCACCTGTATCCAGTTCCCGACAGATATAGTGCAGCATATTCACATCATCGTCAACAATCAAAAGATTCACGAACGGTTATCCTCCTTTTGGGGTATCAGAAACCAGACCGCTGCTCCTGACCAGACATTTTGTATATGAAACTCAGCCTCATTTCCGTACAAGTAGTATAATCTGGATTTCATATTCTTCAATCCCACATGATTTTCCTTCCTGACCTGTTCCGGACTCCAGTCCCGGATATCAGCAAGAACTTCGGGAGAGAACCCCGGCCCGTTATCCAAAAGACAGCATTCCAGATAACGGCTTCCCTCCTGATCTATCATTCTGCCCTGTATCAGCACATAGATTTCATTCTTTTTTCCAAACAAATGCTTGACCACATTTTCGATCAGCGTATTGATCATAAACGGCGGGAGTGCAGCTTCCCCATCCTCAGGCTGGTACAGGATATCATACCGGAACCGTTCCGGATAGTTCAAACGAATAATCTCCAGATAATGGTACGCATATTCCAGATCCTCTTTCCATGCCACTTCCGTCAGATTCTGCCGGAGTGTATAACGAAGATAATCGTTCAGATGAATCACCATTTCCTGAATGTTCCCATATTTTTGTGCATAGGCCATATTATATATCAGATTCAGATTGTTCATAATAAAATGGGGCTTAATCTGATCCTGCAGCAGCTCGATTTCTTGTTGTTTCGCCTGCAGCTTATTCTCATATACCTCCACCTTCAGATCGTAAATACTTCGGGACATATCGTTAAAAGTAGAATTCAGATAACAGAACTCCCCGGGATAGCATTCTTCATTCATCCGGTAGCTAAAATCATTATTCTGGATCCGTTCCAGACCAATGGTCAGATGTTGGATCGGATTCAGCACATATTTTTTATGAATCCACCGGATTGCAGGCAATATAAACAGTGTCGAGACAGCCAGCGCCAAAATCAGAAACAGGTTCATATTAAAATTCAAGAGAATATCCCGTTCTATGGAACAGGCCGTCAGGCAAAAGCCAATGGCCGAACGGATATCGATCACCTGATACTCCTTTTCCAGTGTCCTGTCATCCGGAAGATTCTGACCAACCGCATAATCCGCATGTAAGGTGCAGCCGATGATCTCATTCTCTTCCCCCAGGATATAATACTGTGTCCCGTTTTTATCATTCAGAGGAGTTAAACGTTCCAGCATTCTCCCGGCATCCACAAGAGCGCCCACATAATAATCCCCCGCTTTTATAAAAGACAGATAATAATACTTTTGGTTCAGTCCCAGGATTCTCCACTGTGTGGAACCAGAAATCTCTTGTTCCATAAGCTGATCCAGAAAAGACTCCTTTCGGGCACTGATCTCGGCACCGCTGCTGCTGATGATAAAATAATCATTATCCGTGCAATAACTGAAAAAAAGCGGGGAAAGGTCATGAGAAGAACTGTTAAAATCCAAGTCCGATTTCAAATGCTGCTGAAAAAAATAAAGCTCCAGCTCGCTGTTTTTTACTTTTTTATAACCGGCAGACAGGTTTTTCGTATAATAATTGGACACAGTTCTCTGAATATTATCCAGCGAAGTTTCCAGTGTGTTGAGCTGAATCACCAAGGTATTCTCTCTGGCCGCTTCGCTTTGCTCTTTATAAAGATTAATATAGAAACCGCTGATCACACCCACGCACAGATACATGGGAAGAATAACTGCCAGTATAAGCATAGATAAAATATATTTCAAAGAATGAACACTTCGTTCCCTGCCCTTCATCCCCCTCACACTCTCCTATCCCCACCCGATCTGCTACAGCTGAATAAACAGCGAAACAAAAAATGCGGCAAAAATCAGCAGACAGCACAGAAGAAAGCAGATCATCCCCGGGTTTAACACCACCGTCCGGAATCCCGCCCCCCGCCGGATGGGATCAGGCCCCGGCGCAAACCGGACCCGCCGCCACCGAACGCAGAAGAGCACTATCCCGGTAACCACCATACCAAAAATCACCGCCAGCAGCAGGACAGTCATCTTCAGCATCAGGAACGGATTCTTTATCATCATCACATACATAGCAAGGCTCCCGAACAGGTTCAAAATCATATGAAGTCCGATCGAGTAGCGTACCGTATTGGTTTTCAGCGTAATGTAGGCAAATATCATCCCCACCGCCGTCGCGTACAGAAATTGAAGAGGATTCCCGTGAAACAGGCCGAAGGCCAGCGCGCTGACCAGAATCGCAGTCTTATCCCCAAACCTTCTCAACCGGTCCAGCAGCAGCCATCGAAACAGCAGTTCCTCCACGGCAGGTGAAAAAACCACAACCGCAAGAAACATAGGAATCCCCGCGCCCTGATTCATCAGATCAAACAGCGGGTTGATGTCCGAAGGATTTCCTCCCTTTAAAACCAACAGAAGAATCAACGGGATCAACAGTATAATCCCGAACAGATTACAGAGATATCCCGCCGCCTCCGTCACCGGGACCAAAAACAAAAATTCCCCGGCCCGCAGCTTCCTGACCTCCCCCTTCCCCTCCACCGGTATCTTTCTGGTAAGCGCCCACATCACCGGCAGCGCCATCCCCCACATCACGATCTCCAGGACCGCGTAGGTCATCCACTCCCCCTGCCAGCCCGACGGCAGCAGCCAATATCCCAGTTTCAGCAGCAGAACCTGCCCTCCCTGTGCCACGGCCATGACCAGTAATAAAACAAATCCCAGCCTGCTGAATGTCTTTCTTGCGCTCATCTATTTTCCTCCTGTGCGAAACATACGCTTTCCTGTTACCGCTCATTGTTCTTTTACATACTGCTCCATACTTATATAACTCCAGAAATCCTGGGTCCTGTTATCGATATCCTCCTGTGCCAATCCCCGGAACCTCATAATCCCGGTCATCAACCGATCCCCCGCTTCCTTGATATCCCTCTGCTCTGTCTTCCTGTCACCAATATCATAGTTCCAGCTGCAGGACAGATAACCGGTATTCCTTTCCAGCTCCACATAAAAACAGCCGATTCTCTCCCCCTTCACCACCAGCGGCAGTTCAAAAAGATGCATATCCAGGTCCAGACTCTCCTCGGGGTAATCTTGTATCTTCTCATGCCTGATCCTGCATTCTTCCGCCCACTGTTTTGCCCGTGCCTGCGTATGCCTTCCCTTGATTTCAGGCATGGGAGGCAATATCTCCGGGAAATACCTGCACAGGATATTAAACTTCATACACTCCCTGCGCCCCCGGGTAAGCTCGCTCTCCTGCGCCCCCAATTCCGTTATCAGATATTCACATACTTCCTCCATGTTCCTCTTCCCGGGCACGATCTGCTCTATAATCTCCTGAACCCTGCGCTCCTGCTCCTGATTCTTCTTATCCGCTTTCTTTTTGCTCTTCACTGTTCCAGCCACAAAAACCGACGTAGGCCCATCAGCCCCACCGATGATGCTAATACTCCCGGCTCCCTTTTTCACTGCTCTTCTCCTCAACCTATCACTGATCCGTAACATGCCGTACTTCTCCTCTTCTCTTGTTCCCGTCCTGTTCATAATGATTCTGATTCATCTGGTTTCCGCCAGGATTACAATCATTATAACAATTACCACCTCTCATGGAAAGACTAAAACATAACCTTTAAAGGGGGACTGTCGGGAAATGTATCAGTCATACCAGAAATGGAACATAATTACATATTTCCCATCAATATCTGGTATACAAATTTATTTCCCGACAGTCCCCCCTCTTTTAGAATGGAGATGCCTTTGCTTATGTTATAATCCCATGTTACAATTCAAGGCCAACTTTGGTAAATGGGGATTTTGAGAGGGGACTGGCACCTTTCGGTAGGAAAGCTAAATTTTCAAGTAACTGCGTGGAGAAAGGGGCCTGTCCCCGGACGTTGGCTTATCCGGGGAAATAAAGCGAGTGCTTCCCGCGAAGGATGGATCATTCCAGTCAACATCCGGGGACAGGCCCTTTTCTCTACGCAGTTACTTGAAAATTTAGCTTTCCTACCGAAAAGTGCCAGTCCCCTCTCAAAATCCCCATTTACCAAACTTGTCCATAAATAGTAACAATCCCGTCAGCCTCAGGAAAACATAGGGGTAGACAAATACCTGTCCCCAGTATCCGGCAGCAGAACCACAATGATCTTCCCCGCATTCTCCGGCCGCTTCGCCAGCTCAGCCGCCGCCCAGACAGCCGCTCCGGAGGAAATCCCCACCAGAACGCCCTCGCTCCTGGCGATCTCCCGTCCTGCCTCAAAAGCAGCCTCGTTCTCCACCGTAATAATTTCATCGTATACGTGGGTATTCAGAGTCTTAGGCACAAATCCCGCACCGATTCCCTGGATTTTATGAGGGCCCGCCACGCCTTTGGACAGGACCGGGGAGTCCGCAGGTTCCACAGCAACGACTTTCACGTTGGGGTTTTTGGATTTCAGGAAGCCGCCCACCCCGGAAATCGTCCCCCCGGTTCCGATTCCGGCCACGAAGATATCCACCTTTCCTTCCGTGTCCTCCCAGATCTCCACGCCCGTGGTAGCCGCGTGGATCGCGGGATTGGCCGGGTTCTCAAACTGTCCCGGGATATAGCTTCCGGGTGTTTCTTCCGCCAGTTCCTCCGCCTTTTTGATCGCGCCGTTCATCCCTTCTGCTCCAGGTGTCAGGACAATCGTGGCGCCATAGGCTTTCAGCAGGTTCCGGCGTTCCACACTCATGGTGTCCGGCATGGTCAGGATCAGCTGATAGCCTCTGGATGCCGCGATCGATGCCAGACCGATCCCGGTATTGCCGCTGGTCGGTTCAATGATTACGGCTCCGGGCTTTAATTTCCCTTTTGCCTCCGCGTCATCGATCATGGCTTTGGCGATCCGGTCTTTGGCGCTTCCCGCCGGATTAAAGTATTCCAGCTTCGCTGCCAATCTGGCATTCAGTCCATGTTTTTTCTCATAATTTGTAAGCTCCAGAAGCGGAGTCTTTCCGATTAAATCCGATACGCTGTTGGCTATTTTCATATTCTTCTCTCTCCTATCTCAGGCTCTCAAACGCCTGCTCCAAATCATCGATGATATCATCTATATGTTCCGTACCGATGGACAGCCGGATGGTATTTTCCCGGATTCCGGAATCCGCCAGTTCTTCCTGTGTCATCTGGGAATGGGTCGTGCTGGCCGGATGGATCACGAGGCTTTTCACATCCGCCACGTTCGCCAGCAGGGAAAAGATCTTCAGGTGATCGATAAATTCCTTCGCTTCCTTCGCTCCGCCCCGGATCTCAAAGGTGAAAATGGAACCGGCTCCCCTGGGGAAATACCGGTCATAGAGCTCCTGATACCCGCTGTCCGGCAGCGACGGGTGGTTCACCCGCTCTACCAGGGGATGATGCGCCAGGTAATCCACCACCCTTAAGGCATTGTCCACGTGACGCTCTACCCGTAAGGACAGGGTTTCCAGGCCCTGCAGGAACAGAAAAGCATTTAACGGCGCCAGCGCCGCTCCCGTGTCTCTTAACAGGGTCACCCGCGCTTTCGTGATATAAGCGGCTGCCCCCGCCGCATCCGTAAACACTACGCCATGATAGCTGGGATTCGGTCTGGTGAGCCCGGGGAATTTATCGTTGGATGCCCACGGGAACGTCCCTGCGTCGATGATCACACCGCCTACGCTGGTGCCGTGCCCGCCGATGAACTTCGTAGCGGAATGAACGACTACGTCCGCGCCGTGTTCGATGGGCCGGAACAGGTAAGGGGTGGCAAACGTGTTATCCACGATCAGAGGAATACCATGCCCGTGAGCCAGCGCCGCGATCCCTTCTACGTCCAGCACATCGGAATTGGGATTGCCCAGTGTCTCGATAAAGACCGCTTTCGTCTCCGGACGGATCGCCTTCTCTATATTTTCCAGCCGTGAGGCGTCTGTAAATGTAGTAGTAATCCCACAATCCGCCAGCGTGTTGGCGAACAGATTATAGGTGCCTCCATAGACAGTCTTGGATGATACCATGTGATCTCCCGCCCGGGCGATATTCTGGACCGCGTAAGTGATCGCCGCCGCGCCGGATGCGGTAGCCAGCGCTCCCACGCCGCCTTCCAGCGCCGTCATCCGCTGTTCAAATACATCCGAAGTGGGATTCATGATTCTGGTGTAGATGTTCCCGCCTTCCGAGAGGCCGAACCGGGCCTCCGCCTGCGCGCTGTCCCTGAATACATAGGAGGATGTCTGATAGATCGGAACACATCTGGCGTCCGTGGCCGAATCCGGCGCCTCCTGTCCCGCATGCAGCTGTAATGTCTCGAATTTTAATTTTTTCTCCATAATCCCACTCCTCTTTTTCTTTCCCCTATTTCCTATAGGATTAGTATGAAATTAATATAAGAGATTTTTTACCATTTGTCAATACTAAATTACATAATTATTGGAAATTTTCCTGCGCTCCTGCTCCGCCAGATCTTCCAGCGTGAACCGGTCCACATATTCTGTAATGCAACGGTAAAAGCCCTCCCAGAACGCAATCGTAGAACACTCCTCATATCTGCCGCACTGATTGGGCTCGTCCTCCAGACAGGCCACCGGAGCAAGGCTGCCTTCAGTGATCCGCAGAATATCGCCTACCGTGTATTCCTCCGGTTTTTTCGCCAGTTTATATCCCCCCTGGGGCCCGCGCACACTTTTCAGGTAGCCCACTTTGGAGAGCATAGTGACGATCTGCTCCAGATATTTGACAGAAACCTCCTGCCTGGCGGAGATATCCTTCAGTGCGATGTACTCGCCGGTATTGTGCAAAGCCAGATCTAACATCATGCGAAGCGCGTATCTTCCTTTTGTAGAAACTTTCATATTCTTATAAGACCTCCCATGGATTCTTTTCCCCGGCCGCGCACAGGCAGCAGCTTTTCAGGGAACTGTAGACCATCTCCCTGACCGCCCCATCGGTATACCAGGCCATATGCGGGGTAACGATGGCATTGGGAAAGCTTTTTAACACCGCCAGATCCCGGTTGACGATCACATCGGATTTGCGGTCCCCGTAGTACAGGCCGAATTCATGTTCCACCACGTCCAGGGCGACCCCTCCCAGTTTTTGGCTTTCCATGGCCCTGATCATCGCCTCGGTGTCGATCAGGCTTCCTCTGGCAGTATTGACCAGAACCGCTCCGTTCTTCATTTTCCCAATCGTGTCTTCATTCATGATGTGATAGGTTCCATCCCCGCCCGGCATATGCAGGGTAATGATATCACTCTGCTCCAGCAGCTGATCAAAACTGCAGTAGGACGCATATTTTCCCGCTTCCTCATTGGGATGCAGATCATAGGCCAGCAGCCTGCAGCCAAAACCGGACAGGCTCTTAAGCACCGTACTTCCGATCCGGCCGGTACCGGCCACACCGATCGTATAATCCGGCATCTGACCACCCTGTATTCCGGGCAGGGTGAAATCCTGTATTGCCGCCCGGTTCATGATCTGCTTCATTCTGCGGATCATCATCAGAATCAGCAGAACCGTATAGTCCGCCACACTGCTGGGAGGGTAAGCGGCATTGCTTACACGGATTCCCAGTTCCTTTGCTTTCTTAAGATCTATATGGTCGTATCCGATGGTCCTGGTGGAAATCATTTTGACTCCTATATCATGGAACTTCTCCAGCAGCGCGGCATCGATCCTGGTGGTAATGACGCTGATATATTCATAGCCCTCTGCCAGACAGGCGGTTTCCAGCGCAGGCGGCTTCGGGGTGGTCTGAAGCTCTATCCCCAGCTCTCTGCTGAAATTCTGAAAGTGGACCGCCTCATCAAATTCCCGGTAGCTATAGACAAATATTTTCATTCTTACGCCTCCGTTTCATTTTTCCTTTTTCCTATAGGAATACTATATTTTAAGAATACTATACACGCTTTGCTCATAATTTTCTACAGGTTATATATAAATATCTCATATACTTTAAAACTTGTATTTGTATACTTATGGCTTTATATTATTTTAAGTAAATTTGAATAAAATATAATTATCAGCCAATAATTTTACACTTATTTACATTTACGGTACTATATATAGACATTATTCGAAGGTACAGATATTATACCGTCAATTAGTATCATTTAAAGGTCAATTAGATTATAATAATATCCTTTATTTTATAATTTAATTATGTAAAGTGTATAGGGGGGTGATACCAATGGTAAATTTAGCATAAGTAAATAAATATTAGCTATCCTGTTAACAGCAATTACAATTAAGGAGGTTTTATATGAAAAAAATTTTTTGTTTTGTGTTTACTATTATAAGCGTGCTTATGATAAACTTCTCGGCATTAGCATATCAGGGACAAACCTCCCCTTATGAAGCTGTATTCCTGGATATTATAACTGATTATAATTTAGCTTTAACATTCGAGGGGGGTTAATCCAGATAAGATAAGTTTAACAGATTATGAGAATGTTGTCCGTGCGATAGCTGTAGAACAAAGAGCTACTTTAGACTACATAGAACAGAAGTTAGCTGACAGTAATTCAATTGACAATACTTTAACATTCCGTTCAAATAGAAGTTCTGTATTCCGTGATGTAACCAAATCTACTAATACACAATACTGTAATATCAGAGCGCAATACTATGCTAATTTGGACCAACATAGAGTTGGTAGTTTTCAAGGCGCTCAGCTTTTAATCGTTAACACGGGTTGTCTTGGTACATTTGTTGCTAATCAAAGTGGTCCCAGTTCAAGTATTATTGATGGGGGCAGGACTTTAATGGTTTCATTTACAGGAGATATACATCCTTGTGGGAATTCATACGGTATAGGAAATATGACTATAAAAAGCGAATACACATACACAGATTAAATACTTTCGATTGATTAAATATATATAATTATTAATTATAGCGATTACTCATTAATTTAAAACTATTACTACCTATATATTGAGTAATCGCTATAATACTTTTTTGAAGCAACCAAAATCAAATATGATGAAGAAATTTAATATATAAAAAAGCTGACCTTCATTATTTATTACACCAGTTCGGCGGCAGAATGGAGTTAGATATGAATAAAAAAGAATCAATATTATATTATATATCCCATGTTTTAATTATATATGGTTTATTAAAACTAATCTTTCTAATTTTGGGGTTAATTGGTCTATTTTTATGTAACGAAAAAATATACAGCTATATTTTTTATTCCCAAAATATATTAATTTTGATACTATTAATAATATATATCTTTTTTGCAAAATCAGATGATATTCTTTTGAATTATATTTATGCATTAAAAATGGTAACCATGTTAGTTTTGTTTATACCATTGTTAACAATTATATTACGTTTGATTTATACGAAAACAGAAATAACATTACAAAATAATCCCTTTCCCCAACCTACTAATTCACAAGAAGCTTTGATAGATATAGTATTATTATGTTCTATACTTATCATTGTTAGTTTCCATAAGAATATGATTTGGCTTGAGATATTGAGTGTTATTATCTTTTTATCTTATTATTCAATAATCCCTTTATACTATTCCGTAAACATACAATTAAAAATCTTAGATCAAAATATAAGTCTTTGCCTGATTGGAATAATTCATGATTTATTAATGATAATTTGTTATCCAATCATCGGTTTTTACATAAAAGATAAATTATATAATAACTAAGAGGTAATCGTTTGATAATTATAGAACTTAAATTATTAATTTTGTGTAAATGCCACATAACTATAATTAACTAAGTATAGTTGTGGCATTTACATTTTTATGTATATCTATTGAACTCTGATCTCTTTCCCGGTTTCCAGGGAATAGATCAGTTTCTCCTTCACTTTTTTACCGGTGAGCTGCTCCAGCGCCCGCTGATAATAATTCAACTGCATCTGATACCGGTCTGCCAGCTCCTGTTCCCGTCCGGGCCGTATCCGGTCGCTTTTATAATCCGCGACGACCAATTGATCCCCTTCCTGAAAATAGACATCAATAATCCCCTGAATCAGAACACACGCCTCTCCCCGGTAATCCGGGTAGACCTGCACGGCCGGTACCTCCAGCACAAACTGCTGCTCCCGCCAGAGCAGGCCCGTTTTCCCTGCATCCTCCATGCGCTTTGCCAGCGAAGATTTTCCAAAAAGCAGTATGCGGGATATGTCCACTGCCTGGATCTCCTGCGCTGTCAGTATCCCATCCTGCTCAAGAATCCGCAGACGCTCCCTGACCCGGTCTTTGGCCTGCAGCTCCTGGTATTCCAGGCACTCCAGGACTTTATGGTATATCGTCCCTCTCTGGGCCGGCGTCATCTCTTTACCTTCCTTCTGGATAAACTGAGGCAGCAGCGGGATAATCTCAGGCTCCTCATACATTTGCTCCTGAGGCTCATCCGCTTCATACTGGCCCATACGTTTGATTTCCGACACGCTGAGTTTGGTTTTTAACGCAGCTTCTTCCCGGAACGGGTATTGGTAAGTAAGCCTTTGTTCCAGAATCTCATGTAACTGCGGATCATATATCTCATTCGGGTCCCACTTAAGCATCGCTTCCTTCGAAAGCTTCTGTGTCACCTGCTGCCGCGCTTCCAATCCTACCAGTTCCAGTAAACTGATGGCTCTTATCTCTATCCCGGAACCTGGCTGCAGCGATACCGGCAGGATCCAGTCCAGATAACTGCCCGCCGAGGTCCTTTTTAAGAACGACAGCCTGTCACAGCCGCTGTCCGCATCGGCGCTGTCCCCACCAGCTCTGTCCGCCCCGTCCCATTCCTCTGTATGTTTGTCTCCGGTTGCCCCTCCAGCCCCGGCTGCCAGCCGCTCCGCCAGTTTTTTCACGGTTCCGGTCATGATCAGCTTCTCCTTCGCCCTGGTCAGCGCCACATAGAGCACCCGCAGCTCCTCCCCCAGGTTCTCCAGATCCGTCTGCCGCTGCACGGCTTTCTTGATCAGAGTCGGAGTCTTCACCCGAAGCACAGGGTCCACGTAGTCCGCACCCATGCCCAGATCCGGGTGGATCACGATTTTACTGCGGACATCCTGCTTATTGAAGCTTTTCCCCATGCCGCTGACGAACACGATGGGAAATTCCAGCCCCTTGCTCTTATGGATACTCATGATCCGCACCGCGTCCTCATTTTCTCCCAACAGGGAAGCTTCCCCGAAATCCACGTCATATTTCTGAAGCTGCTCTATGTACCGGATGAAATGGAACAATCCCCGGTAGCTGGTCTTCTCAAAATCCAGTGCCTTCTCTACCAGCATGTTCAGGTTCGCCATCCGCTGGGCCCCGCCCGGCATGGCCGCCGCGCAGTCGCCGTAGCCGGTCTCTCTTAATATCTCCCACAGCAGTTCGTGAATCGCCGTATAAGGCACCCTCTTCCGAAAACTCTCCAGCAGCCGGTAGAAGGCTTCCAGCCTTTCCGCCACCCTCTCCGGAACGGGATGCTCCGCAGTCCGCATCGCGCACTGTTCACAGCACTCATAGAACCGGAGACTGGGGTATGCACTTTTGATCCACGCCAGATCTTCCCCGCACAGCCCGGCAACCGGTGACTTTAACACCGAGGCCAGCGGCAGATCCTGCCTTGGATTGTCGATCAGCCGCAGGAAATTCAGCACCACCTGCACTTCCAGCGTCGAAAAATAACCGGTCTGGGAACTGGTATGGGCCGGAATGCCGTAAGCGAGAAGCATCCGGGTAAACGTCTGCGCCCAGCCGGATACCGTCCGCAGCAGAATCACCATATCACGGTATCTGGCCGGACGGTATTCACCCAGGTCCCGGTCCCAGACCTTCTGGTTTCCTTTCAGTTCCAGAATTCTGCCGGCCACCGCCCTGGCCTCCAGCTCCCGGGCATTTTCCTCGGTCTCTTCCTCCAGGTCTTGCGCACTGTCCGGGTCCAGAAGCAGCAGCTCCGCCTGGTTTCCACCGAACCCCCCCCCGCATTCCCCATCGGAGACGCCCGAATCCTCACTGGAGAAATCCGGAAAATCCGCCCCCGGATACAGCGCGGCATCCCCGTCATACTCCACATTTCCCAGTGTCTTGGACATTATCCTCCGGAAAATAAAGTTCACACCGTCGATCACTTCCATCCGGCTGCGGAAGTTCCGGTGCAGATCGATCCGCTGGTAGGCAGCGGTATCATCCTTGCTGTAGGTATCATATTTTTCCATAAACAGTTCCGGACGCGCCAGCCGGAACCGGTAGATGCTCTGCTTCACATCCCCTACCATGAAGATATTCGGATGCCCGTCCTTCTCCCGGGATATACTGTTCAGAATCATTTCCTGTACCAGATTGCTGTCCTGATACTCATCGATTATGATTTCCGTAAAATAGTTTTTCAGGTCTTCCGCGGCCGGTCTGGCCTTCCAGCCATCTTCCGTGCGCTCCACCAGTATGTCTAACGCGTAATGTTCCAGATCGGGAAAATCCACCAGGTTCTTCTCTTTTTTCTTTTGAGAAAGCTTTTCTGAAAAATCCAGTACCAGGTTTATCAGAACCTCCATATTTTCCCGGCTGTTCCGGATATCCGTAAGTACCTGCGCAGCGGAGCTGTAGAAGAACTGCTCCTTTAAGCCTTTCAGTACTTTCTTCATCTGCTCTCTTGCCTCTTTTACCGCCTGACGTTTTTCATCCGATACGTTACCGTCCTTCTTCGCCGACAGCCTGACAAACGTGAGGGTCTCAAACGCCTTCGCATATTCCGTGTAGGTTTTGCAGGCAGACAGCTGTTCCAGCAGGTTCAGATCCCCCTGCAGCGCATCCTCATACATGTACGGGCCATCCGGCTGATGGAGCAGTTCCGCCGCCTGCCTGGTCTGTACCTTCAGCTCCGTCAGTACCTGATCCAGATAACGGCGTATAGCTCCCATCCAGGGACTCTTCTCCATCTCCTCTGGTTCCCCGATCTGGTAGGCCCCCGCACACTCCAGCAGCCACTCCTTCGGCCATGGATAGCTCATGGAGAACTCATACAGCTGCAGAATCAGATCTTCCAGCCCTTTATCCGATTTTCCTGTGGAATAGCACTCCACAAAATGCAGGAAATGTTCCTCTCCCTTTTCATAATACTCTTCCAGCAGTTCCGCAGCCATATCGCTCTTTAAAAGCTTGAGCTCCCCTTCGTCGGCTACCCGGAAGTTGGGGTCCAGCTCTATGACATGAAAATAATTCCGGATCACATACAGGCAAAAACTGTCTATCGTAGAAATCTGCGCATTGTGAATCAGCGTCAGCTGTCTCAGCAGATGACTGTTCTCCTCCTGCTCGTCCAGCCGGCTCTCGATCGCTTTCGTAATACGTTCCCGCATCTCCGCAGCAGCCGCGTTTGTAAAGGTTACGATCAGCAGACGGTCAATATCCACCGGCTCCTTGGGATCGGTGACCATACGGATAATCCGCTCCACCAGAACCGCCGTTTTGCCGGAGCCGGCCGCCGCCGACACCAGCACATTCTTCTTTCGGGCTTCCAGCACCCGCTGCTGTTCCTCTGTCCAGGAAAATCCCATGCTCACACCTCCTCTTTCATGCGTCTTAAGATCTCGTCCGGCTGATAGCTGTTAAACCTCCTGCGGTCAAAACCCTCAAGCTTCTCGTCAAACCCGCAGACCGCCCGGTACGGGCAGTAATCACAGGCGGTCTGTCCCGACAGCTCGTAAGGCTCCGCTTTGATATTGCCATCCAGCATCCCTTTGCCCAGTTCCACGATTTTCTGATTTACATAATCCGATATCGTACGGAATTCTTCACTGCTGGCGACACTGGAGCTCTTGGACAGGCTCCCGTCCTTATTGACGGAGACCGGAATCACCTGGGAGCGCCCGCTCAGCTGCTGATCCATCCGGTCTATAATCTCCCGGTCCGCATTGACCAGCCCGTTCATCTGCAGCTGGCTTAACAGCCGCTCCTGTATTTCCTCCGGCCCCTCGGTCTCTTTCCGGTCCAGGATCGGATCTTTCATATTATAATAAAGGATACCGGCCGGAATCACATGTTTGTCCGGATTCTCCTTCTGTTCGATCTCCATGGCCGCGTTCAGATAGACCACCAGCTGAAGCTGGAGCCCATAATACAGCGCCACCAGGTCAAAAGCCGTGCTGCCCGATTTGTAATCCACCACCTTCACATAAAGGTTGTCCCCGTCCTCACAGACATCCACCCGGTCGATTCTTCCCTGAAGCCGCAGCCTCTCTTCCGCCGACAGGGCGATATTGACGGAATCCAGATTTGTGGCGTTGGAAAATGAGATCTCATAATTCCCGGGCGTAAATCCGCCTTTTTCCAGTTGTCTTGTCAACGCCCAGGTCGTCCTGCGCAGCAGGCGCTTCATCCTGGACAGGAGATACGTATTGCGCGCGGAACTGTACAGCACCATATTTCCATAATCGGTGACCACTTCCTCCACCGCCGCGTCGGTCAGTTCCTCCCGTTTCCGGTCGTCCAGCGTAAACCAGCTGTATCCGCTCTGATTCAGTTTCTTCCCGAACACTTCCAGCGCCCGGTGGAATACCGTCCCCAGATCCACCGCCTCAAAGGAATACTCCGTCCGCTCCGTAAGATGCAGGCCATAGTCCAGGAAGTGGGCGCAGGCGCAGGACGCATACCGCTCTAATCTCGTCACGCTGTTCTCCAGGACAGTCCCGTAGAGCACATTGGCGACCGCCCTGCTGATCCGCGCGTCGGAGTTAGAAGCGCAGGAGACTTCCGCCAGTTCCCGGATCACCGGTTCCCATGCAGGATCTCTCATATACCAGCTGAACAGCTCCTTGTATGCAGCCGTTGGATGCTGCAGATTGTCTTGCATCTGCTGTGCCAGGCAGTGGATTCCGCTTTCCGGGGTCATCACCCGGCCGGCCAGTAACCGCCTCGCCCAGCCGGCTTCTGATTCCAGTCCGGTTTCAGCTTGATCCGGTTCCAGGTTCTCTAAAGCTTCCGGCGCCAGACCCGACACGGTTTCCTCCTGCGTAAGTCCCGGGAACAGCTTGTGCAGTGTTCCCACCAGAGAAGACGGCCGCAGCGTCTTACCGCCTGAGTCTACCTTGCTGAAGCTTATGTACAGCTGTCTGCTGGGCTTCGTCAGCACCAGATACAGATAGAATTTTTGAATACATACATTCTGCCTGGCTGTCGGAGCCAGCTCCACGTCGCTTCCTGCCAGCAGCTCCCGGTCCATGTCCGAGAGGATTCCGCCGCTTCCCCCGGTTTTCGGCACCAGCCCGTCGTTGGCTCCCAGGAAAAATAATACCTGGATCTCATTCAGTCTGGTACGCTCCACATCACCGATCAGTACCAGATCCTGTTCCATGGGGATCACTCCCACCTTGGCCTCTTCAAAGCCCGCGTCCAGGATCTTCGCGTATTCCCGCAGCAGAATCCGGGCATCTCCCAACAGGTCGATCAGCTTGTCAAACAGGTCCATCAGTATCCGGTACACCTGGGAATATTCCTTGGCCAGATCCATATTACCGGAAGCCTTGAACTGCTCCTCGTACTCTTTCAACCGCAGCTGAATCTCCCGGCGGACCATCAGTCCATAGACCGCCCTGGTGATCTCCTCCACAGTGGCACCCTTTTGCCCCAACACTGAGACCGTATCCGCCATTTCACCGGCGAACCGGTCCCGCAGAATGTTCACCTGGACCAGTTCTTCTTGCGTAAGTCCGGGATAGCTGCGCACCCATTTCTGCTTCCATTTCGAAAAACCCCGGATTCCCAGAGCAATGCAGTAATTCTCCAGCAGATCCGTCTCTCTTCTGGAAAAACCTGACAGTCCGCACCGCAGATACCGGAACACACTCTCGTAACTGAAGTTCTGATCCACCATCTGAAGCAGGGACCGGATCCACTCCACAGCCGGATTCATCAGAATATTCCGCTTCTGGTCGATAAAAGAGGGAATGCCGTATTCCGCGAACACCTTTCTCACATAATTTCCATAGACGGCGATATCCCCCGCCACCACCGCGATCTCCCGGTAGCGGTATCCGCGCTCTCTTACCAACGCCAGAATCCGTCTGGCGGTCTCTTCCACCTCTTCCATGGGATTCTGGGAACAGTACAGGATCAGCTGATCCTGTTCCTTTTCGTAGCGTCCTCTGCCATACCTGTATAAATGCTGTTCCAGCCAGGCCAGCGCAGGAGCCTCCCGGAACCGCGGGTTCCTGCGGTTGTTCAGAACAATGGGTTCTTTTACCCGGGCACCGGCGGTTTCCGCCAGTTTCATAAGCCCCCGAATCGTTTTCTTACTCATATAGAATAATTGGTGATCCGCCCCCAGATGCATGGGGTTCTCCCGCTCATCCAGAGTCACCGTCACCCAGATCTGCCCGGCAGTGCGCAGCAGCTTTTCCAGCAGCTGATTCTGAACCGGGGTAAAACCGGTAAAGCCATCCAGCGCTATTACGCTGTCTTTTAAAAGCTCGGACCGCTCCACTAAGCGGCACAGCACTTCCAGCACCTGCTCCGCCGTAATATACCGGTCCTTCAGATACTGCCGGAACGCGTCATAAAGTACACGGATATCCTGAAGTTTCCACTGAAGTCTGGGGTTCTTATCTGCAAACCGGATCATTTCCTCCAGCTGTTCGTCCTCCACCCCGTATTGGGTAAACTCGGAGATAACGGATTTGATTTCCCGGATATAGCCGGGTTTCCGGATGCTGCCCCCCAGCAGTTTTAAGTCCTCCCGTTTTTCCTCCGCGATCTTTTGCAGCACCAGGTTCTTACCGGTTTCCTCCAGTACCAGACAGTGGTTCCCGCCCAGCTCGTCGAAGATCCGGTAGGCCAGACGCTCGAAGCTTAAGATATCAATGTTCAGGACACCCCCTCTGGGATGCATCCGGACCAGATCCATCTGTGTCTGCATCGTAAACTGCTCCGGAACGATCACGAAATACTTCCGCTGCGGATACTCGATGGACTGACGGATCATTTCCTCATATAGGCAGGTGGACTTCCCCGCTCCTGCGTTTCCCAGAATAATCTGTAAAGACATGGGCTGCTCTCCTTATGTACAAAGGGGGTGTCCCTTTTACCGGAACACCCCTTCCTGATTCTGATTTAACGAGTTTTATTCCCCTTCATCGCCGAACGCATTATCCAGAATGTCCTGGATATCGTCGGATACGCTTCCCCCATTATCCTGAGGCGGCGCATTCCCCTGCCCGGTATCGGCCGGAGGTATATAGGAAGATTCTCCTCCGTGTATGACACAGGTTCCGGCAGCGATATCATCCGGCAGCTCATAGGGCGTGTCATCGGTCACACCGATGTCCCCGTCCGGCCTTCGGATACAGATCCTCGCTTCCACATTCGGACAGCCCTGGTTCGCTATCATACCCGACTCCGTACAGTAAAGCACCTGTACATGCACATCACAGGAATCCGTCGGCACCGTTCCCTTGGCAAAATATTCCGAAATAATCATACTGCCTCTGGGGTCCGCATCACACAGGCCCGGCACCGCCAGCTTTCCGGACTTCCGGCACACGGAAGCCGTGACGATTCCATCCGGCCGCTCAAATTCCCGGGGCTCCAGATTTTCATGGACCCTTGTCATGATACTCTTCCACATCTTCTTATGGTAGGTGTGGTAAATGCCCCTGCTGGGCAGCTCCACCCCGCCGATATCGTAACCGCCCCACACCGTACAGGTATAGTAAGGCGTCGAACCGGTGAACCAGATATCTTTATAGCCGGTGGTCGTACCGGTCTTACCTGCCACGTCCATGTTAGGGATCTTACAGTCTGTGGCCGTACCCTTGCTTCCGCTCACCACGTCCCGCATGGCATCGATCAGCAGCCAGGCCGTCGTATCCTTGAGCACCGTGGTCTGCTGCGGCGTATTGTCGATCAGTACATTGCCGTCATGATCCAGGATCTTCGTATAGAAGATCGGTTTCGTATACGTACCGCCATCTGCGATCGTGGCATAAGCGGCAGTCAGCTCCAGATTCGTCACACCGTTGGTCAGTCCGCCCAGGGCCAGCGCCTGCCCGATATCGGACTTCACTTCCCCGTTAACGATCTTCTTTTCCACCAGGGATTCTTCGGTGTCAAATCCGAATTTCTTCAAATAATCAAACCCAACCTGGGGAGTGATGTCTGTAATCGTCTTAACCGCTACGATATTCATGGACTGCTCGATGGCCTGACGGATGGTGGACAGTCCCTTATAACCCGAACCATACCAGTTGCTGACCGGGCGCCCGTTGGCGTAATTAAACGGCGCGTCATCCTGTACCGTAGCCAGAGTCATGCCCGCCTTATCAAGGGCCGGCGCGAAAGCGGCCAATACCTTAAAGGTGGACCCCGGCTGCCTCCTGGTTCCCGTAGCACGGTTCAGGGTAAGGCTGGCTTCCTTTTCCCCTCTTCCGCCTACGATGGCCTTCACATATCCTGTGTTCTGGTCCATGATCACCACGGATGCCTGGGGCTGCGGCGTCAGACTGATCCGTTCCGCCTCCACCTCGTCTCCCGCGCCCAGCACTGCGTCCTTATACTGCTGGATATGGGCTCTGGCGTCCTCTTCATCCTTGAAGATCATGTTGAAATTCTTATTTTCATGCTCCTTAAAATAGGATATAAACATCTCGGTGCTGTGGTTTTCCTTAGACCCGTCGGCTTTTTTCACCGTAAGTGCATAATCCAGGGACACCTGCGTGCCGTCGGGATAATTATCCGGATTGGCAAATTCTTCATCACAGATTTTCTGGAGCGCCGGGTCCTGGGTCGTATAAATACTAAGCCCCGAGCTGTACAGCGCGTTATATGCCTGAATATTGGAATAGCCCTTTAATTCCTGAAGATCCGCAATCACCTGTTTGGTCAGTTCATCAACAAAATATGTATATATTGATGATTCATCTGACTCGTCATTTACATTTTTAATTCTGGAATACACATCATCCGCCATCGCTTCGTCATACTGCTGCTGGTCGATATACTCCTGCTCCAGCATATTGTCCAGCACTTTTTTCCGCCGCTCGGCATTCTTCTCCGGATTCGTCAGCGGATTAAATCTGGAAGGATTCTGCGTAATCGCGGCCAGCACAGCCGACTCCGACAGATTCAGTTCACTTACATCCTTATCAAAATACCGGTGGGACGCCGCGCGTACTCCCAATGTATTCTGTCCCAGGTTAATGGTATTGAGATAATTCTCCAGGATCGTATCCTTATCCATCCGTTTCTCCAGCTGGATCGCCAGATACTGTTCCTGAATTTTACGTTCCAGCTTCTCGGAGAATGACGATTCCTCCGTCCAGTCCGTAAATACGTTATTCTTCAGCAGCTGCTGCGTAATCGTACTGGCTCCCTCCGAAAAGTCTCCGCCGTTTTTAATTCCTGTGATACCTGCTCTGATAATACCCTTGATATCGATCCCATTATGGGTATAAAATCTTGCATCTTCTATTGCCACAAAGGCGTGCTGGAGATCCAGCGGCATCTCTTCGATCGTGGCGGAGATCCGGTTGGAATCCGACGCCACCAGCTTAGTTATCTCATTTCCATCCTGGTCATATACAAAAGTGGAAAATCGGTTCGGGCTTATATCTATGTTAGATATATCAGGCGCGCTGTCAATAACACCTTTCAGAACTCCGATTCCGGCACAAATTAACACAACGGCAACGGCGACAAGTCCGACCAAAAACGCTTTAAAGAATGTAATCGTCAGTTTTTTGCCTACCATGGCGGATTTAGAGGTTAATTTCTTCTGCTTTCTCGAAGCCCCTTTTTTCCCATAATTCATAATATGCCTCCTTTATCCCATCCATTATAGCAAATAAAGCTGCCTAAATAAAGGAAAAAAACAAATTGCCCCTTTTTTTCATAAAGAATTAAGCTTTTCTTATGATAAATAATTGGCTATTTCTGGGATTTTATACAGGCAGAAAAGGGTTTCTGGAAAAGAATTTTAAAAGAAGAATTTTAAAAGAACATTTGGGATTATGATGAGACTACATATACTTTATTAAACAAAGGCAGGCATATGGCTGATTAGCCAATCGGATTTTCCTTCTCCTGCTTACTCTGCCTGCCCTCTTGCGCATTTCCCCTGTTGCCGGTATAATAATGACTAGAAATTATCGCAGTTTCCTGCAAAAAGATCCACCTTTTTATAAAAAGGGACAGAAAATTTTCCGAACCATAGCAGATCAGGCGGTTTCATCGGTTTTTCTGCGTTTATTCCTGCTTTATGGGCGGACAGGCCTCCGTTATAATAGCCTCAGGAGGAATTCGCATGAGAAAATTAACATTGGTAGGAAACCGCTTTTTGACAGATACAGAGAAAGGAGAAATCCGTCTGGAGTATTACCTGCTGGAGGAAACCAGGGACGTATCCAATTATATGCCGCTGTACGGAATGCGGATCATGAAGTGGTCCAAAGCGTCCGACGGCATACTGCGGGAACAGAAAACAGCCGCGGCCATCTCCTATTCAAAAGAGTTTGTGCTGGAGATTCTGAATCAGTTTATTCGGAATCTGGTAACGCCGATGTGCATGCTGGAGCTGATCGACGAAAAAGTTTCCCAGGAATATTGTCAGGATATACCCAGAATCGGATAAATACATATGGAACTTAAGTCTTGCACCGTTTACCGCGGCGGACAAGGAGAGGTTATCGAAAAGAAATCACGTTTTATCGCAACCATTGAACCGGCTGCATCGGAGGATGAGGCTCTCCGGGTGTTGGAACGCCTGCGAAAAAAATACTGGGACGCCTCGCATCATTGTTATGCCTACATCATCGGACAGGAAAACAGCCTGATGCGGTGCAGTGATGACGGGGAACCGGCCCAGACGGCAGGACGCCCCATCCTGGACGTGCTGACAGGCGCTTCCCTTCATAATGTCATCGCCGTAGTCACCAGATATTTTGGCGGAACCCTTTTAGGCACCGGCGGCCTGGTAAGGGCGTATTCCAGGGCTGCCCAGGAGGGCCTTGCCCAAAGCGTGGTGATCGAAAAGCATCCCGGCTGTCAGGTGACTCTTTCCTGCAGCTATACGGATGTGGGGAAAATTCAGTACCTGCTGGCCCAAAATGAGATTCCCACACTGGACAGCGAATACACGGATACTGTCACTTTGCAGGTACTATTTCCCCGGAACAGCTTCTCCTCCCGAAAAGCGGATATTATGGAGGCGACCGGAGGGCGGACCGTATTCTCCGAGCCGGTTCCGGTTACCTATGCGGATGTGAATGGGGAAGTGCTGATTTTAGATACTTAAACCCGGTAAAAGGCTGTCCCCGGATACCGCCCGGAACAGCCTCAGCTCCGGAAGCAGAATCTCATACGCCATAATAACGCTTGATTGCCTCCGCAATATATTCCGCGCTTCCTTTCCCGTATTGGGTATCATTGGCTTCCGCCAGTTTTTCGTCCTGAAGATATTCTTTTGAAAGATCGATCAGAAAAGCTCTGGCGTTGTCCAGATTTAGCAGCTGTTTATAGCTGTCAGCCAGTTCCGAGATCAGCTTTCTTTCCGCTTCTTCGTCATTGACATTTCGAAGCGCGGCCAGCTGTTTATAGATTTCCTTGTGGTCCAGGCGTTTTTCATCTATGTTATCGATGGGGGCCGCACTGGCTATCACCTTCTCTTTACTGCCGAACCATCTCATCAGGTCTGCGCTTACTTTTTCATTTTTCAGTGCGTCCAGCAGGATTTTCTGATAATTGTCCACACTTCCGTCCCCGTGGGTTCTAATAAATTCTTCAAACTGTTCTTCTGTTAATTCTTTTTGCATGGTTGATATGATCTGTTCCACATCCGCTTCGTTAAACGCTTCAAAATTCATCGTATTGACCCCTTTCATTACATCATTGATCAGTTCAATAATTCCGTTTAAACGGTTTCTCTTGTTTTCCAGCAGGGATTTCTGGACAGACAGTACCTGTTCTTTGTCAAAATCTGGCTTTCCCATGATCTCTTTGATCTCAGCCAAGGGGATCTCCAGTTCCCGGAAGAACATAATCTGCTGCAGTTTTTCCAAAGCCTTTAAATCATAGAGCCGGTAACCGGAGTCGGTCAACTGTGTCGGTTTCAGCAGCCCGATCTCATCGTAATATCTCAGTGTTCGGATGCTGACTCCGGTTATCTCCGATACTTCCTTTACTGTCTTCATAACTGCCTTATCCTCCTTTCCGTCTCTTATGTTAAACCGTTACGCTGCGGTAGAGTCAATCTTTATTTTAATAACATTTTAAAAACAAGCCCCCGGGCATATGCCGGGGGCTCACAGCGTAACTATATTTAAACTTCGAATATCAAATCTCCGTAGGAAGGCATCGGCCAGAGGTCTTTGTCTACGATCATTTCCAGTTTGTCAACCGGGACGCGAAGCGCTTCCATGGCCGGCATCACTGCATCATGATAATATTTTGCCTGAGTCTCCCCTTCTTCCATGGCACAAGCTGCTTCGGTTACCTCTTCCAGCTTGATCAGAGCGGCTTTGGTCTGGGCCAGGAGCGCGGATGCATCTTTTAGTTCCCCTGTCTGTACCGATACATCGGCATCACAGGCGGCTCTCACGGAATTGATAGAGTCGGCCAGCACTTTGGTGTATTTGATCACCGCCGGGATTATCTGTTTTCTGGCCATATCTACCATGGTGCGCGCCTCGATATTGATTGCCTTGGCGTAGGTCTCGTATTTGACTTCCACCCGGGACTCTAATTCCGCTTTTGTAAACACGCCGTACTTTTCGAAAAGCTTTACGGACTTATCTGTTATGAGCGCCGGGATCGCGTCTACCATGGATGTGATATTCGGAAGGCCTCTGCGCATCGCCTCTTCCACCCATTCTTCGGAGTAGCCGTTGCCGTTAAATACGATTCTCTGGTGCTCGCTGGCGTATTTTTTAATCAGATCATGTACCGCCATGTCAAAATCATCGGATTTCTCCAGTACATCGCATACCTCACAGAACGCGTCCGCTACGATCGTGTTCAGTACGGTATTCGGCGATGCGATGGAATCTCTGGAACCGCACATACGGAATTCGAACTTGTTTCCGGTAAAAGCGAACGGGGAGGTTCTGTTCCGGTCGGTAGCATCCTTGGCCAGATCCGGAAGGGTTTTCACACCGGTCTGAAGTCTGCCGCCCTTCAGACTGTGGGTCGCTTCTCCGGTGCTTACCAGCTGTTCCAGCACGTCCTCCAGCTGTTCGCCCAGGAAGATCGATATAATCGCCGGAGGCGCCTCATTGGCTCCCAGCCTGTGATCATTCCCTACATCGGCAGCGGATTCTCTCAGCAGATCCGCATGCTCGTCTATCGCCTTTAAGATACAGGTCAGTACAAGGAGAAACTGAATGTTCTCATGAGGTGTTTTCCCCGGATTCAACAGGTTGATGCCGTCATCGGTGATGACAGACCAGTTGTTATGTTTTCCGGAACCATTCACACCGGCAAAGGGCTTCTCATGAAGCAGGCAGTATAATCCATTTCTCTCGGCCACTTTTTTCAAAGTCTCCATAATCAGCTGGTTGTGGTCCACGGCTATATTCGCTTCGGCATAGATCGGCGCCAGTTCATGCTGTGCGGGAGCCACTTCATTGTGCTGTGTCTTGGAGGATACGCCCAGTTTCCACAGTTCTTTGTTGACATCCTTCATGTAGGCCGCGATCCGTTCCCGGATGCTTCCAAAGTAATGGTCCTCCAGCTCCTGTCCCTTGGGAGGCATGGCCCCAAATAAGGTCCTTCCGGCGAAGATCAGGTCCTTTCTCTGTAAATATTTCTTTCGGTCCACCAGGAAATATTCCTGCTCCGGCCCTACGGAAGGAGTCGCTTTCTTCGAAGTCGTGTTGCCAAACAATCTTAACAGACGGAGTGCCTGGGTATTTAACGCTTCCATGGAACGCAGCAGCGGGGTCTTCTGGTCCAGCGCCTCTCCTGTATAAGAACAGAAGGCTGTGGGGATGCACAGTATGGCGCCGGCAGCATCGTGTCTGACGAAAGCCGGTGAAGTGCAGTCCCACGCAGTATAGCCTCTCGCCTCGAAGGTGGCGCGCAGGCCGCCGGAAGGGAAGGATGACGCATCCGGCTCCCCTTTGATCAGCTCTTTCCCGGAAAACTCCATCAGAACCTTTCCATTAACGGGAGCTGAGATAAAAGAGTCGTGCTTTTCGGCAGTCACACCGGTCAGCGGCTGGAACCAATGGGTATAGTGGGTGGCCCCTTTTTCAATAGCCCAATCTTTCATGGCTCCTGCCACCACTTCGGCTATCATCGGATCCAGCTCTTTCCCCTCATCAATGGTTTTTCTCAATTCCTTGTAAACCTTTTTGGGAAGACGCTCTTCCATTACCGCATCACTAAACACATCTTCGCCGAAAATATCCGCTACGTTGAACAGTTCGCTCATAACTAACACCCTTTCCTCTATTAAGATATGTATTTGACAGTCCAGCAAGAGAGGCACTTTCCCATTGCATGAAAAAGAGTTTCGCTTGCGAAACTCTCCGCCTACGGCGGGCCGCGTAAGCGGCATCTTCCTTTCCGCCGTAGTGCGATCCCCGCGGAGCGTTTTTTATTTCATAGGAGCACTTTCCTATGAAATAAAAAAAGACATTCCAATTACTGGAACGCCTTTGTTCTGTCTCATTCTCTGGAAACATCGTTTCCAATCTTCCTATAAGATAAACTAATTCTTTCTAAAAATCAAGCAAATCTTTCAAAAAACCTGAACTTTAAACACTTTTTACAGATTAGAATTACTTTGGCTCAAATGATTGTGCAAAATAATGCGGAATTGGTAATTATAAAATGGCCCCCGCCAGCTGGCGGGGGCCACATCATATCTGCTTTATTCTCAGGCTTTTCCGATGGAGCCGAACAGTTCCATTTTTTCTTTTACGGTTGCTTTGATCGCCTCCAGGCCGGGAGCCAGGATTTTACGAGGGTCGAAGCCTTTGCCTACCAGGTCTTTGCCTTCTTCGATGTATTTGCGGGTAGCGGCTGCGAAGGACAGCTGGCATTCCGTATTTACGTTGATCTTGGCAACTCCCAGGGTGATGGCTTTTTTAATCATGTCAGCCGGGATTCCTGTACCGCCGTGCAGAACCAGAGGCATCTCTCCGGTCAGCTGCTGGATCGCATCCAGAGTCTCGAAGCTTAAGCCTGCCCAGTTTTCCGGATATTTTCCGTGAATGTTTCCAATGCCGGCAGCCAGCATGGTAACGCCCAGGTCTGCGATCATCTTGCATTCTTTCGGGTCTGCGCACTCGCCCATTCCGATCACGCCGTCTTCTTCGCCGCCGATCGATCCGACTTCCGCTTCCAGGGACATTCCCTTCTCCGCGCAGACTTTAACCAGCTCTTTCGTTTTCTCTACGTTCTCTTCGATCGGATAATGGGAACCGTCAAACATAATGGAAGAGAATCCCGCATCGATACATTTATAGCATGCGTCGTAGCTGCCGTGATCCAGGTGCAGAGCTACCGGAACCGTGATATTTAACTCTTCCAGCATTCCGTTCACCATACCAACTACTGTTTTATATCCGCACATATACTTTCCGGCACCCTCAGATACACCCAGGATCACCGGTGAATTTAACTCCTGCGCGGTCAGAAGAACTGCCTTTGTCCATTCCAGGTTATTAATATTGAACTGTCCAACTGCGTAATGACCCGCTTTCGCTTTCTCTAACATCTCTTTCGCTGATACTAACATTTTATCTACCTCCATACCATTATTTTATACAACAAGTCCTACCCTATTATACATGAAACCATTTACTTTTTCCATCTTTTTTTCCCAACATAAATCCAACTAATTCCACGTTAACGTTCACATTTTCCAATCAAAAGCAACTCTTTCAGACTCAAATTCCAGTCAAAGCCCACGCAATCCCACATTTTCTCCTGTTTCGGCCGAATATAAGCGCTTCCTCCGCATTCTATCCAGATAATCATCCGCATCTTTTCTTGTTTTAAATATGATAATATTCCTATTTTCCTGGTATCTCTCCAACAGTTTATATATCTGCGGCAATTGTTCATTCGGGAAATCCACAATCCACTGTCTGAATTCTTCATCGAATTCCGATTCCAACCACGGCAGATCTTCCCGCTTTTTCCCGATCCGTGATTCCGCGCCTGACAGGCAAGCCTCCAACGGATAATCCAACAGGAATACCGTGTCGCACGCGCACAGACGTGTTTCCAGCGTACGCAGATAATTTCCATCAATAATCCAGCGATCACTTTTGAGTATCTCACTTACACGTATATCAAATTCCTCTCTGGAGATATTGGTCCGATCCGGTTTGTGCCAGAGTACGTCCAGATAATATAACGGAATTCCGGCTGCATCCCGTAATTTTCGTGCAAAGGTGCTTTTACCAGAACCGGGACATCCAATGACAATCATTTTTAACATAAGTACTCCCCTCTGCCCCCGAAGCTTCCCATCGATCGCGGGCCGCCCCTTCTCTTATTATTCAATCAAAAAGGAAACCGGTCTTTCTCCTACATTGTTTATCCTGCACATAGATTTTACCACACTTCCATCATTTTCCATAAAAATAAGGGGCTGTCGGAAAATATGCAAATTCAATTCTCCGACAGCCCACACGCATTTCTTTAAGACCAGGTTACAGAAGAGAACGGTACAGCCCGATAATGTCATCCAGGCTTGCTTCCTTTGGATTGCCCGGAGCACATGCATCCGCAACTGCGGATTCCGCCAGGAACTGAATATCCTCTTCCTTTACGATTTCTTTTAAATCAGCCGGAATACCCACGTCCAGGGACAGCTTGCGGACTGCGTCCACTGCGGCCTTACGGTACTCATCCCGGCTCATGGATTCGGTCCCTTCCACTCCCATGGCGGCCGCGATATATTGATACTTGTCGCCTGTCATATCGGCATTATATGCCATCACGGTCGGCAGCAAAATCGCGTTGGCCACACCGTGCGGGGTATCGTAAACAGCCCCCAGCGCATGAGCCATGGAGTGCACGATTCCGAGTCCGCAGTTGGGGGGCGTTCTTCATACACACCTTGACCGAATCCGCCAGCCGGTATTTTGTTTTTCTCCCTTATTCACATCCGGCATATTCTTTTTCCTCTATTCCACGCTCTTCATGGATTCCACCATATCGATCTTCTTCAATTTAAAATGCATGGTGAAGTTTACAAACATAGAAAAAGCAAATGTAAATAACACACTGTACGCAAAGCTTCTGGGCTTGATCAGCCTGCCGAACATCAGCATATCAATTTCCGCTGTTATGATCACAAACCGGTGCAGCGCAACTCCCATGAACAGGCCGATCAGCGCCCCGATCATGGTCAGCAGTATATTTTCACGCAGCATATAAGCCGATACTTCCCCGTCAAAAAAGCCCAGCACCTTCAAGGTGGCCAGCTCCCGCTTCCGCTCTGTGATATTGATATTATTCAGGTTATACAGCACGATAAAGGCCAGCATACCCGCGGAAATGACCAGCACATAGATGATGGTGTCCATACTTTTTAACATATCCCGGATTCGGTTTTCCGTATCGCTGACGAAGCTTACTCCGCTGCACGCCTCCATGTTGATATATTCTTCCTGCAGTTCCTTTTGGAAAGCTTCCCCATTTTCCCGGTCCATGGTCAGGTATTCATTGTAGACTGGTTTCTCCTGGTATAGCTTTTCATAGAGTGCCGGTGTCATATAGACATAATGCATGAAGTAGTTCTCCGCGATATCACCTACGGTAACTTCAACCCGGCTGGTCTCTTTGTCTTTCAGATAGATCGTATCCCCCTTGGATATGCCGAGCAGCGTCGCCGCTTTTTCCGTTATAATCACCGTGTCATCCGTCAGCTTATAGGGAGTACCGGTGATCCGGTCCTTCAGACGGATATAGTCCTGTAACTGGTCCGGATATTCCGGAACCACCAGATACCCGCTTCGCTCTGCTCCTCCGAATCCGATATCCATGGCCACTTCCCTGGCGGGGAGATAGCTTTTTATCCGGTCATCAGACTTTACCTTATCCGCCAGCTCTTCCCGGGCCGGCGCATCCGCGTCCTCATCGATCCCGATGGACGCGTTGTATACCCGGACGTTCTCAAACTGCAGATCACCGATGGACATGATGGAATCCTGCAGGCCGAATCCCACCAGCAGCAGCGCCGTACAGCCCCCGATGCCCAGTACTGTCATGAGAAACCGCTTTTTATACCGGATCAGATTCCGGATCGTGGCCTTTCCGGTAAAGTTCAGATGCTTCCACAGGAAGGTCACCCGTTCCAGCATGACACGCTTTCCCGCTTTCGGTGCGGCAGGGCGCATCAGCTGGGCCGGTACCGCAAGCAATTCTTTATAGCAGGCGGCAACCACAGCGATCGTCGTACAGAATACGGCCAGCGCCGTGGACGTTACGGAATAGTTAAAATTCAGAGGGGTGACGATAGCCGGCAGATTATTATACAGGATCTTATACGCGCTGATGATCACATAGGGCAGCAGCTTCTGTCCCACCACTAAGCCCAGCAGGCTGCCGAACAGACTGGCCGACAACGCGTACCAGATATATTTACCGGCTATACTGGCTTTTCCATACCCAAGGGCCTTGAGCGTGCCGATCTGGGTCCGCTCCTCCTCCACCATCCTGGTCATGGTGGTCAGGGCCACCAGGGCCGCTACCAGGAAAAAGATCGCCGGGAATACATCGCCAATAGCTCCGATCCGGTCTGAGTTCTGTCCGTATTCCACATAAGTCTGCAGATACTGCCGGTCCAGCACGAACCATTCCGGAACCTCCAGATCATTTAACTTCTCTTTCGCATCTGCGATGTCCTGTTTGGCATCCGCAATCTTCGGCTCATTTTCCGCTCTGGCCTCCTCATACTCCTGCTGACCATCCGCCAGTTTCTGTTCCGCGTCCGACAGTTCCTTGCGGGCATCTGCGATCTTGTGTTCCCCATCCTGCAGCTCTTTTTTGGCATCCGCGATCTTGACGTCACCGTCATGGATCTCTTCCTGTTTCTCATACAGCAGCGCTTTGGCATCTTCGATCTGCCGCTGCGCGTCCTCTAACTCCCAGCCGCTGTCAGAAAGCTGCTGTTTCGCTGCCTGAAGCTTCGCTTCCTGCTGGGCCAGCTGGTCTCTGCCGGCTTCCAGCTGCTGTTCTCCGGCCTCCAGCTGCTGTTTGCCGGTTTCCAGCTCCTGCGCTCCCTTTTGCAGCTCCGGCTCCATGGCAGCGATTCCGGCTTCCAGCTGGGCGAGCTGGGCCTGCTGCTTGGGACTTAACGGGTAACCGGCATCCGCCGCTGCTTTTAAAGGGGCATAGGCATCTTTCATCTGCTTTAACTGCTCCGAAGCGGCGTTTAAACTTTGTTCCTGAGTATTCAGCTGCTCCCTGGCGTCTTTTAACTGGGCTTCGGTTTCCGACAGTTTCTGCTTCGCCTGTTCCAGCTCGCGCTCCCCATCGGAAGTCTGCCCGATACCCTCCTGCCACTTTTCCCTGCCCTCAGCTACTTTGTCCTGATTCTCTTCCAGCTCACGGAAACCGTCGGCCAACTGCTCTTTGCCGTCCTCAAGCTCCTTTTCCTTATCTGCCAGCTCCTTTTTGGCATCTTTTAGTTCCTGCTCCTTTTCTGCCAGCGTCACCTTCGCGTCATCGATTTCCTGCTGACCATCCTCTATCTTCTGCTTCGCGTCTGCAAGCTTTCGTTCTCCATCGGCCACTTTCTCTTGCGCGTCCCTGATTTTGTCATCGCCCTCTTTTTTTACCTCTTCATAGCGGGCCTGGCATCTGGCATCGGAGAGATCCTCGATCCCGGACACCAGTTTATCCACAAAATCATCATACTCATCTGTGTAACAGGTCAGCTCTTTCGCCCCCGCAGCCGTCAGACAGATCTCGGTGTAAGCCTCCAGCGCGAAGTCCTCCGTCGGAATCACGACAAAACCGTTCATATCCCCGCTTCCGATACTGCTGCTTCCCCGTTCCAGCGACAGGTACAGCGGACTGCTGCCATATCCCACGATCGTATATTCCGAGGTGTTCACGATATCGGACAGTTCCGTGTCGTTTCCGGACTGCACTGTGATCTGATCGCCGATCTGATAACCGTAAGAATCGATCAGCTTCTCGTCCACCAGACATTCGCCGGATTTCTGCGGCAGCCTTCCCTCTTCGATCTTCAGCTGGTTCACCGGGTCTGGCAGGGACATCAGCTTAATCACCAGCAGATTATCTTTTGACTCACACAGCACATCAGAAGAATACACCGGCATAACGTCCCCGGCTCCTTCTACCTGACGGATTGCCTCCACATCCTCATCCGTCAGCCCCAGCGTGCTGACGACCCGGATATCCATCAGATTGCTTTCGTCGTAAAAAATATCCGCCGAAAGAACCATATCCGGCTTTGACGCCCGGACTCCGGAAAAGAATGCCACTCCCAATGCTACAATTAATAAAATAGAGGCATATCGGTGAAAACTCTTTTTAATTTCCATGAAAAAATCTTTATGCAACGCATGTTTCTTCATCAGCCCGTCGAATGGCCTCCTTGCTTTTCGTCAAAATTCCGGTTTCTACTCTCTTAATTAGGTTACTCGTTTGCTGCCTGCTGATCTGCATCTGCTACCATTCAATGGTATCTACGGATACCGGTTCCGGATTCACTGTGATCCTGCTGACCTTTCCATTCTTGATCTTGATCATACGGTCTGCCATCGGCGCGATCGCCGAGTTATGGGTAATCACGATGACCGTCATGCCCCGCTCCCTGCAGGTATCCTGCAGAAGCTTCAGGATCGCCTTCCCGGTCTGGTAATCCAGCGCTCCGGTGGGCTCATCGCATAACAGCAGCTTCGGATTTTTCGCCAGAGCCCGCGCGATAGCCACCCGCTGCTGCTCGCCTCCGGATAACTGGGCCGGAAAATTCGCCAGACGCTCTCCCAATCCCACTTCGTTCAACACCTGTCGGGCATCCAATGGATTTTTACAGATCTGAAGCGCCAGCTCCACATTTTCCAGCGCCGTCAAGTTCTGGACCAGGTTATAGAACTGGAATACGAAACCAATGGCTTCCCTGCGGTACGCCGTCAGTTCCCGTTTCCGGTATTTACTGATATCCTGTCCGTCCACCAGCACTTCTCCCTCATCGCAGGTGTCCATACCGCCCAGTATATTCAGCACCGTTGTCTTTCCAGCGCCGCTGGGCCCTACAATCACCACGAATTCTCCTTCCTCGATCTCAAATTCTATTCCATCCACCGCATGTATGATTACCTCACCCATACGATAACTTTTTCGCACTCCTCTAAGGTTTACAAATCCACTCATTCAGACCGCTCCTTTTCTCCCTTATCATTCTCCATCCTCCATTTGCCGTGCCGCAAATCCGGGTATGTAGAAACGGAATGCTCCTTCATCCTTTGCAGGAGCCCTCCGGGAAATAATTGAACTTCCCATTTTCCCTGATTTGGGGCCAGCAGATGCTTCCCGATCACAAGCAGGGAGATCAGACAGCATCCACATAATATAGAAGGAATCCGAACCCGGAATCCGCACCAGACAGCAAACAGGAGAAACGACAGGATCACCCGGACATGGTGAGGCCGAATGACCAGAATTCCCGTAAACAGAATCAGAAGGGCGGCTAACATCCATACCGCGTCGCTGTGCGGGCTGATACCCAGCAAAACACCGAAAGTCACCGCGATTCCTTTCCCCCCTTTCCCTTTGCAAAATACCGGAAATGCGTGACCGGCCACCGGCGCGGCGATCACAAAGGCAAACAGAATGCTTTCGATACCGATCATTCTGGCCGCCATCCACACCGGCAGAAAACCCTTTCCAAGATCCAGGACCAGACATAATAAGCCCCAGCCGATTCCGACATATTTGAATACATTCCCGGCTCCCGGATTTTTGTCATCACTGACCGCACCGATATCGATATGACACAGATACCGGGGAACCAGGCTGCTGAACATCAGGCTGCCGCACAGGTATCCCGCGAGAGCCCAGATGAAATATCTCATATTTTCCTCCTCCTTGCGCGTATTTTATGCATATATCCGTAGCGGTATGCAGACTGCTCCGCATCAAACCTCATCTTCACCGGTTTCACAGCCCGCCTTATCTTCGCCGATCTTAATGATCTTATCCGCAATCCGGTCGCAGGTCTCAGGATAAATGTAAGCGCGCTGGGCCTCCAGCATCTGATTGCGCATGGTTTCATCCTTGCACAGCTGCCTGGCCGCCTGAAGCTGATCCTTGATCTTCGTACAGGAACAGGACATCCCCCGCCGGGAGAAGAATTCCGCGTTCCTGGTCTCACAGCCCGGGATAGGGTTCGTATGCACGATCGGGATATTCTTTACTGCCGCTTCGGTTCCTGAAAGACCGCCGGGCTTTGTAAAAAGCACATCGCAGGCATCCATGTACAGCGCTACGTGTTTTGTAAATCCGCAGATAATCACATTCTTGTGCCCTGAGAACAGAAAATTCAGCCGTCTTCTGAGTTTTTCATTATTTCCGCAGATAATCACTACATTTACCCGGTCCCCATAATAGCGGATCAGGTTCACGGTCAGCAGCTCCACTTTTCCAAAGCCCATACTGCCCGACATCACCAGGTAGGTTCGTTTGCGGGTATCCAGATGAATATTCTCCCGGCTGTTGATAACCATACGGGCTTTCTCCCGGCTGATCCTGGTCCGGAATGCCTTCATAACCGGTATCCCATAGGGCAGCAGCTTCTCCTTAGGAATTCCTTTGTTTACAAACTCTTCGCTCAGATCCTCATGGGGGATGACATAATAGTCCAGTTCCGTCTCCTCCCAGAACGGGATACTGGTATAATCCGTACAGACCGCCATGGTCCCGGCCTTCAGCCGGCCAGCCCGCTTCAGAGCCGTCAGCGTTTCCGCGCAGAACAGGTGCGGCGTCACCACCACGTCAAACTCTTTTTCTTCTATATAATCACCCAGTTTCCCGCAGCATTTCCGGTTCGCCAGGTAAACGGGGGACTTTATATGCATTTTAAACAAAAGACGGCTGATCGCTCCCCCGATCCGGTAGATTGTATGGAAAACAAAAGGAATCCGCGTGGATTTCACATAGGTCCCGGACACAGCCCGGTCCACTTTTTCTCCCATAAGCGCCATCATATTCACAAACTCAGCATCTATTCCCCGATCTGTCAGATTTTCATAGATCGCGCGTCCCGCTGCGTTATGCCCTTCTCCTGTATTACATGATATGACCAAAACCCTCATATATCTCTCCTCTGTCTCCTATGGTTCCTCTGCCGATTTTCAAATCTGACCAATATTCATTAACATTTCCTTTTCTATGACGATTGTACCTCTAATCCGGATTTCCGGCAACTAAAAATGAAAAACCAAACCGACAAACGTGCGCCGCCAGGTACAAAAAAAACCGCCGAAACCCCGGAGTGGAATTCCGGGGTTTCGGCTGAATACTATATGTACAACTGAGGGAAATAAGAGAAACGCTAAGATTAACGGTCTTCATGGTACCGGAAGTTGGAATAAGCGGACATCCCGTGTTCATGGAGATCCAGTCCTTCGTATTCTTCCGTCTCATTCACCCGAAGGCCGACGGTCTTTTTCAATACGAAGAAGATAATGAAAGCAAGAATTAAAACATATATCAGTACGGAACCAACACCGATCAGCTGGGTGATCAGGCTGCATCCGGTCCCGAAAACACCTGTCAGGATGGTGCCGAGAAGGCCGCAGGCTCCGTGAACGCCGATAGCGCCGACGGGATCGTCGATTTTGAGCACCTTATCCACGAATTCGATCACCAGTACCACGAATACGCCGGCGATCAGACCGATCAGAATCGCTTCCCAGCTGGATACCACATCGCAGCCCGCGGTGATGGCTACCAGACCGGCCAGGGAACCGTTCAGTGTCATGGATACATCCGGTTTGCCGTATTTGATCCAGGTAAATATAAGTGTCGCCAGTGTGGAAGCCGCCGCTGCCAGGTTCGTGGTCATGGCAATATCGCCGATGGAAGTGGCTGCCGCTGTGGTAGAACCGCAGTTGAAACCAAACCAGCAGAACCAAAGGATAAATACGCCCAGCGCTCCGATCGGGATATTGTGACCCGGAATCGCATTGGGTTTTCCTTCCTTCGTATATTTCCCGGTTCTGGGACCTAACAGCCATGCGCCGACAAGGGCACATACACCTCCTACCATATGTACCGCTGTGGAACCGGCGAAATCATGAAAGCCCAGCTGTGAAAGCCAGCCGCCGCCCCAGATCCAGTGTCCGGTAACCGGATAGATGAAAATACTGATGCAGGCGCTGTAGATCAGGTAAGAAACGAATTTGGTCCGCTCCGCCATTGCCCCGGAGACGATCGTAGCCGCGGTGGCGCAAAAGACCGTATGGAAGAAGAGAAAGGTACCGATGGGCAGCGAGGTGACCTCCTGCAGCGCGGCAGGATTGAAAAATCCGCTGGTTCCGATCACGCCGCCCGCATCTGACCCGAACATCAGCGCGAAGCCAAGGAGAAAGAAGAACAGGCTTCCGATCACAAAATCCATCATGTTTTTCATAATAATATTTCCGGCGTTTTTGGCTCTGGTAAACCCGGTCTCCACCATAGCAAAGCCTGCCTGCATAAAGTATACAAGAAACGCGCCGAGCATCGTCCACATAATATTCATCAGAAGTTCAACCGATCCCAGCTGATCCCCTGTGGAAGTAACTAAGTCCGATAAATTCATAATCATTCCTCCTCATAGAAATAGGATAAATCGAAAAAGAGATAACTGCAGTTTGCAATTATCTCCCTTGATAATCTTATTATCCCGTATATGGTAAACTATCGTTCCGTTGATTCTTACAAAATTCTTATAATGCTTCCTTTCCATGCTCCCCGGTACGAATCCTTACCGCATCTTCCACATCATAGACAAATATTTTTCCGTCGCCGTAGCTGCCGGTATTGATTGCCGATACGATTTTGTCAATGACCGTCTTAGCCATTTCCTTTGGTATCACTGTCTCCACTTTCACTTTCGGCAGAAGGTTTACATTGTATTTTGTACCTCGATACATCTTCGTGTATCCTTTTTGATTTCCATAACCCATAATATTGCTGATCATAACGCCATTGGCTTCACACTCTTCCAGAATTTCTTTCACTGCTTCCAGTTTTTCCGGTTTTACTATGATTTCCAGTTTTCTCATAACACTACCTCCTCATGGCTGATTGGCAGAAAGGGTACCGGCTTTCTTATGCCTAAAAGACAAGAATTATATAATCCAGAAATAAAAAAGACGTCTCTTAATTTCTTAAGAAAACGTCTTCGTCTTTTAATGAACTTTATTATACACAAATTTTTCCAGTTGTCAACCATTTTTTTCTTGCATTCTCTGCATTCTCGTTACGATTCACGGCCATCTTTGGTAAATGGGGATTTTGAGAGGGGACTGGCACTTTTCGGTAGGAAAGCTAAATTTTCAAGTAACTGCGTAGAGAAAAGGGCCTGTCCCCATAGGCGCGAACTTAAGCAAAAAGTCTAGGAAAAATAAAATAAAAAATAAATTCACCCTGCCTCCTCATTTTGTTGTAAAATAGTTTTGCGAAACAAATACATACAA
>NZ_JAWDIY010000042.1:0-41264 GCF_032380655.1 Diplocloster hominis | reverse complement strand
TTATCGTTTTTTGTCTATGCGAAACCGACATAGAATCAATCAAAATCACGAATTCCATATGGTTATTCTTCCCGGTTTAATTTCTTAAGTTCGCGCCTATGGGGACAGGCCCCTTTCTCCACGCAGCTGCCTGCAAGCCTGGTTTGCTGCCGAAAGGTGCCAGTCCCCTCCAAAACGGCCGTGCATTCCATCAGAAATCTGCTATTTATAACTGGCAAAAGTATTGTTTCTTATGCGGTATATTGATATAATATGTTTAGTGTCATTTTTGGAATCTGTGAATCTGTTATATTACATAGGATCGCAGAGGAAGAGGGCACTTTCGTACACCATCGGCAGTAAAGGATAGAACTTTCTCTATAATAATTAGCAGTACCTTTCGTCTATATATAAATACAGATTGATCCATACTTTATTTCAGCCTGATTCAGGCATTATAATCCAAATTACGAATAAACAAATGAAAACAAAAGCATTGCTGTTGTCCCGTGTGCGAATTCATATTATAATGAAAGCAGAGGCGCTCGATTAGAGTAATTCTGTGCTGTCGGACGGATCTGAGCCGGCGAAAATTTTATAGAGATTGTTCTTTCTTATGGCTTTGGAAAGGAATAGCTATATGGAAGAAAACCACAAACACGGGCAGCCCCCTGGCAATTATCATCTGGAGGATATGGTGATGAAGACAGCGGCCCAGTATTTTGGAACGGAACTGCTTCGGTATCTGGGTATTTACCAGCGGGTTCATTACATTGCTCCGACCGAGCTGGTTCAGTTGGAGGCCAGGCAGATGTACCAGGATTTTAACTATGAACTGGAGGATGGAAGCTGGCTTCATCTGGAGTTTGAAAGTGACCCCATCCGGCTCGCTGACCTCAAGCGCTTCCGGGAGTACGAAGCGGCGACAAGCAGAAGGTATCAGGTTCCGGTGGTTACCTGTGTGATTTGTACTGCGGATACGAAGAAAATACGTTCGGAATTTACGGAAGGATTGAATACGTACCGGGTAAAGGTGATCCGGCTAAAGAGCGCGGATGCCGGACTGATTTTCGAGGTGCTTCAGAAGAAAGTCAGCGCCAACGAGATATTGTATAAAGAGGACCTGCTGCCAATGCTGCTTAGTCCTCTGATGGGTGGAACGATGCGCCCAAAAGACAGAATTAAGCAGGCGCTGGGAATTCTAAACGAATCGGTGATTGAGGTTGAGGAAGAAGAACTGAAAAAAATGCAGGCCGTCTTGTACGCGCTGGCAGACAAACTGCTGGATGAGATGGAATTGCGGGATATTAAGGAGGTAATCGCTATGACCAGGTTGGGACAGATGTTGATGGAAGATGGAATGGAAAAAGGGATTGAAAAAGGTATCGAAAAAGGAATCGACCTTACAAAAAGAATATTCCGTCTGCACGAACAGGGAGAAACCAACGAAATAATAGCAAAAAAATGTAACACCACAGAAGAAAATGTTAGAAAAATATTAGAAAACTAGTAATATGCATGTCAAGCCAGAGAGACTGCCTGAGTTACGAGATCAATCGTATACAGACGGTCTCTTTTTACATTCAGATTAGGGACTTTTATTCAGGCCAGAGACAGCGATATCAGGCCAAAGACGGCGATTCAGCCCAGGGAGCGATCCAGCCCAGGGACTCAACTGTGCCGCAGGATAGCGTCATGCTCCGGATTCAACCCGGGTGCAGGCGATGGCGTCGGCCGGCCGGAGGCTTAAAGGCTGGCCTTGTGCCTCCTGTGTACAGAGCAGGAGAAAGCTTTCCAAAGAGTTGGTAAATAACTGCTCCTGCACTTCACTTACGTCTGGTTTCTTTACAAGGTAAAGTACGTCCTGCGCATCCACCAGAGAGGAAAAAATATCGGTCGCGTATTTTAAGGCCTGGGATAAGGCGCGGCGGCGGGTATCATCCAGGATAAAGGTTCGGTGTGCCATAGGCCAGGGGCCGGTCATGGCCGCCTGATGCGGAGGATATACCTCCACAAGGGAACCAGCCGCCGACCTCATTTTTCTATAACATAGTAATTTTGTAGTAAAAAAAGCGGTGCAGGGCCTGGATGTTGGGAAATATCAATAATGCGGGAGAGCTGGAGGGCAAGTTGTCCATGTAAAAGCCAAGGGGAAGATAAAATTTTGTCAGTTTACAGATTGACGCCAAGGCCGGCTTCTATAATAATAAAAGTATGTTAAAAAAATAACGAACAATGGAAACCGAAGGAGGACGTAAGTATGGCAAACATTATTGGCAGCCCCAGCAGATATATCCAGGGCAAGGGTGAAATCAAGAAACTCAGCAGCTATGCGGGAAATTACGGCAAAAAAATCTGTATTCTGACCAGCGAGTCAGGCAGAAAACGGGTGGAACCTGCGATCCTGGAGGGAAAAGAGGATGCGGAACTCCAGCTTATATTTGAAAATTTCAACGGAGAATGCTCTATGACAGAGATCAATCGGCTGATCGGAGAATGCAAGGCGTCCGGCTGTGATACCATCGTTGGAATCGGAGGAGGCAAGATTCATGATACGGCGAAAGCGGTGGCCTATTACATGGGACTTCCGGTAGTGATTGTTCCCACCATTGCTTCCACAGACGCTCCCTGCAGCGCGTTGTCCGTCATCTATTCCGACGAAGGCGTGTTTGAAAAATATCTGTTCCTGCCGGCCAGCCCGAATCTGGTTCTGGTGGACACAGACATCGTGTGCAAAGCACCGGCCAGGCTTTTGGTTTCCGGAATGGGGGATGCGCTGGCCACGTATTTTGAGGCGAGAGCCTGCCAAAGATCCGATGCAGGCAACTGCGTGGGCGGAAAGATCACGCTGGCGGCCATGGCCCTGGCGAAGCTGTGCTATGAAACCCTGCTGGAAAGCGGAGTCAGTGCATATCTGGCTGTCCAGGCGAAAGCCTGCACGAAAGCGGTGGAGCATGTCATCGAGGCGAATACCTACCTGTCGGGCATCGGATTTGAGAGCGGCGGACTGGCCGGCGCACATGCCATCCACAATGGGCTGACGGCGATCCCTGAGACCCATGCTTTCTACCATGGAGAAAAGGTGGCCTTCGGGACACTGGTACAGCTGGTTCTGGAAAATGCCGATATGGAAGAGATCGAGACGGTACTGGATTTCTGCATGGAGGTGGGACTGCCTACTACGCTGGCCGATCTGGGGATCAGGGAAGTAAATCCCGAGCAGATCATGGAAGTGGCAAAACTGGCCTGCTCAGAGAATGACACGCTGGGAAATATGCCTTTTGAGGTGACTCCGGAAGATGTCTATGCGGCCATTATGGGAGCAGACGCTCTTGGAAGGTATTACGCAGCGGAATAAATCTGTAAGAAAGAGTCAATTTCGTAATAGCGGAAAATAAAAGAGAACAGGTTCTCAGGGATAGTGGCTTTATGCTGACAGATGGATCATCAGTAAGCCAGGATTCTTCTGAGCGCATGTTCTCTTTTTCGAGTATGTGAATCAATTGTCCTTTTTTACAACCGGAATCCATACCTCATATTTGGCGTTCTGGGGATCGGGATTCAGATAAACCTCGATATCCGGCGCGTTTCCGTATTCATAGCCGGAAGAGGGCAGCCACTCGGTCACAATCCTCTTTTCTAATTCCTGAATGGACTGATTCGTCCCTTCTCCGGGAAACACAGCCCAGGCGGAGGGGGGGATGAGATATTCTTCCAGCGTATCATCGATGGATTTTGTGCTGGCTACCGCGATATAGTATCTCCAGTCTTCGGTATTACAGGCACTGACGCCCAGAAGTCCCATAGGTTCGCTGTCCATCAGGGAAGCCAGCTTCGGGATCGTCCCGTCTGTTGCTGCCTTCTGCCACATCATAGGCACGATCTCAAAATTCTTTTCCAGTTCCTTGTGAAGGGGTTCCCCCACACCGATGATGCGGATGGATTCTTTCTTTTCAATCCGGTAATTCATTTCAGCAGCTCCTTTTATTGTGATTTTGAAGCTGATTGGCGGATAGGATTTTAACGGCACACCGCCCTTTTTTACCAGGGAGGGCGCGATCCCGTGGACATTCTGAAATGCCCGGTTAAATGCAGTGGGAGAAGAGTATCCGTACCGGAGAGCGACATCGATGATTTTCTGGTCTTCATCCTGCAGATCCACGGCGGCTAAGGTCATGCGCCGGCGCCGGATATATTCCGACAGAGTGGTTTCCGCCATATAGGTAAACATTCTCTGATAGTGATAGGCGGAACAGCAGGCGATCCTGGCGATCTGCCCGTAATCAATGTCTTTGTCCAGATGCTCTTCAATATAATGTATCGAATTGTTTAAACGTTCTATCCAGTCCATTTGTGGTCAGCTCCTTGGTATTTAGTATATAGAACAGAGGTTATGCTGTCCTCTCTTTTTCTGCACGAAAAGGAGAGGCTTTTTCTTTCCTTCCCTCAATCATAACATAAGGGTTTGGGATGGAAAAGCTGCATTTTTATGGAAGTGTGAATCTGCTTTCGATGATCAGAAAATCAGGAAGTGAGCCCGTGAGTACGTGTGAATGCAATAGAAGTTTTTGGCTGGTTTTTAGATAAATTATAAGAGATGGAACATTTGGGTACACGTAAGTGATAAATGTTGGAACATATGAGTGCATATAAGTGATAAATGTCAGAACATAAGAAAACATAAGAGGACATGTGACTGGACATGTAAACATCAATGTTGGAAAATGTTGGACGTTATCATATTGGATTAAATATTTAATGATAATCATTAAATAGTGATTGACAAAAGTTTTATCAGGGAGTAATGTAACGTTAAGCATATAAAGATAACTCACATGTAAGACGAGAGCATAGAAAGCTAATGGCATATTAATCTAACATTTAAAGCTAATATTTAAAGCTATCATATAACGGTAAGTATATAAATGTAATGCTCAGCTGTACATACATGCTGCGGATAGAAAGAATCCACATTTAACGCAAACCCAAGCCCGGGAGGAGAATGTAAAATGAAAGAAACCATAGACAAATCAGCCAGAAGAATCCTGACCATCTCACAGGTGCTCAAAATTATCATGCTCATAACCTTTGCCCTGCTGCTCCTGGGTCTGTTTATGATCAATTATCACAGAGGAAGTGACGGATTTATCCCGCTCCCGGAACATTCGCCGGTCACGGCAGAGCAGACGGGAAGTAAATGGGGTATCACGATCCTGACGCAAAAAGGATTAAATGTGAAGGCATTCAATGTACTTTTCGTCAGCTTTACAGGAAGGATGGCGTTTTGCTTTGCCGCTCTGTTGATTCTCCGCGGACTATTAAAGAGGATCGTAAAGAGCTATACCCCATTCGAGCCTGCCAATGTCAGACAGATCCGGCAGCTTGCCTGGATGATCCTTCTATCAGATGTCCTGCCGGAGACAGCCGCCTGGATTCTGGCCAGACTGTCCGGTGTGACGGCTGCGTTCCAGCTGAACATCACTTTCCTCTTTATGGGACTGGTGTTTTTATGTGTGGCAGAGATTTTCCATTATGGTTGTTATTTGCAGCAGGAAGCGGATGAGACTTTATAACATCTGTCAAGTGGAAACGGAAAGGGAGTAGTGTCCAATGAAAAAAATGAGTAAAATAACACGTGCCGTCTGGATCGGGCTGATCCCCGAACTTCTGCTGGCGGTTCTCGGTATAATACTTCTGCCCGGTCAGATCGCCATACAGTGGCAGGGCAGTGAGGCCGTACAGATGGCTCCCCGGTATGCGATATTACTGTACCCTGCAGTGTCGTTATTCCTGGCGCTGGTGGGAAGACAGGCAATTGCCCTGTTCCTGTCCAAATTCTCCGTACAAAGTGCGCGGCTGTTACCCGGAGCCTACCGGGTGGTGCACATCCTGATCCTGACCTGCGAGGTATATACGATTCTGTATGCCTTCGGGTTTCGTTTGCGGATATCCTTGATTCTTATCCTGGAACTGGTTCTGCTGGCTGTCGCTGCCGTATTCAGACGTATTCTGCTGCCCAAGCCCGCAGATGTCAAAACCGATCAGGACCCGAGAGCATGAAACAAGCCGGACCGGAGACCATGTAACCGGACGGAAGCACGTGAAACAAGCCGGATCACAGGCTTTGGAGTACAGAAACAAAAGTAAGAAATCATCGAATACACAGGAGGAAATTATGCCTATTATCCTACGCCTGGACCGGGTCATGGCCGACCGTAAAATGTCTCTGAATGAGCTCTCAGAGAAAGTCGGTATCTCCAATGTCAATCTGTCCAACCTGAAAACGGGCAAAGTCAAGGCCATCCGTTTCTCTACGCTGGAGTCCATCTGCGGGGTCCTGGGCTGTCAGCCCGGGGACATTTTGGAATACCAGCCCGGTGATCCCCCAGATACCAACCTGGAACATCAGACATAAATACATTCAACACTCCCTTGCCTGCAGGATACGGGGGCGTCTCTCTCCGGCCTTTTCCATAGCATCACAGAGCATTCCGGCAAGTATCCGGCGCTGTCCGGCGTAAGCCGGATCAGATACGAGATTGTCAAGTTCCCACGGATCTTTTCTAAGGTCATACAGAAATTCTTCTTCATATATCGGACTGTCCGGGCATTCCCCGCCGTTCTTTCCGGGCGCATACACACTGTATAAAAATTCAGGCGTGTGGATGCACCGTCCCACGCGGCTTTCGCTGATCTGTGCAAACGCATAATTTTCCCGCCCCAGGGCCTCACCATCCGCCACAGTTTTTAAATCTTCACCGATCATGCCGCTGCCCACATGGATTCCGGCCATGGCCAGAAAGGTTTTTGGCAGGCTGGCAGTACTTACGATGTCCCGGACCCTGCGGCCGCCCCGGTAGCCGAGCCCTGCGATTACCAGCGGTACATGAAGGCAGGCGGAGTGGCAGGATCTCTTGTAATCATCGTATCCATTGAGATGTGCGTCATTGTTCCGGGTTTTAAAATGGGAGCCATGATCGGAGGAGAAGATCAGTATCGTATTCTCCCACAGCCCTTTTTCTTTGAGTTTGTCAATCAAACGGCCCAAGTTGTCGTCCAGCCGTCTGCAGCATCCCAGATAATCGGGGTATTCCTCCGCAGCATTTCCTCCCAGTACCTCCAGGTCTTTGGGAAGCACGAAGTCATGGTATCGTTCTCTGGATCCCACCGGCCCCTCGTAGTGGCCCCTGTCATTCTGATGATGCGGCTCGATATGGGAGATGGTCAGAAAAAAGGGCTTTTCCCCCCTGTAAACGTCCAGAAATTCCAATGCAAAGTCCGTGATGCAGTCTACACGGCAGCCTTTAAAATCCCGCCTCCTCATATTTTCATCGAACACATACCCGTCATATCCGTGGCTGGTGAATTCTAACACATCCGATGCCCGCCAGAATCCGGTATACCCCCCGCGGCGCTCAGGCGGAATGGCCGTGACAGTATAATCCACGGAAGGTTTGCATTCCAGTCCGCCGTCGCTGGCCAGATGCCATTTGCCGACATAAGCAGTCTCATAACCATTCTCTTCGAAATAGTTCGCCAATGTTTTGCAGTCCTTAGGAAGGGCGAGATTGTTGCGGAAACAGCCTGTCTGCGTGGGATATTTTCCCGTCTGGAATATGGCGCGGCAGGGGCCGCATACCGGCTGCGGGGTGTATGCCTCCTCGAATACGACACCCTCCTTCGCCAGCCGGTCCAGATTTGGTGTGATGTCGGACGGCTGTCCGTAGCATCCGCATGTGTCAAAGCGCTGCTGATCTGTAAAATAAAATACAATGTTGGGTCTGTTCTGCATGGATGTTCCTCCTTTTCAGTGGTCTTTGCAGACATCGATAAATCGTTGAAACGCGTTATGGACCGCAGTACCGGTATCCAGGGGAGGGATGGGGTTTACCAGCGGGCTGTTGATCCAATTCTCTTCCCACGTATACCAGTCGATGGTGAAGCGGTCATCCACGTCCGGTTCCGCCCTGTTGGCGGCCCAGTCTCTGGACAGGGATACAGACAGGTTCAAAGGCTTTCCGGCGTCCAGCCAATCCAGCAGCGTATTGAAAAAATACTTCCAGCGCATATAATAAAACGAGCCTGTCAGGCCGCCCCACTCCCGGGCGGAGTAGTCGTGCAGAACTGCCGCAGTACGCGGGCCCCATACAGTGATCAGGGTTTTTGCCGCCCGCTCGAATAGGCGCTCTTCATATTTTTTATCCCTGTGATTTTCGTCCCTGTACTTTTCATCCAGCACGCGTGCCGGTGCCAGCCACTTTTCCATGGAAAATTCCGGCCGGGAGGAAAGAAGCTGTTCCTGCGTCTCGAGCAGCAGAAGGAAATCTTCACTTTCCCTTCGGAATGTCTCGTAGCGATGCTGAGCCAGGAGGTACATCAGCCGGGCGTATTTTACACGGCTGATATTGGAGAGCGCCTGTCGTGTGAGGTCTGCCAGATCGTACAGATAGCTGGGATTTTCCTGGTACTCAGGGAATTGAGAATAGAACAGGCGGGCAGCCTTTCGGATAAAGCAGGTATCATAGTTCACATTTTTCGGCCCCCAGGTGCTGACCGACACAAGGCCGAAATCCGGCCGGGCGCAGAGAAAGGATTCCGCTCCACCGGGCTGCGGAAGAAAGCTGTTGTATACGCTGTCCTCCAGCAGCTGCCACGCCCTGTCCAATACCGGTGAATACTTGCCATACCGCCGGGTTACATAATGAGACAGCCATTCCTGCAGGCAGACGGGTTTTGTGCGGTAGGTGATATCCCAGAACAGGTCATAAAATACAGGATTCGTCTCCAGGGATTCCGGCGCCAGCCCAATGCCGCACATCGAGGTACACGGTTTGCTTGTCAGTTCCAACGGCTCCCGCGCCAGGGTCCGTAGGAAACCGTACAAACCATTCCGCCCTCCATAGCTGTGTACCGGGCACCAGACCCAGGGGCGGCCTTCGAAGTCTCCCAGGATCTCCCGGCTGTCCTGTATGCGCCCCGCCAGCAGGTTCAGGATAAGGACATCATCCGGCTTAAGAGCATCAAAAAGCTCCAGATACGGATTGCTGTCCCACGCCTGCAGTACCCACACCGCGTCCGGACGCACCCGGCGCATCAGCGAGAGAATCTTTTTCCCATACAGCGGCAGGTCAAAACCGGCTGCGTCATTGTTCTCATGAAAAGGTTCAGCGGTAAAATAGGGAGTCACATTGCCAAACAGCTGCTGCTGCGCTGTGTAATATAACCGGCCTGCTTCTTCAAACAGCGCGTCGGTGGGAGACACACAGGCGGGTCGCTCAAAGCCGCACCACTCTCCCTGGGAAGATAAATGAGCGTCCGGAATTTCCCGTAAGAGGGATTCCGGCAGCAGTCCATAAAATCCGGGCAGCACAGGTGTGATGCCTAGCTCCAGCATACGCTTGTTAATCAGGCACCCCAGCTTTTGCCGGTCCTCAAACCATTTCTCCGGCAGATCACCGCCGAAGCGGGTCATATTTCCCATATAAAACCATGCCAGATGGGCAGGGTCTGTGAGATAGCCGCGCGCCTGCTTTGGAGTCATTCCAAGCTTCGTCAGCATCGAAAGCCAGACACATTCCTGCCCCACCAGGTTGAGCGCCAGATTGACGCCCCCAAGCGCCATCAGGTCCAGTTCTTTTTCCCAGCGGGGCCAGTCCCAAAACGCCATAGTGTAGGAAAACGTACAGTAGTTGAGATAATAGCGGTAGCGGTAAGGGGATGCCATAGTGACCGCTTCCGGCAACAGGGGAAATCTGTCCGGGATGTCCGGCTGTTTTGTCTCCCAGGACACATGGATCTGGAGTACGTTCCGCAGATACCAGTTAAGACCGCAGAGCATACTGACCCCGCTGTCGCCGCGGATGAATACCTGGTCATCGGATGCCCCGATCCGATATTCACCGAAACGTATTCGTGGGGTATGGATAAAATGAAACCGTGTCGCGGCTTCCCGGCCCAGGATGCGTATTGCCGCCTCCCGTGCGGATATTTCATAATTCTGCATAAAAACGCCTCCCGCTCTTATATAGTTTCCTGCTATAGATTCCGGCATAATTCCCTGCGGTCTATCATAACGGATCAGCCGCCTTCCTCAAATGTATATTCCAAACCAGGTTTTGTATAAAACAGACCTGTGCGGCGGATCACGTTGACGGTGGGCTCACAAGTGATTTATACTGAGAATAATTGGAAAAGAGGAGGGACGTTACGTGAAAAGACGGTTCACCTTTGGTAAGAAAATGGCAATCCTGATGATCTGCGCGGTGGTGATCCCCGTGGCGGTCATTATTTTCATTACCTACTATAACCTTTCACAGGAGACATCCCGGAATTACCTGGACACCAGCAGGCGCACCCTGCACAGTGTATCCTCCCGTCTGGATGATTATGTGAGACAGCTGGAGACGCTATCCATGTTCGCCTATACGGAGCCGGACCTGAGCAAAAGCGACTGGGAGTATCACGATAATATCCTGTCGAATCTGCTGATGATTTCCACGCAGAAGAGTGAACTGCACTCCCTGCTGTATTATTTTCCCTCCTCCGCGGAGCTGTATGTCGTGGATCAGATCGGAAACCGCTCTTACTATAATGCGGAGCAGATCGAACAGACAGCCTGGTATAAGAGCGTCACCGGCGGGAACGGGCAATATGCGTTCCATCCCATGGCGCAGCTTGAGGGGTACGATCCCCGTTACCTGCTGGACGGCAATACGCCGGTGGTCTCTTTTGTGAGACGCTTCGTCGCCTGGACAGGGGAGACCAGCGTGCTGTGTATGAACGTGAAGTCGGGATTTTTCCGGGAGCTCTGCGAGACAGCTAAGCTCTATGAGGATGAGGCGATCGCTTATCTGACACCGGGCGGCGAGGCTATCTTCACAAGCGGGATCTCACAGGAGGCGGTCCGGGACATCTACCAGTATGCCCTTGCCCGGGAAAGCGATGATGTGGGCGGGCAGTTCCAATATGGAGAAGATACCATCTGTTACGCCGTGTCCGGAGTAAACGGAAATATCCTGTTCAAACGCATTCCCTCCCATATCCTCACCGGTTATGCCACCAGTATGCGAAATGCAGGACTGCTGATGCTGGCTGTGGTGGTGTTCGTGATGATTCCCATCCTCTCGGGGCTCAGCAGCCGGTTCACCAGGCCGCTGCGCCGGTTGGAGCGGCAGATGGAGGTGGCGGGCAAAGGGGACTTTACCCAAAAAGTCCCTGTGCAGAGCCAGGATGAGATAGGGCATATTACCGCCACATTCAACCGTATGCTGGATGAGATCGAGACGCTGGTGAATGAACGCTATAAGATCGAGCTGGACAACCGCACGGCGCAGCTCAATTCCCTGCTGGCGCAAATCAATCCTCATTTTCTGAACAATACGCTGCAGACGATCGGCAGCGTGGCGCTGGAGCAGGGGCTGCCGGACGTATACCGCAGCACAAATTCCCTTAGCAAAATGATGCGTTATTCCATCAAGGGAAATCATATCGTCACGATCCGGGAAGAGCGAAAGAACGTGGAGGACTATCTGTACATACAAAAATTCCGTTTTGGGGATAAGATCGATTTCACGATGGATATCCCGGAGCAGGCTCTCGACATCAAGATCCCGAAGCTGACGCTGCAGCCCCTGGTGGAAAATGCTGTGGTACATGGGCTGGAGCGGAAGAAGGAGCAGGGCATGGTGCGGCTTTGCTGCAGGTTGAAGTCTGCGTGCGTGGTGTTAAGCATCTCCGACAATGGACTTGGCATGCATCCGGAGACCTTATCGGAGCTTCGGGAATCGTTGGAGGACGAGCGGGAAATGCGAAAGGACAACGGACAGAGCGGGATCGGTGTCGTAAATGTGTACAAACGGCTGCATCTGATGTATGGTAACCGGGCCTCTCTTGTGATAGAAAGCGAACATGGTGTGGGAACCACTGTTACAGTCAGTATTCCCCTGGAAAAGGAGGAATCCCATGTATAAAGTGATCATTGCAGATGATGAACTGCGGGCGCGGCGTCTGATCCAGATGCTGGTGCCCTGGCAGGAACTGGGGCTTGAACTGACCGCCCAGTGCGAGGATGGTGACGAGCTCTGTGAGCGGGCTAAGGCATCCATGCCGGACATCATTATCACGGATATGCGTATGCCCGGTGTCAATGGCGCCATGTTGATCCAGGAGCTGCATGAGGCGCTTCCGGGCAGCCAGATCATCGTGGTCAGCGGCTTTGATGATTTTGAGTATATGCGGCAGGCACTGGTATCCAAGGCCGTTGATTATATCCTGAAGCCCATCGAGGAGGAGGCGTTGTATACGGCGCTGAAAGACGCCATATCAGAATTGGAGCGCCTGGCGGCCGAACACAAACGCAGCCGCCGGGAGATATTCAACCAGTATCTGCACAGTGATACCCCCATCACGGAGGAGGAAAGCGCCCGGTATCTGCCCTGCGCGGCCCAGTATGCGGTGGTTACCATCAATCTGTTCGAAACACACGAGGCCATGCCGCAGGCAGTCCGCAGGATGATAGATGCGGTACAGGCAGAAGCTGTTCGCTGTATCGGTCCTGACGGCATCGTGTTTCGCGACGACGGCAGCCCAAACGGTATCTGTGCGATCTTATTTTGTGAACCGGAGCCAATGATGGAGCCTCTGCGCCAGAGCCTCGCGCCCATCTGCCAGGAGGCACGGGTGGAAACCGTTCTGGCATGCGGACAGTCCTTTCCGGAGATACGGCGTATCAAGCGGTCCTACCATCAGTCCCAGGAAGCGCTGGAAACCTATCACGTATTTCAGGGAAGCGGAATCGTATCTTATGATGCGCAGGTATCCGCCCGTGTGTCCGGGATGGGGTTTCAGAAAGAAGGCTACAGTTATCTGTTAAAGAATGCCCAGGAATCCGCCAGTGTGGCGGAATACCGGCGTTGCATGCAGATGTTCGTGGAATCGGTCTCGCGTATGGAGTATCTGCCGCTTGGAATCGTACGTTCCTTTGTACGTCAGTTCATCAAGAGTATGGGAAAGCTGGTGCTGTGCCAGATCCCCAACATCACCATGACCGGCCTGATGAGTCTGAATACGCAGCTGCTGCTGCGGCTGTCCCCCGAAGATATCCGGACGGATCTGGAAGAATTCCTCCGCCGGACATACGTGATACCCGGTGAGCAGGGCAAGGAAGGATACACGGGCCGTGCTCAGGAATTGAGGGCCTATCTGGACAAACATTACCGGGAAAAATTCACGCTGGCCGAGCTGGCCTCCATATTCTATCTGAACAAAGAGTACATGTCGAAGCTGTTCCGCCGGGAATACGGAGTGCGCATCAGTGAGTATGTGGATTATCTCAAATTGGAGGAAGCCAAAAGGCTTTTACTGGAAGGGGAAAAGACGGTGAGTGAGATCACCGAGCTCCTGAATTTCTACGATGAAAGCCATTTCAATAAAAAATTTAAAAAGGCCGTGGGTGTAAGCCCGAAAGACTTCCGTAAGTAGGTTACTGTTTTTTTCAGGGGAGACTGTCCGAAAACCAGGGTGCAGCCCGCCAGGTTTTCGGACAGTCTGTTTTATACAAAACCAGGCCGATACGATACATTCTTTCCATGAAAAATTTCCGATACAATAAAAATCAACGGAATGTCCGCGTTTACAGGGCAAATTTTAAAGATAAGGAGATTTTTTATGGAAAAAAAGTCCGTTCTTCGCAAGTTTGCGAAAAGCAAAAACGGTTCGCTGTTTCTGTTTATCCTTCCGTTTTTGACACTGTTTCTGATTTTTTTCTTTATTCCGCTGATGTATGGATTTTTCATGTCTTTTACGAATTCCAACGGCTTCACGCCGCTGTATGAGTTTGTAGGGCTGAAGAATTATGCGGAGCTGTTTACAGAAGATCCGGGGTTTTATAACTCCCTCTGGCTTACGTTTTTGTTCTCATTAGTGAGCGTGGTGCTGGGGAATGTGCTGGCGTTACTTTTGGCATTTGTAATTGAATCAGGTATCAAATTTAAGAATTTATTCCGCACCATGTACTTTTTGCCCTATGTCTTTGCGCTGGTTATCATCGGTTTTACCTGGAAATTCATCTTTACCCAGTTTTTGCCTCAGATCGGAGGGGCGCTGCACCTGGATTTTCTGGTGCAGGACTGGATAGGAAGCCCTGCGCTGGCGATTTGGTCGGCCATTATTATGCAGATCTGGTATAACATCGGATATTACCTGGTTATTTACATAGCGGGGATCCAGGCCATCGACAGCAGCCTGATCAAGGCGGCCCGCATCGACGGGGCCAATACCTGGAAGCTGTATACCCGCGTGATGATCCCACTTTTGATTCCTTCTATCTCTATATGCGCGTTTACCGGAATCGCTTCCTCGTTCAAAGCTTTCGATTCCATCCTGTCCCTGACCGGCGGCGGTCCTGGATTCGCGACGGAAGTGCTGGCGCTGAATATTTATTATGACTCCATGGGCGATGCGCAGCGGTATGGATATGGCATGGCCAAGGCGATGGTGCTGGCTGTGATTATCTTCCTTATCACCATGATCCAGATGAAGTATTTTAAGAATAAGGAGGTCGAGGTATAATGAAAGCCGGACGGAAAAAGCGGATTGTCATTCCTCTGATTTTGCTTCTGCTCCTGATCGTATATCTGATCCCCATATTCGCTATGGTTATCAACTCCGTTAAACCTTACGGCGAGATCATGGAGTCCTTTGTGGCCATGCCGATTGAACCCACCTTCCAGAATTTTGTCAAAGCATGGGAGTCCCTGGATTTTATGCGCACCACCGGCAATACATTGCTGATGACGGTCATCACCATTGTGGGACTTTTGGCCATCTCGGCTCCGGCGGCTTATAAGCTTAGCCGGACAAATACCAGGTTCAGCCGGTTTATGTATGCTTTTTTCACGATACCGTATCTGATTCCCTTTTTTGCGTATATGATACCCGTAGTGAAAATGGCCCGGGATTTCCACCTGGCCAACAGCATTATCGGTGTTTCCCTGGTAAATATCGGTACCGGAGGCGCGTTCGCGTTATTTATGCTCAGTGGGGCTGTCAAGACGATACCGAAGGAACTGGACGAGGCCGCGTTCGTGGACGGGTGCACCCAGTTCCAGGTTTTCGGCAAGATCATTTTACCGCTGATGATGCCCTCGCTCAGCAGCGTCACAGTGATTTATGCCCTTTGGACGTGGAACAATTTCATGCTGCCTTTCCTGCTGCTCACCAAGAAGAGCAAGGTGACACTGATCGTCAAAGTGTACGAGCTGTTCGGCACCTACGGTACCAATTGGGAGATTGTGATCGCCAGCCTGCTGCTGATCTCGCTGCCCATCATCCTGCTGTATGTTATTTTCCAAAAGACCATTATAGGCGGTATTACAGCCGGTGCGGTCAAAGGATAGGCAGGATATTCCTGGGGGCTGCCGTCTCTGTTAAATCTTTTTTATACAAAACAGGAGCTGTTTCGTACCTTATTTAAAATTCCGGGTTCTGTATAATAGAAAATGCAGATACCGCTAAATACAATATAGGAGGAAAAGTTATGAAAGCTATGAAAAAAGCAGTAACCATTTTAGTGGCAGGCGTGATGGCATGCAGCCTGCTGACCGCATGCCAGAGCAAACCGGCAAAAGAATCTGCCGGGACAAAGACACCTGAGGCGACGGCTGATAACACGGCAGCAGGGGAAAGCACACCCACACCGGATCTGGCAGGGCAGGAAGACAAGGAACCCGTTACCCTCTCGTTTATGACCATGCAGACCTCGTACATTGAAAAGCAGGATTATATCAACGAGCAGCTTCAAAAAGTGTATCCCAACATCACCCTGGAATTTTCACATGTAGCAGACAATTATGAGACTACGGTGAAAACAAAATTCGCTGCGGGGGATCCGCCGGACCTTTTTGACTGGAACGGGTATCTCTCTAACAAGACGTTTGCGGAAGCGGGATATTTCGTGGATATTACAGATGATAATCTGAATGCCAACGTTTTGGACCAGTTTAAGATTGCCGGAGAATACGACGGCCGTACCTACGGGATTCCTACCCTGGTGCAGGCATCCGGCCTGATCTACAATGAAGAAGCCTTCGAGAAGGCGGGCATCGAGAAAGCGCCTGAGACGTTGACCGAATTAAAAGAGGCCTGCGAAAAGTTAAAAGCCGCAGGAATCACCCCATTTTCCACAGGTCTGAAGGATGTATGGGTTTCCCATCAGCTGTTCTGGAACGTGGCCGGTCCTAACGTTGGTGACTTTGAGGAATGGTACTATGCGATGGCGGGGGGCAGCGCATCCTTCCTGAATGATAAGACGGACAAGGCTTTTGAGCTGATCGATATCATTCTGGCTAATACGGTAGAAAATCCTCTGTCCAGTGACGCAGCCAACAGCGCCCATATGCTGGCTACCGGCAAGACGGCCATGTGCTTTATGGTAAGCGCCCAGTATCCCGAGTACCTGAAATCCAATGAAAACGTGAAGCTGCATATGGTACCCATCCCTGTCTCCGAAGATCCGGCTGACCGGGTGATGGAATACGAGGCGAACGGCATCGTATTTGCAGCTGCCACCGGCTCCCATGTGGAAGAGGCCCGCAACGTACTTGCCTGGCTGGGCACACCGGAAGGCGGCGGTGTACTGGCCGAAGTGAATACGTCCGCATCCCCTGTCAAGGGAGTGCCCTCCTACGGAGACCCGCTGATCACAGAGGCATCCCAGTGGGTGGAAAACGGCGGCAAGACCGTAGGCTTTATCAAAACATACTGGCCCTCCGGCCTGACCAGCGAGGTGGGTAAGCAGCTGCAGAGTTATGTGGCCGGCACCATCGATAAAGCAGCTTTCTTCAAAAACATCGATGACGCGTTCGTGAAGCTTGCAAACGGTTCATGATAAATCTGCACTCTGAACTATTCCTAAGAGGCGCTGCCCGTGTGCAGCGCCTCTTGATATCTGGAGCAGAGAACCGATCTGGAAAAAACGGTATTGTATGTATAATGTCGAACAGGAAAGGGAGAGATAAAATATGAAATCAGATATAAATATTGGTGTCATCGGCCTTGGAAAACGGGGCAGCACATTACTTGAGACCTGTATTCTGCCCCAGCCGGGTGTGCGCGTTCTGGCTGTGTGCGATACCTATGAGGACCGCAGGGAAAACGGAGTACGGCTCGTGACAGAGGCCGGGCAGCCTGCGCCCCGGGCTGTGGCTGACTACAGGGAGGTACTGGGCATGCCGCAGGTGGACGCCGTGGTCATCATGGCTTCGTGGGAATCCCACCTGAATCTGGCCTGCGATTCCATGAGAGCGGGAAAATATACTGCTGTGGAAGTAGCCGGGGCCTATTCCGTGGAGGATTGCTGGAAGCTGGTGCGTACCTATGAAGAGACAGGTGTACCATGTATGATGCTGGAAAACTGCTGCTTTGGCCGCGATGAGCTGATGGTACTGAATATGGTGCGCCAGGGACTGTTCGGTGAGATCGTGCACTGTCAGGGCGGCTACCGGCACGACCTGAGAAAAGAAGTCTCCACAGGCCGTGAGATGCGCCACTACCGCTTCCGCAATTATCTGGGCCGCAATTGTGAGAACTATCCTACCCATGAACTGGGACCTGTCGCCAATGTGTTGGATATCAACCGGGGAAACCGTATGCTGACGCTCGTCTCGGTAGCTTCTAAAGCTGCGGGGCTTCACGAATACCTGCTGAGGGAGAAGGGGAAAGAATATGACGCTGTTCATATGAACTTTGCCCAGGGGGATGTGGTGACGACCATCATCAAATGTGCCCGGGGCGAGACGATCTGCCTGACTCTTGACACCACGCTGCCACGGGCATATTCCCGCGCATTCCATGTGCAGGGGACGAGAGGTATGTATATGGAAGATAACAGGAGTATCTTTCTGGACGGCAGGCATAACGAGTATGATTTAAAATGGCAGGAGCAGTGGAACAATGTGGAGAACTACCGGGAAACATATGACCATCCGGTGTGGAAAAAATATCTGGCTGAAGGGGTGCGCGGAGGACATGACGGCATGGACTGGCTGGTGTTTTGCTCCTTCTTCCAGTCGGTGAGGACGGGAAAACCCGCCCCCATAGACGTCTATGACGCGGCGGCATGGATGAGCATCGCAAGCCTCAGTGAGCAGAGCGTTGCACTTGGCGGTATGCCCATGGCCATACCGGACTTTACCAATGGCAGGTGGATGGAGCGGGAACCCTGGGAGCCGTGAGAGCATGGGGAATCAAGGATGCCTTAGTGCCATAAGACCAGCATAGATCACGAAGAGCCCGGCGGCTGCCGGGCTCTTCGTGATTCCTCAAATCTGCGATTTATAGTATTCCGATTCAGGACTCCCAATTGATTTTATTTGTATCTGCGCCTGCGGTAATTGAAATGTAGGGCAAAGACAGCCGCTGATAAAATGATAGCTACGATCAGGAGCAGGATAGGTGCGGTGTCTCCGGTCTGCGGGGAGTCTGCCGGGGTGTTGTCTGATACTGAGCGATCGGAATCCTTATGATTATCAGACGAGTTATTGTTATTATGGTTGGATCCGTTTTGTGAGTCCCCGGGAGGATTTGGTGAAGCAGCCGGGGGAGTGACGGACGGTTGATCGGATGGTATATCTGAAGGCTGATCGGCCGGTTTATCCGACGGCTGGTCTGAAGGCTGATCGGATGGCTGGTCAGAATCCTTCTCGTAGACTGCGGTAGCAGTAACCGGCGCCTCCGGCATCCGGAAGGTGGTGGTGGCCGAGGCCTTATCGGTAAATGTAACCTCCGTGTTGCTGCTTGTCCATTCCCTGAAGATCATTCCCTTTGCGGGCTCATCCGCGGTAATTGTTACGATCTCTCCGACAGCGGCTTCGGTTTTATCCGCTGTACCGTTTACGACGGTGATCTTAAGACCCGGAACCCGCTTGCCCTCGAATACCCCGACAGCAGCGGCCAAGGCTTCTACGGCGCTGTCTGCCTGGTCCTGCCGCAGCTTTTGACGGTTCAGGCTGTCGGATGCGGCTTCGATAGCATTGAACAGTTCCCCTTTTGCGCCGGTGGGATACTGGCCTGCTGAAGTCCCTTCCACGGCTTCTGCGTAGAGATCCCTGGCAGCAGCGACAGCCTCCCGCAGCGGTTTGCGGTCCGTCACATGCAGCTTGAGCGTTGCGGTGAATCCTTCCGGGTTGCTGATCTGTTTTGAGAGTTGGATCGGTGCGGTGATCGTATAGCTTCCGCCGATAGCGGGATCGACTTTTGAGAGATCCCAGCTGTCCAGCGTGAGGGTGGCCTGGGCCTGAGCGTCTACACGAACGAGTATATCTTCCGGCAGCACGGCTGTGGACAAATCGGTTCCCGCGTCCACATATACATCCTCAAAAGAGGAGACGGAAGAGATCCGGTTCTTTTCGCCGGTTTCGGTACTGTAATAATACCAGGCTGCCTGCTCTGCTGTGAAGGGTGCCTGATACAGGAGAACTTCATCCAACTGGCCGCTCAGCGCATTGCTTTCCTGGCCCACACGGCTGTTGCCTAATACCAGGCTTCCGGAATTATAATTTGTACCGCTGCTGCCGGTAAACTCCAGCTTCCCGTTAAGGTACACACTGATCTGCGTCCCGTTCTTGGAAAGCATGACATTATACCACTTGTCCGCCGTCAGTTTTGTAGAGCCTTTTAGTTCCTGTGCCCCGTAGTATGTCTGCAGATTGTCCTCCTGATTTACGGAGAGCAGCATGTGGTTGCCCTTGCCGGTAGGAAGATGCAGCAGGATACTGTTGTGGCCCAGAACGCTGGGCGTTTTGTCCATTTTTAGCCACATGGAAATGGTAAAGTCCTGATTCATCTTAAAGGAGACTGGCGCGTTCAGCAGACCTGCTGTAGTGCTGCCGTTATAGGACGCGCCGGTGGTGCCCCCAGCCAGCGTATTTTCTGCTGAAGCTTCGGGAAGCGGTTTCTTTACCCCGGAATCGGTATATTGGGAGATTGTCCTGCCGGCAATGATATCTGTGAACGGGGTATCTCCCTCGAAGGCCCAGTGTGCGATGGGGGCCGGAAGCTGCTGTTGGACGGGAATTTCCGGCTCCTCATATTCCGGCAGTGAAAATTGGACCGGTTCCAGATCTGTACCGATTTCGATCTCTGAGAGCCCGAAACGGCCTGAGCTGTGGAAGTTAGCTTCCCTGGTGACGATGCGCATGTGGGTATTGCCGGTCACGGTTTCCGGCAGCCTCACGGCAATCCCCTCCGGCAGGGCGGAATCCGACTGCCAGTCGAGCCTTACGTCTGAGGCGACCGTTTCCCATACACTGTCATCGTCGATCCGTCCGGTGGTACGGTTGATCTCGATATCGACCAGGGTGGGGGCCTGGGATTTTCCATGTACGCTGTAGAGCACTACTGTATTATAATCCACCGGTCCCCGAAAATCCACGAACGTGTATGACGGAAGCTTCGTATGTTCCTCCTGATAATCGGAACCATCCGCATTTTTGGTCTGCAGGCCGCTCCATACCATCTTTGTGTAATCCCCGTCCTGGAACATTTCAGGCGGTGTCGCGTTATATTGAGCACTGGTGAGACCGAATTGGCTGATATATGCATAAGAGGCAATATTTCCATTTTCCGGCAGTTCTGGTTCCTGATAAGGGTCGGCGACATTCTTATTCTTCCATACACGGTAGTAATCGATCTCAAAATCCCGTTCCATCTCCGCTTTGGCGCCGTCCGTGGAGGTTTTCAGCGTACCGTCATTATTATAAGGACGGTAGTTAAAGGAAATGATGGGTACCATGCGGTAGGGAATTTTTGCAGCGTATTCCCCGATCAGATGACCATCGAAGAAGTAGCGCACATAGGTCTCCCCCCATTCCACACCGATGGTATGCCAATCTGTTCGGTAATCCTCACCGGGATCCAGATACTGCGCGATAGCCGTGTCGGTGGTGGGACGCTCCCAGCTTCCGCCGGCACCCACATTTTTCAGATGCCAGATCGACAGCTTATTGTCACGGCCCGGATATTCCTCGGCGTTGAACATTTCCGGCCAGTCGATCTCAGCAGACTTCTCATTACCGCCTCCGTCCTGGAAGCCTACGAACCAGACCGCTGGAATCGATCCATTTCCGATATCGAATTTGGTACGGACCTCGAAAAATCCATAGGTGGTAGCCAGCGCATCGTGATAAGGGGCGTGGTTTACGATGGGGAGCCCGTTCGTGTTAGGACCGTAGTTCAGATAATCCTTGGCGCCTCCCATGATACCGAAGCCCCGGTAGACATTGTGTTTTGCTGCTCCACCGAAGGTCAGATCCCGGTTCTTCGTACCGTGTAATACAAGCTTGCTGACGTCACCGTCTTTTTGGATCGTGACATCGCCTTCCTCCACCGCAGGACCGGGCGTTGCTTTCCACCAATCCATATAATAGGGGTACCATTTGGAGGTATCCAGCTCATCGCCGTCGAATTCATCGCTCATCGCCTCGGAGTATTCCCACTCGGATGGGTCGAACACTCCGTATTGGGCGGCCCGGGGTGTCTGGTTTCCGCCGACGTTGCGGGGATATGTATGGCCGCTGTCCGGATCGGTTTCCTGGACGATAACGTTGGGGATGCGCAGGGCGGGGTCTTTATAGCGTCCACTGTCCGTGCTGGGCGGGATATCTGCCGGTGCTGGAACATTGGCCTGCAGGTCAATATCCGGTAGTGGAGTGGAACCGGCCTGAGCCGTAATGTCAGTCTGCGGCGGTATACCGTTTTGTGGTATCAGTCCGTTTTGCGACACATTGCCGGTGTCTGTATCGGAGCCTTGTCCGGCGGTGTCCGGGCTATTGTCCGCGGCAGAATCACCTTCAGATGGTTGGGTATGGCTGGAATCTGAAGCATCTGCCTCAGGTGTCTGCCCGTTAGGGTTATTCTGACCCGGATCAGTCGGTTTGGGCATTGGGACATTCTCCGGGACATCCGGTACGGTTCCCTGTATTCCGGGAGTGATGGGGACGGCGGATTCCTCCGGCTCCGGTGCCGATGTGGGTGATAATGCGCTTTCCGCATATACCGGATTGAACGGCGCCAACGACAATAACAGGGTTGCGCTGAGAATGAGAGATAAAAGACGTTTCTTTTTCATGACTATCTCCTTTACCTTGATTTTGCGTTCTGATATAGAACGGCTCGTGCCTAGAATTATAGCAATCGTTCTGCCTGTAAAACAGGTACTAGGGCGCCCTTTTTTTGTACAAAACAGATAAAGGTTCTGGACAAGGGAATAATAAAACAAATGAAAATGCAGGAACAAACCTGCAGCAACACGCCGCTCTTGCAGACATAAATAATGGAGACCATTCTTGAAGCGGAAATTTCAAAGTGTTATATTATACTTGCCAATAGTTACTCGTAAAGAGAAGATTAAAAAAGTCTTTAAGTATTGAGGACGGTATATGGATAGGAAAAAACTGGTCAACCAAAGTATTGACTATATTATGCAGCATCTGGATGAAAATTTGTCGCTTGATACCGTAGCCGCTCATTTTTTTATATCGAAATACCATTTCAGCCGAATCTTCAAGGAAGAAACCGGCGAAAGCGTCTATGCGTTTATTAAGCGTTGTAAAGTTGATCAAAGTGCTATCGACATGAAGTTAAACCCAACGAAAGCTATCACAGATATTGGTTTAGACTACGGTTATAGTGCGTCCAATTTTAGCTCTGTATTCAGAAAACACCATGATACTTCGCCAGCTATGTTTAGGCAGTCCATCCCTACTCATAGTATGGCCTATCCCTTTGCCCAAGAGCGGGTTGTTCACTTCAAGACAGCAAAGGAATACGCCGCGCAAATCGAAGTCCAAAAGCTGGACGGCCTGTTTGTTCTGTATGAACGATTCATTGGAAACTATGTAGATCTGGAAAAAAACTGGTATCAGTTCTTAGATAAGTACAAAGTGTTTATGAATGAAAAGACTATTTTAGTGGAGCGCTTTTTTAATGATCCGGTCATTACGGACACGGCACATTGTATCTGTGATATTTGCATGACAGTGGAGCATCATTGTAACTTGAGCAATGTCATGTGGATCAGCGGCGGCCAATGGGTTGTATATCATTTCGATGGAGAAATCAAAGATATCTTTGAGACATTACAAGGAATTTTTACTGTTTGGCTCCCCCAAAGCGGTTATAAGATGACGCAGCGGTATGGATTGAATATTTATCACAACATAGACCGGGACAATCACAGCGTTGTTATGGATTTGTGTATCCCGGTTTCATAAGAGCAAGAATTCAGAAGTCAGCAGGGCGGCTTTCTTTCTATAGTAAAGGAGTATTTAGAAATGCTCCAATAGGAAGAAGGTCGTCTTATGATTTTCACGAGAGGGGCCATGTAACGGAAAGGCGGGATGAGGTAAGTATGTTTGATATAAGAAAAATTCAAGAAAACGTGATTTATGAAGCTGTCAAAGCTAAAAGCAATGCGGATGTAGCAAGTGAAGTGGTGTATGGTTGTGGACACTCTGCGCAAAAGGAAAACAATCCTGATTGGGTGAAGTCCGCCATGCGCCGCATGGAATGTAAATTTGATGTTGAGACAATCAAGAAAATACGAATGAACTGCCAATGTGGTTACGGCATGGAGGAAAAACTTGCGCTTGTAAAGGAATTGAGGGCAGATGCTGAAAATATAGAAGAATTTGCGAATTCAGAGAAAGCGAAGGCCGCTGGGCTTTTCTGTAAAAACGGTGAACTCTTTTTGCAATTTAATTTCTGTCCCTGTCCAATGCTTGCTCAAGTGGAAAAATTAGAGACAGCTGCATGGTGCCAGTGTACTACCGGTTACAGCAAAGTGCTGTTTGAAAGGGCATTTGCCTGTGCGGTTGATGTAGAGCTGCTGAAAAGTATAAAGATGGGCGATCCTGTATGTCTTATGAAAATTACTCTGCACAGCCCTGTCTGGCAATAAAAATTTAGATGGTCTATCGGCGAATTTTTATACAATCCATCTCAGAATTTTTATATAATTCATCTCAGAAAGAACTTGACAACAGAAAAATAAAACCCTATAATTGTTTGGAACCGAACAAAAAGTGAGGAGCAAAGTCAGGGGTATTATGATGAGAGATAAAGATGTAGGCCATGAGATTCACGCCATATCGAATCTGATCGGCCGAAAGATCGAAGAGCAGAAGCGGAACAGTGGAATAGAAGGCATCACCCCGGTACAGAGCTGGATCTTACGTTTCCTGCAGGAGAACAGACATCGGGATGTGTTCCAGAAAGATGTGGAACAGGAATTTTCCATAACCAGGTCTACGGTCACCGGGATACTGAAACTGATGGAGAAGAATGGAATCATCCGGCGCATATCCGTGCCGGAAGACGCGAGACTGAAAAAGCTGGTGATTACAGGTAAGGGGGAAGCGATCTGTCAGACAGTATACCATAATATCTGTGAGATGGAGGAACTGCTGGTCAGAGGGATGACAGCCAGGGAAGTGGACACGATGCTGGAGCTATTGGGAAAAGTGAAGAAGAATTTGCTGTAAATGCCGTAGGAGACGTTTAGAATACCATTTTAAACGATTCAGACGGCAGATTTTTCTTGTTATTAGTTCGGGTACAAACTATGCGGATACAAACTATTCGTCTGCAAACAATTTGCATACAAACTATAAAAAAGGAGGAATCATTATGATTCGGGAATTGATGAAGAGCATACGGGAATATAAGAAAGATTCCATACTGGCTCCCGTATATGTCTCCCTGGAAGTAATTATGGAAGTGATCATACCCATGATGATGGCCTGGCTTATTGACAATGGAATCGACACCGGGAATCTGAAATACATATGGGGCATGGGGGCTGTGCTGGCGGTGGCGGCCATGGTATCGCTTCTGTTCGGAGCCCTGTCGGGAAAGTCGGCCGCCAGAGCCTCCGCGGGATTTGCCAAGAATCTGAGGAAGGATATGTATGACAATGTCCAGAATTTTTCATTTTTCAATATCGACAAATTTTCTACTGCCAGCATTGTCACAAGGCTGACCACGGATGTCACCAATGTCCAGAATGCATACCAGATGATCATCCGAATGGCGGTGCGGGGGCCGTTTATGATCATCTTCTCGATGATCATGGCATTCGGGATCAACAGCCGGCTGGCCATGATATTTTTTGGTGTGGTGCCGGTCCTGGGGATCGGTCTGTATTTTATCATGACAAAAGCCCATCCGGTCTTTGAACGGGTCTTTCGTACCTACGACGCCCTGAACAATGTGGTGCAGGAGGATCTGCACGGGATCCGGGTAGTGAAGTCCTATGTCTCTGAGGACTATGAAGTAGAAAAGTTCGGAAAGATATCGGGTTCCATCTATAAGGACTTCACCAAAGCGGAAAAGCTTCTGGCCTTTAACATGCCGCTGATGCAGTTCTGTGTCTATGCCTGTATGATACTGATCTCCTGGTTCGGCGCCAGAACCATCGTGCTGACCGGGGGAGATCCGGTAAACGGTATGTCCACAGGGCAGCTGATGAGCCTGATCACCTACACGATGCAGATACTGATGAGTCTGATGATGCTCTCCATGGTGTTCGTTATGATTACGATGGCCCGGGCTTCGGCAGAGCGTATCGTGGAGATCAAGACCGAGATCAGTGATCTGAAAAACAAAGAACAGCCCATAACAGAAGTCCCCAATGGTTCTGTAGATTTTGAACAGGTAGATTTCAGTTATACCAAAGACGCGGAGAAACTGTGTCTTAGCGGCGTGGACCTGCATATCAAAAGCGGTGAGACCGTCGGGATCATCGGCAGGACCGGAGCATCCAAAACGTCGCTGGTCCAGTTGATCCCCCGCCTCTATGACGCCACCGTGGGACGGGTCAGAGTGGGCGGGATCGATGTGCGCGATTACGACATCGAGAGTCTCAGAAACCAGGTGGCCATGGTGCTCCAGAAAAATGTGCTCTTCTCCGGCACCATCAAGGAGAATCTGCGATGGGGCAATGAGCAGGCCACAGACGAAGAGATGATCCATGCCTGCCAGCTGGCGCAGGCCGATGAGTTCGTGCGCTCCTTCCCGGATGGCTACGACACCTACATCGAACAGGGGGGAAGCAATGTATCCGGCGGACAGAAACAGCGGTTGTGTATCGCCCGCGCGCTGTTAAAGAAACCAAAGATCCTGATTCTGGATGACTCTACCAGCGCCGTGGATACGAAAACGGATGCGCAGATCCGCAAAGCGTTCCGGGAAGAGATCCCGGATACCACCAAATTCATTATCGCCCAGCGTGTCTCCTCGATACAGGATGCAGACAAAATCATAGTGATGGACCGGGGCCGGATTCAGGCGGTGGGTAACCATGAGGAACTTTTAGCAGGCAATGACATTTACCGGGAAGTTTATGAATCCCAGGTGAAAGGAGGCGGTCAGGATGAGTGACAATAGAAATAGAAAAGGAATGAAAGGAATGCAGGATATCAATCCGCAGGCGGTAAAAAGGCTGCTCTCCTATCTGGGGCAGTATAAGCTGCGCTTCGGTCTGGTTTTGATCTGTATCGTGCTGAGCGCTCTGACAAGTGTGGCCAGCTCACTGTACCTGGAGACACTGATCGACGACTATATCACTCCTCTTCTGGTGGAAGCATCACCGGTATTTACCGCCCTGTTCAGATCCCTGGCGGTCATGGCCTGTATCTACCTAAGCGGTGTGATCGCCACGCTTCTCTACAACCGGCTGATGGTGGCCATCGCCCAGGGAGTCCTGAAAAATATCAGGGATGAGATGTTTGCCCACATGCAGACCCTTCCCATCCGCTACTTTGACACCCATACCCATGGGGACATCATGAGCCACTACACCAATGACACGGATACCTTAAGGCAGATGATCTCCCAGAGCATTCCCCAGATGTTCTCATCGGTCATTACCATTCTGGCGGTATTCTGCGCCATGGTGGCCACCAGCTGGCAGCTGACGCTGTTCGTGCTCCTGTTCGTTGCACTCATGCTGAACGTGACCCGAAAGATCGCAGGCAAAAGCGGCTACTTTTTTGTAAGGCAGCAGCGGGCTCTCGGTGACCTGAACGGATACATTGAGGAAATGATCAACGGCCAGAAGGTAATCAAAGTTTTCTGCCACGAAGAAAAGGCCATCCGGCATTTCGATGAAAAAAATGAGAAGCTCTGCCACGACGCCTCAGAAGCCAACACCTTTGCTAATATTTTGATGCCCATCATGGGGAATCTGGGCAACCTGCAATATGTCCTGTTAGCCATTGCGGGCGGAACCATGGCGGTGGCCGGGGTGGGCGGCCTGACCCTGGGAGCCATCGCTTCCTTTCTTCAGCTTAGCAAAAGCTTCATGAACCCCATCAGCCAGGTATCCAACCAGTTAAACATGGTAATCATGGCTCTGGCAGGTGCGGAACGTATTTTCAAAATGATGGATGAGGAGCCCGAGGTGGATGAGGGCTATGTGACGCTTGTAAATGCAAAACATGACGAGAACGGCCAGCTGACGCAGACCAAAGAACGGACCGGCCTGTGGGCCTGGAAACATCCTCACGGGGACGGAAGCATCACTTACACGGAGTTAAAAGGCGAGGTACGCTTCTTCGATGTGGACTTCGGCTACACTCCCGACAAGATCGTGCTCCATGACATCACCCTGTACGCAGAACCGGGCCAGAAGGTAGCCTTTGTGGGCGCCACCGGTGCCGGTAAGACGACGATCACCAACCTGATTAACCGCTTCTACGATCTGGCCGACGGCAAGATCCGCTATGACGACATCAACATTAACAAGATCAGGAAAGAGGACCTGCGCCGTTCCCTCGGTATCGTCCTGCAGGACACCAACCTCTTCACCGGTACCATTCTGGAAAATATCCGCTACGGCAAGCGGGATGCCACCGATGAGGAAGTATTCGAGGCAGCGCGCCTGTCCAATGCCGACGAGTTCATCCGAAGGCTGCCCAATGGCTACGATACGGTAATCACCGGAAACGGAGGCAACCTCTCCCAGGGCCAGCGACAGTTGATCTCCATTGCCCGGGCTGCCGTTGCAGACCCGCCGGTCATGATCCTGGATGAGGCTACGTCCTCCATCGACACCAGAACCGAAGCCATCGTCCAGAGAGGCATGGACAGTCTGATGAAAGGACGCACCGTATTTGTGATAGCCCACCGCCTCTCCACGGTCCAGAACTCCGATGTCATCATGGTCCTGGAAGCCGGACGGATTATAGAGCGGGGCAGCCATGAGAAACTGATCGGGGAACGTGGGAAATATTATCAGCTGTATACGGGAGCGTTTGAGTTGGAATAGAAGGGGCTGTCCTAAAACTAAATTAAGATATTATTACTAAGGGCCGGGAAGAGAGGAACGCGGCGGGGCCTTGGAACCGGGCGGAGCTTCTCGTGGGGCCAAATCACTTCGGCCGGACCTAAGAACGGCTAACTACGAAGACGGGAGAACCTCTTATTGGCAGGGCCCGGAACAAACTCGCCAAAGGGCGGGCTCGGACAGTGTTCCAGGCCCTGCGAGGTTCTCCCGCCTTCTGCGTAAGCCGTTCTAAGGCCCGGTCTCAAGTGATTTGGCCCCACGAGAAGCTCCGCCCGGTTCCAAGGCCCCGCCGCGTTCCTCTCTTCCCTGCTTTGGTGAGTCCATTTTTATTTTAGGTGAGCGACTTTATGGGAACTCCAACTTTATATTGGCGTTTCTCGGAAAGTGTGTTAAAATGGTGGAAAAAGAGGAACAAGGAGTGCTTGTATGAAGCGGATTTTGTTAAAACTCAGCGGAGAAGCATTGGCCGGAGATAAGAAAACGGGATTTGACGAAGCTACGGTCATGAAGGTGGCCAGGCAGGTCAAAGTTCTGGTAGATGAGGGAATTCAGGTGGGAATTGTCATCGGTGGTGGGAATTTCTGGAGGGGCAGAAGCAGCGAGAACATTAACCGGGAGAAGGCGGATCAGATCGGTATGCTGGCGACGCTTATGAACTGCATCTATGTTTCCGAGATTTTCCAGTCTGCAGGCATGATGACACAGGTGTTGACCCCGTTTGAATGCGGCGGGTTTTCGAAGCTGTATTCCCATGAGCGGGTTGGAAAATATTTTAACCATAATTTCGTTATTTTTTTTGCTGGGGGAACGGGACATCCTTATTTCTCCACAGATACGGCAACCGTGCTGCGGGCGGTAGAGATCGGGGCGGATGTTATACTTCTGGCGAAGGCGGTGGACGGTGTCTATGATGATGATCCCAAGTCCAATCCCAATGCGAAGAAATACGACGAGGTGAGTATCCAGGAGGTTATCGATAAGAAGCTGGCTGTCGTGGATATGACCGCATCCATCATGTGTATGGAAAATAAAATGCCTATGCTGGTGTTTGGGCTGAATCAGGAAAATAGTATTGTGAATACGGTGAAAGGCGACTTTACCGGTACCAGAGTGACAGTTTAAAATTGAAGTGTAACAAAAAGGCGAATAAACAAGGCGAATAAAGGAGGACTATATCATGGATGAAAGATTAGAAAAATATGAGTATAAGATGGAAAAAACCCATGAGAATCTGCTGGGAGAGTTCGGGAGTATCCGTGCAGGCCGGGCGAATCCGCATGTTCTGGACAAACTCCGGGTAGACTATTACGGAACACCCACACCGATTCAGCAGGTGGCGAATGTCACAGTTCCTGAGGCGCGCATGATTCAGATTCAGCCCTGGGAAGGCAGTATGGTAAAAGCCATCGAGCGAGCGATCCTTACTTCGGATCTGGGGCTGAACCCGACCAACGACGGGAAGATGATCCGTCTGGTGTTCCCCGATCTGACGGAGGAGCGGAGAAAAGAACTGGTTAAGGATGTCAAGAAAAAAGGGGAAGCCGCGAAAGTGGCGATCCGCAATATCCGCCGGGATGCCAATGAGGTGTTAAAGAAACAGAACAAGGCCGGTGAGCTCACAGAGGATGATCTGAAGGATCTGGAAAATGAGATGCAGAAGCTGACGGATAAGTTTATCAAGACGGTGGACAAATCGATTGAGGATAAATCCAAAGAGATTTTGACGGTATAAGATAAGAAGTGGGCGGTCTTTTGGGCCGCCCATTTACAGGAGGAAATCAATGAATATTCCGCAGCATGTGGCGATAATATTAGATGGAAACGGGCGCTGGGCGAAGAAACGCGGGATGCCCAGGAACTATGGACATGCCCAGGGCAGCAAGAACGTGGAGCGGATCTGCGAGGACGCCTATAAGATGGGAATCAAATATCTGACGGTCTATGCGTTTTCCACTGAGAACTGGGCCAGGCCCAAGGATGAGGTGGATGCACTGATGAAGCTCCTGCGCAATTACATGAAGACCTGTCTGAAGACAGCGGAGAAGAACCGGATGAAGGTCCGGGTCATCGGGGAGCTTGGCAAGCTGGATGACGATATCCGCAGCAGGATCTTTGAGCTCCAGGAAGCCTCCAAAGATAACGATGGCCTGAACTTTACCATCGCGATCAATTATGGAAGCAGGGATGAATTGGCGCGGGCAGCCAGGAAGATAGCGGAGGATGTGCAGAAGCAGAAGATACGCACAGAAGACATCGATCAGGAGCTGTTCGGATCTTACCTGGACACGGCCGGCATACCAGATCCGGATCTGCTGATCCGGACAAGCGGAGAACAGCGGCTGTCCAACTTTTTATTGTGGCAATTGGCTTATACGGAGTTTTATTTTACCGATACAGCCTGGCCTGATTTCACAAAAGAGGAATTAATGCAGGCTATCGAAAAGTATAATAGTAGAGACCGGAGATACGGCGGAGTCAAGGGGGGAGAATAGATGTTTTTTACACGTCTTTGCAGCTCGATCGTATTAGTTATCATTGCCCTCTTCACGATCATAAGCGGCGGGCCTGTCCTGTTGGTTACCCTGACGGCGGTCTCCCTGATCGGCCTTAAGGAATTATGCCAGGTCGGGAAGCTGACCTTTCGTTCTCCGCTGATGATTACTGCGGGCATTGGCGTTGTGGCCTATTATGGGCTTGTCTGGCTGGAAATGCAGAAACACCAGCTGGAAGAGGAGATGATGCTGCAGGAATATGGGATGATGTGTCTGCTGCTCATCCTGATCGCACTGATGATGGTATACGTGTTCACCTATCCGAAATATCGGGCGGAACAGGTTATGACCGCATTTTTTGGGGTTGTCTATGTGGCGGTCATGCTGTCCTACATTTACAAAACCAGGATGGGAATGCCGGAAGGCCTGTTTATCGTGTGGCTGATCTTTATCTGCTCCTGGGGATGCGATACCTGTGCCTATTGCGTGGGAATGCTGATCGGGAAACATAAACTGGCGCCCGTACTGAGCCCGAAGAAATCCATAGAGGGCGGAATCGGCGGAATCGCCGGTGCTGCGCTTCTGGGTTTTCTGTTCGGGAAAGTGATGGTGCTGGTCGGATACGCCTCCGCGGATATGGTGCCTGTGATTACCGTTACCTGTGCGGTCGGGGCGGTGATCTCACAGGTGGGAGACCTGGCGGCCTCGGCCATCAAGAGAAATTTTGGGCTGAAGGATTACGGGAAGCTCATACCGGGCCACGGTGGAATACTGGACCGGTTTGACAGCGTCATTTTTACAGCTCCGGTAGTATACTATTTAGTTTATCTGTTTTTATAGCTATGAGCACTTAGTGCCTGTATTTCAGGCACTTACGTGCGATGCATGAGAAATAGTCAGCGAGGCTATTTCGAGTGCTACTATTTTTTATAGTGAGGAAATAACCAATGAAAAAAATAGCGATTTTGGGTTCCACGGGTTCTATCGGGACCCAGACTCTGGACATTGTCCGTGAAAATAAAGACCTGGAAGTGGAAGGCATCTCAGCGGGTTCGAACATCACCCTGCTGGAGTCACAGATCCGTGAATTCCGGCCAAAGCTTGCGGTGGTCTGGTCAGAAGAACATGCAAAGGACCTGGCCGTTCGTGTCCAAGACTGCGAAGTGGAAATCGCGTCCGGCATGGATGGACTATTAAAGCTGGCCTCCATGCCGGAATCGGAGATCCTGGTAACCGCCATCGTGGGAATGATCGGAATCCGTCCGACCATGGAAGCCATCCGCGCGGGAAAAGACATTGCTCTGGCCAACAAAGAGACACTGGTCACAGCGGGACATATCATCATGCCTATGGCAGAAGAGTACGGTGTCCGGATTCTGCCTGTGGACAGCGAACACAGCGCGATTTTCCAGTCCCTGAACGGAGAAGATCCGTCCCGCATTGAAAAAATACTGCTGACCGCTTCAGGCGGTCCGTTCCGCGGCAGACACAGGGGAGAGCTGGAACAGATCCAGGTGGAGGATGCGCTGAAGCACCCGAACTGGTCCATGGGACAGAAGATCACCATCGATTCCGCCACCCTGGTAAATAAAGGGCTGGAAGTTATGGAAGCGAAATGGTTATTTGGTGTGGATCTGGACAGAATACAAGTAGTAGTGCACCCGCAGAGCATCATTCATTCCATGGTACAGTATGTGGACGGAGCGGTCATGGCGGAGCTTGGAACGCCGGACATGAAGCTGCCGATCCAGTACGCGCTATACTATCCGGAACGCCGGTATCTGGGCGGACAGCGGGTGGATTTTGCGGCTCTTCGACAGATTACATTTGAGGACCCGGATACAGAGACATTTACCGGATTAAAACTGGCATACCGGGCGGCCCGGGAAGGCGGTCTGATGCCTACGGTATACAATGCGGCCAACGAGCGGGCGGTCAGCAAATTCTTACAGCGAAGGATACGGTTCCTGGATATCCCGGATATCATCGGGGATTGCATGAATCATATAAAAGTGATACAATCACCTACTATAGATGAAATTTTGGAAACAGAGCAAGCGGTCTATGACCGGATTGAAAGCAGGTGGTAGATTTTGAAAATAGTGATAGCCATATTGATATTCAGTGCCTTAATCCTCTTCCATGAATTCGGGCATTTTCTGCTGGCTAAGAAAAACGGGATCTGTGTGACGGAATTCTGCCTCGGCCTGGGGCCCACTCTGGTAGGCGTACAAAAAGGCGAGACGAAATATTCCCTGAAGCTTCTCCCGTTCGGCGGAGCCTGTGTTATGCTGGGGGAAGACGGTCTGGTGGAGGATGAGAGATCCTTCGGAGCCAAATCTGTCTGGGCCAGGATGTCTGTGGTTGCGGCAGGTCCGATTTTTAACTTTATCCTGGCCTTTATCGGCGCAGTGATTATTATAGGAAATATCGGCTTTGACAAGCCGTCCGTATATGAGGTGATTCCGGACTATCCCATGGCGGAAGCAGGGATACAGGCCGGGGACATCATTAAGAAAGTAGACGGGAGTTCCGTACATGTATATCGGGAATTTAATAACTATATGCAGTTCAATCAGAGCGGCGAACCGGTCGAAGTGGTCTATGAGAGAGACGGCAAGGAATATACGACCCTGTTGACGCCCAAGTTCAACGAGACAGAAGGACGGTATCTGCTGGGTGTCAGAGGTCCGGGGCCGCGGGTGAAGGGCAACGCGCTGCAGACGCTGCAGTACAGTTATTATGAAGTGGAATACTGGATCAAGGCCACGTTCCAGAGCCTGAAAATGCTCTTCACCGGTCAGGTGGGTATCAATGATCTGTCCGGGCCTGTGGGCATCGTCAATGTCGTGGGAGAGTCCTATGAACAGGTGCAGGAGGTGGGCGGTACCGCCAAGGATGTGTGGCTGACCATGCTGAACTGGCTGATCCTGCTGTCGGCCAACCTGGGAGTGATGAACCTGCTGCCGATTCCGGCGCTGGACGGCGGGCGGCTGGTGTTCCTGGTGATCGAGGCGATCCGTGGGAAACCGATTGATCCTGAGAAAGAAGGAATGGTGCATTTTACCGGGCTGATTCTTCTGCTGGCTTTGATGCTGTTCGTGATGTTTAACGATATTCATAAGCTGTTGTAGGGGCCTTTGGGACTGAGCCGGGGGGCCGGAGCGAGGGGGCCGGAGCGAGGGGGCCGGAGCGAGGGGGCCGGGTCTGAAGCATTCAAAAATCCGGAGGCCGGCCGGCAGTTCCGGATTCCAGCCGCGCCCGCCGGAGAAGATCTCTTGTGTTTGAAAAAGCAACCTCATGAGCAGTTCCGTGAGCCTCTGAAAGCAGGGAGAATGTCGGCAGAGGGCCGCCATTCTCCCTTGAGTCTCCCTCCACTATTCGGCCATGCTTTTGCAAACACAAGAGATCTTCTCCAGCGGGCGCGGCTGGAATCCGGAACTGCCGGCCGGCCTCCGGATTTTTGAATGCTTCAGACCCTGCTTTGGCTCTGGCGGAGTTTTTACATAGGAGTGTGAAGGATGCTGAGACTGGGTGTTGTTTTGATTACCTGTTTGATATTGATGAATATTGCGAAGGCGCTGGCTGTGGGGTTGATTCTGCTGGCTTTCTTGCTGAAAAAGAAGCTGGGGCATATGGATCGGGCGAAATGGGAGGCGTATTTTGTAAAAGTTCAGGGGAAAGGGATTATTGTCAGAGGGGTTTTATTGATCTTTTTGTCTATGGGATTGATGGCAGGGGCAGGGTTCTGGGTGTTCGGGCTGCTGGAGGTTTCTTATCCCGGTGTTTTGAGCATGGTATTGTTTTGCGTTGGGATGGGGGGACTTCTGATCAGAGGGTTCGTGCATAGAAAGATGCTGATGGAAAAACTGGAACGTATCTGCTTTGAGGATGAGAAAGAGAAGGAAAGCGTTTATCTGTAAATGGAGAAAAGGGACATGTCCATTCTGGTTTGGGACATGTCCATTCCGGTTTGGGACATGTCCATTTCGTTATGTCCATTTCGTTATGTCCGTTTCGTATATTGGTGTATAGTTCAGTTTTGATTGGGTTTGGATATGTTGATTGTCTTATGGATTTTGGAGGGAACGGTATGGAGGAAGTTAGGCTGAATAAGTACCTGAGTGAGGCTGGGGTCTGTTCCAGGAGAGAGGCAGACCGGCTGATTGAGGCTGGGAAGGTGACGGTGGATGGGGCGCTGGCGGTTACCGGGATGAAGGTGAGGGAGGATCAGAAGATTCTGGTGGACGGCAGGCCGGTTTGCAAGGAGGAGGAAATGATCCTTCTGGCGGTAAATAAACCACGGGGGATTGTATGTACGGCGGAAAAAAGGGAAAAGAATAATATTATAGATTATCTGCATTATCCGAAGAGGATCTATCCGGTGGGAAGGCTGGATAAGGATTCGGAGGGGCTGCTGCTGATGACGAATAATGGGGAGATCGTGAATAAAATCATGCGGTCGGGGAACCGTCATGAGAAGGAATACGTGGTGACGGTAAATCGGGAGGTTACGGAGGAATTTGTCCGGGCTATGGCCGGCGGAATCCCGATACTGGATACGGTGACGAGAAAATGTGAGGTTCAGAAGCTGGATAAGTATCGGTTCCGGATTGTGCTGACGCAGGGACTGAACCGGCAGATCCGGCGGATGTGCGAGTATCTGGGATACCGGGTGGCGGCTTTGACCAGGGTGCGGATTATGAATATACGGCTGGGGAATCTGAAGCCCGGCGCTTACCGCAGGGTGACGCCGCAGGAGTGGCGGACGCTGCAGGAATTGATCAGAGATTCATCGAATACGACAGTGATTGAGGAGAGAACGAATGGCTGAACAGATAGGGAGAATGAGGGAACTTGTCGAGCTGCTGAACCGGGCAGGAAGAGCTTATTATCAGGAAGACCGGGAGATCATGAGCAATTTTGAGTATGATAAGCTGTATGATGAACTGGTGCAGATGGAAAAAGATACAGGGGTGGTCTTAGCGTCGAGCCCTACGGTTCATGTGGGTTATGAGGCGGTCAGTGAACTGCCCAAAGAGCAGCATGAGTCGCCTATGCTTTCGCTGGATAAGACGAAGAGCGTGGATGAGCTGCAGGAGTGGCTGAAGGATCAGCAGGCGGTACTGTCCTGGAAGCTGGACGGGCTTACGATCGTACTGACTTACCGGGAGGGAACGCTGGTGAAGGCGGTCACCCGGGGAAACGGTGAAGTGGGCGAGGTGATCACGAATAACGCCCGTGTCTTTAAAAATGTACCGCTGAATATCAGCTATAAAGGGGAACTGATCCTAAGAGGCGAGGCGGTGATTACCTATTCGGATTTTAACCGGATCAATGATGAGATCGAGGATGTGGACGCGAAATATAAAAACCCCCGGAATCTGTGCAGCGGTTCCGTAAGGCAGTTGAATAATGAGATTACAGCAAAGAGGAATGTGCATTTTATGGCGTTTGCTCTCGTCAAGGCAGACGGGGTTGATTTTGAAAATTCTCGGATGAAGCAGTTTGACTGGCTGATGGGACAGGGATTTGATGTGGTGGAGCATGTGATGGTTGATGGGGGGAATTTGAAGGAGGTCGTAGCCTCTTTTGCCGGGAGGATCAGCGACAATGATTTTCCGTCGGATGGGCTGGTTCTGCTCCTGGATGATATTGAATACGGTCTGTCTCTGGGAAATACGTCCAAATTTCCCCGGAGTGCCATGGCATTCAAATGGGCCGACGAAATACGGGAGACCAGGCTTACGCAGATAGAGTGGAGCCCTTCCCGGACGGGTCTGATCAATCCGGTGGCGATCTTTGAGCCTGTGGAGCTGGAGGGGACATCGGTCAGCCGGGCCAGCGTGCATAATATCAGTATCATGAAAGCACTGCAGCTGGGGGTGGGCGATACGATTGAAGTGTATAAGGCGAATATGATTATTCCCCAGATCGCGGAAAATCTGACCCGGAGCGGGGTAAGTGATATCCCAAAGGTCTGTCCCGTATGCGGCGGGCCGACACAGATCCGCCAGGTGAATGAGGTGGAATCGCTTTACTGTGTGAATCCCAAATGCGAGGCGAAGCGTCTGAAGGCATTCACCCTGTTTGTCAGCAGGGACGCGCTGAATATAGACGGCCTGTCGGAGATGACGCTGGAGAAAATGATCGGGCGCGGGTATATTCACGAGTTTGCGGATCTGTTCCATCTGTCGGATTACAGGGATGAGATCGTGGAGATGGAGGGTTTCGGGGAAAAATCCTATGAGAACCTGATGACGAGCATCGAAAATGCCAGAAATACCACACTTCCGCGGGTTATTTACAGTTTGGGCATCTCCAACATCGGGCTGGCCAACGCGAAAATGATCTGCCGGGAATATCAATATGACGCAGAGAAAATGAGGCAGGCGACTGCGGAAGAGTTAAGCGGGATCAATGGGATCGGCCCTGTGATCGCCCAAAGCTTTGTGGATTATTTCGCGGATGAGGAAAACAGCCGCCGGTTCGATCATTTGCTGAAAGAACTGCATATCGAAAAAGAGAATACGGGGGATGAGGAACAGGTTCTGGAGGGGCGGGTATTCGTCATTACCGGAAGCGTGGAGCACTTCGCCAACCGGGCGGAATTAAAAGAGCTGATTGAGGCGAAGGGCGGGAAAGTGACCGGCACCGTAACATCCAAGACGAGCTATCTGATCAACAATGATACCGCGTCTGGGTCTTCGAAAAATAAAAAGGCCAGGGAGCTGAATGTGCCGGTTATATCGGAGGAAGAGTTCCTGGCTCTGCTCCAATGAGATACTGACAGGGTACGAAGGAGGAGAAGTGATGACTGAATCGCGGATGAAGAGGAGCAAGAAAAAGGTGTTTGGTGTGATCTACGGCAGAAGCCTTATGGTGATTCTGCTGTTGATCGTGCAGGTAGCCCTTCTGGTTTATTGTGTTCTGGCACTGGAAGACTATATGGTATGGGTGTATGGGGTCTTTGTCCTGATCTCCCTGTTTGTCGTGGTATTTATCGTAAATTCAACCAGTGAGCCTGATTTTAAACTGGTCTGGATGGTCCCGATTGTGATCATTCCGATATTCGGCGGCCTTCTCTATCTGTTTGTGCACACCCAATGGACACCGAAGCTGATGAACTTAAGGCATACCCAGATGCTGACGGAAACCCGCCCGTATCTGGAACAGGATCCGCAGGTAAGGCAGCATTTAAATGAGGTAAATACCCAGGTTGAGAAGCTGGCTGTCTATTCCGGGACCACCAGCGGTTATCCGATCTATGAAAATACGGAGGCAACGTATTTTCCCCTGGGGGAGGATAAGTTCGAAGAGCTGAAGAAAAGGCTGAATGAGGCGGAGAAATTTATTTTTCTGGAATATTTTATCGTGGAGGAAGGGATCTTCTGGGATACGGTGCTGGATATCTTAAAGCGCAAGGTGCAGGAGGGCGTGGAGGTACGGATGCTCTACGACGGCATGTGTTCCATCGTGCTGCTTCCGTACAGTTATCCGAAGCAGCTGCGGGAGTATGGAATCCAGTGTAAAATGTTCTCGCCCATCCGCCCGGTCTTGTCCACCCATTATAACAACCGGGATCACCGGAAAATACTGGTTATAGACGGGGAAATCGGATTCACCGGCGGGATCAATCTGGCGGATGAGTATATAAATGCAAAAGAACGGTTCGGACACTGGAAAGATACCGCCGTGATGATCCGCGGAGATGCGGTGAAGAGCATGACCATGATGTTCCTTCAGATGTGGAATATCACCGGTACTCAAAAAGAGGATTTTGAGCGGTACATTCCCTGTGAACCCTTTAAAACCCCGGCGCCGGGGGACGGCTTTGTCATGCCCTATGGGGACAGCCCGGTGGATCAGGAGCCTATGGGGGAAACGGTGTATGTGGATATTCTGAACCGTGCTACCCGATATGTGCATATCATGACCCCGTATCTGATTCTGGATTATCATATGATACAGACTCTTTGTTACGCGGCCAAAAGAGGGGTGGATGTGGCGATTATCATGCCCGGGATTCCGGACAAGCCGTATGCGTTTATTCTGGCCAAATCCTATTATAAGGAGCTGCTGACGGCCGGTGTGAAGATCTATGAATATACCCCCGGTTTTGTCCATGCCAAGGTATTCGTATCGGACGACGAGGCCTGTACCGTGGGCACCATCAATCTGGATTACCGGAGCCTGTACCTGCATTTCGAATGCGGCTGTTTCTTCTATCAGAACAGCGTGGTCGGGGAGGTGGAACGGGATTTCCAGGAAACTTTGAAAAAATGCAGGGAGATCCACGCGGACGAATGGAAGAAGTTAAAAGGGAGGACCCGTCTGGCGGCCCGGATTCTGAGGCTTTTTGCGCCGCTGATGTAGCCGCGAAGCGGATGGAGTATTTAATGGAGGGAACTATGGACCGCAAGATTATATTTTTTGATATCGATAACACGCTGTATAATTCGGAGGTGGGTATACCGGAAAGTACCCGCAGGGGTATTAAACTGCTCAGGAAAAACGGGCATATTCCGGTGATCTGTACCGGGCGCACCAGGGCGGCCGTGTTTGATGAGATTACCGATCTCCCGTTCGAGGGGATGATCTGCGGCGCGGGCACCTATGTCGAATATGAAGGGGAAGTGATCTTTAACAAAATCGCGGAACCGGATCAGCTGGAGCGGCTCACGGCGCTGCTGGACCAGGCCGGTGCGAAATATTTTCTGGAAGGCCCCCGGTACCTGTATTATAATGCGGCAGATTCAAGTGCAGAGTACCGCAGATTAGGGGAACAACTGGGAGGAGCCTTTCAGCCGGTTCTCCGGCCCATTGAAAAAGATCATACCGAGTATAATAAACTGATTGCCATACGGCAGCCGCAGGACCACTGGGAGTCTGTGGAACATATGCTTGCCAGGGAATACCAGCTTGTCTGCCATAATCATTCTCCGTTTGTAGAAATGGTACCGGTGGGGCATAATAAAGCCACGGGCATACAAAAACTGCTCAAGCATCTGCAGATGGAACGCTGCGATACGTATGCGTTTGGTGACAGCAATAATGATCTGGAAATGCTGGAATATGTGGAATATGGGATTGCTATGGGGAACGCGTATCCGGATGTGCTTAAGAGGGCCAGGTACCGTACAGATCCCATACAGGAGCAGGGGATCTACAATGGGTTGAAGAAGTTCGGACTGATCGCGGGCTGATTTTGGGATTGTCCGCGCAGGACGGACATATAGAATAAAATTCTAAACTTTTAAAACCTCATATAACTTGATATAATAAAACATAGATGATAATCTGGATTAGTTGCATAGTAAACTATCTGACTACAAAGAAGGAGATATATATGCCAATCAAAGTAAAAGGGGAATTGCCGGCCAAGGAAATTCTGGAAAGGGAGAATATATTCGTGATGGATGAGAATCGTGCGCTGCATCAGGATATCCGCCCCCTGGAAATCGGTATATTAAACCTGATGCCTGTGAAGCAGGACACGGAACTGCAGTTGCTGCGTTCCCTGTCCAATACTCCGCTGCAGGTGGATGTGACTTTCATGACCGTATCCAGCCATGAATCCAAAAATACGCCCACCAGTCATATTAATAAATTTTATGTTACGTTTGACGAAGTAAAGGACAGGACATTTGACGGACTGATCATCACAGGAGCACCGGTTGAGCTGCTGGATTTCGAAGAGGTGGATTACTGGGAAGAATTAAAAGAAATCATGGAGTGGTCCAAGACACATGTGACCTCCACGATGAATTTGTGCTGGGGAGCCCAGGCGGCTCTCTATTATCACTATGGAATACACAAGCATGAGACACCGAAAAAAATCTTCGGTGTATTCAAACACCGGGTATCCAACCGGAAAGTTCCATTGGTGCGCGGGTTCGACGATGTTTTTCTGGCGCCTCATTCCAGGCATACGACCGTTTACCGGGAAGATCTGCTGGCTACCGGGAAGATCCTGATTCTGGCAGAATCCGCGGATGCCGGAGTGTTCCTGGCTATGGACGAGGACGGAAGCCAGATTTTTGTGATGGGACATCCGGAGTATGACCGGGTTACGCTTCACAATGAATATATGAGAGACCGGGCGAAAGGATTAGACATCGACAAACCGCAGAATTATTATATCAATGATGATGAGACGATCCGGCCGGAGCTCCAGTGGCGTTCCCATGCCAATAACCTGTATACGAACTGGCTCAATTACTACGTATATCAGGTGACGCCGTATGAATTAGGCAGAAAGTAGAGGGCCCGTTATGACTGGCTGGCCTGAAATATGATTTACATCTTATTATACCTTCTGGACAGGAAGGTATATTTTTTTATTTCATAGGAAAGTGCTCCTATGAAATAAAAAACGCTCCGCGGGGATCGCACTACGGCGGAAAGGAAGATGCCGCTTACGCGGCCCGCCGTAGGCGGAGAGTTTCGCAAGC
>NZ_JAWDIY010000041.1:0-43363 GCF_032380655.1 Diplocloster hominis | reverse complement strand
TAAAAATAATTTCGAAATAAGAATACCATACAACATTTCATAATCAAAAAAAGAGAAGAATCCCCAGTGTTTATGCGGGTTTTCTTCTCTTTTCTCTTTTTCAAGTGTCGAAAACGGGATTTTAACATATATAGATGGCTGGAGCAACCGCTTTGTAGGAAATGTATGTAATTGGCTTTTTCCTCTAAAATATTAATGTTGTATGATTTTTCCAATTACCGCATATAATAACTGCGTAAATTCCAAAGAAAACCCAAAAAAGAAGGAGGGCCCTATGAACCAACAACATTATCCTTTTACTCTGCCGCCGCTTCCGTATACTTATGATGCCTTGGAACCGGCTATCGATATGGAGACGCTGCATTTTCATCATGACAAGCATTTCAAAACCTATGTGGATAACCTTAACAAGGCTCTGGAAAACCATCCGGAGTATCATGACTGGACACTTCCCATGTTACTGTCCCGCCTGGATGAACTCCCGGAGGATCTGCAGAAACCTGTCCGGAATAACGGCGGAGGCGTTCATAATCACGCACTGTATTTCGATTCGATGAAGCCGGGAAAGAATGAACCTTCCGGAGCCATCCGTTCCGCAATCGAATCTCAGTACGGCTCCGTGGACCACTGGAAAAGTGAGATGAAAACCGCCGCGCTGGGACAGTTCGGTTCCGGTTATGCATGGCTGGTAAAAGACGAAAACCAGCATCTGCTGGTCATCAATCTTCCGAATCAGGACAGCCCGCTTACTAACGGTTACTGTCCGCTGCTCCTGGTAGATGTCTGGGAACATGCTTATTATCTGAAATACCAGAACCTTCGGGCCGACTATGCAGACGCCTGGTTTGGTCTGATTAACTGGGATGTGGTAAACAGCCGTTTTGCGGAATAAGCAGCCATTTGATCCAAAGAAATTAAGAAAAGGCAGGATGACGGCACGAAAGTCCGATCACTTGCCTTTTCTATTTCAGTTATGAACGCTTATGGTCTGTATTTGAGGTGTCAGCTACGCCGATGCGCTCCCCCATCTTCACTATGGTCTCGCCGCCGGCGCGGGTATTGTCGATCAAATCCTGATCCGGCCGGACACGGCCAGCGGGAAGCAGTACCACGATCGTGGAACCGCCGAACTCAAACCGGCCTTTCTCCTGTCCCTTACTCACAAAAGTTTTCCGGGGCTGATGATTCGTGATCCGGCCGACCATCAGCGCGCCGACCTCCATGATCAATAAGCTGCCGAAATCCTTCGTCTTTAACACACAGTACTCTCTGGTGTTTTCCTTATAGATTGGATAGCAGTCATTGGCAATGGGATTCACCGTGTGAAACATCCCCGGAATCTTCCGGTTTGCTGATTTTAATCCATCCGCCATATAACAGTACCGGTGGTAATCATCCACCGTCAGGCGAAACACACAGGCAAAGCCCCCTTCATAACGTTTGGCCAGGCTCCCCGACCGAAGCAGTTCGTTTAGCGTATACCAGGTATTCTTGATCTGAAAACTCCGGTCATCCTTAATAGGCCATACACTGAGTTTCCCGTCACAGGGACTGATCAGCACCTGCTCCCCCTCCGCGATGGGTCTGGCTGCCACCTGTAATCTCCTGGTGAAGAAATCATTAAAAGACTGAAATGTTTTCCGTTCACACTGGCTCAGATCGATCCGGTTCCACCGGACGAACGGCTTCACCAGCAATGCGGATACACGGGAATTTAACAGCCATCCTCCCGCTTTGGATACGGCGGGACGAATCAGAGGCTTTAACAGCAGCCGGCCTGCTGCGTGGGTATAGAGAGCTTTTAGCAGCCGGTCCTGCCCGGACGATTTCTCTGTCAGGCGGCCCTCTCTGTCAAAATATTTCAATGGACTCCTCCTTTGAGTATGGCCCCATTCAGCAGTCCTCCCCGGAACCGGATCGGATACCTGGTAAAGATCAGCATGACCAGCAGCGCTGCGGCGACCACAAGCACCAGAATCGCAAGCGTTGAATTCTTCGGCTTCTTTAATTTAAAATCCACCACAAACAGGATACCAACGAGAAGCAGAATAACATGCAGCAGGATCCGGAATACAAAATTTGGCACAAAGAACTGTACCATGAACACCAGAGGCAGGGCCACTGCCATGGAAGTGATCGGAAGCCCCCTGTAAAACTTTTCTCCGTCCTCCGATACCAGCGCATTCTTGGATTCCATCACATTAAAATAACCCAGCCGGATGACCGAAGCCGTACAATACAGCACGATAACCGCTATTCCCAGTATCCCCCGCACACCCAGCAGATAACAGATCAGCGCCGGAAATGCGCCGAAACAGACCATGTCACACAGGGAATCGATCTGGATTCCAAACGCTTTCGCGTCTTCGGACCGGTTCTTCATGGCTCGGGCGATCTTACCGTCGAACATATCACAGAACCCCGACAGCGCCAGGCAGAAAATGGCAGTTTTAAACCTTCCATGGATCGCCTGTGTCATCCCGAATACGGAAGATGCCAGACTTATATAAGTTAAGATAACTGAGTGATTATAAAATCCTATCATATGCTTTTTCCTCTACTTTGTTGTTCAAACAATACCCGTTCGGGTTTTGGTTTACCGATTACAAAATGTGCCACTACCGTCATGGCAGCGCTGAACAGCAGCTGGCTGTAGTAGGCCAGCCCTCTGCTTAGGATCATACCCGGCAGCAGCAATGCCGTGCCGAACACCGGAGGGAATATCATCAAAAACAGCTTTTCGCTGATCCCCATCCCTCCCGGCAGCGGAAGCATATCCACTGCTACAGAGATAGCCGCCTGCAGCATCATCACATCATAGATACTGGTACCGCTGAGTCCGAACGCCCGGTAGACCAGATAGGTGACAAAAAACAGGGCAAAGCGCTGTACAAAAGTAATCAGTGTGACATTGACAATCACTTTCTTGTTCTTTTTGAAATATGCTGCCGTTGCCGTATACTGCTCCATGGAATCCGTGAGCCTACGGGCCCGCTCCGGTTTGTCCTTGAGAATGTGCATCCTGACCAGCAGCTTCAGGCAGCCCTGCATGATATTCTTTGCCAGCACCGGATGAAACACCAGCACCAGCATAATGGCGCAGCAAAACACATTCAGTACAACCCCCAGATAAAATACAGGGAGAATACCGGTCAGATACCGGTTCACGAATCCGCGCTGGAATATGACCAGAAAGAGCCCGGTAAAAACAAGGATCGATTTATACGTGATGGTGACCACCATCAGTACCAGCGTAGAGACGGATATCGGAATTTCATTTTTCTTCATATAATAGATCTGCGCCGGCTGCCCGCCGCTGGCCGACGGTGTGATGCAGCTGAAGAAAAATCCCACGCAGGAATACAGAAAGCAGGTTCTCTTCCTCGTACGGATGGAAAGCGTCCCCAGCATATAATGGATGATGATCGATTCTCCCCAGATAAAGAAGATTACAAATATCATCCCGAACAGCAGATACCAAAGTTTCACCTTCGTCAATGCATGTAAAACCGCATGCAGATCTTCACCTTTAAACACTCCATATATCGTAAGTCCGAATACCGCTGCCAAAAACAGCAGATTCAGTATATTTTTCTTTTTTCCCTTCAACGTAAACTCTCTTTTCCACTGTCCAAAGCCTTTTTGCCAAACAACAGTCCGGTAATCCGATCCATCCATCTTTCTACAGATCGGTAAAACTGCGTGTGGTGTGTCAGATAATAAGCCGCTTCCGCTATGACCATTCCACCAATCACGTCAATGATATAGTGCTGCTTCGTCACCTGGGTGGAGACAAAGACCAGTACGGCGAACACACAGGAGAATATCCGGTATGCCCGGGGAATAGACTTCTGCCCCCGGATGCCGATAAAGCAGAACCAGCTGACCAGACAGTGAATCGACGGAAACAGATTCGTAGCTTGGTCGATCTGATAGATCATTCGCAGCAGCTCTGTCCACATGCCGCTTCCTTCCAACACCGGTCTTACATTCGTAGTAGGTATCAGAAGGTAAAAAACACCACAGACCAACCGCGATATCATATCTGCCGTCACAAACCGCATACAGTGCTCTTTACTGATTCTCGCAATCATTATGTAATTCACAATCCAAAACAGATAACAGCCTAAATATATACTAACAAACCATGGCACGACCGGAACCAGCCGGTCAAACGCAGTTGTAAAGTCATAATGCTTCCAGCCGGAAGCGAATCCCGCCAATCCAAAATAAACCAGACAATTTACAATAACACAACTGATCAGGGGTATAATCGCATATGTCGGCACCAGCTGTTTGGAATACCCCGTAGTTTTCCTTACCATATAGCAGCTCCTAACTTGTAAGACCATCACATATTATAGCAAATTTCGCCGTTCTCTTATAGGTTATTGGGTAATCTTAATATTTCTTAATATTTCATAGGAAATGGGACTGGCACTTTACGGCAGTCCCCCCGCGAAAAAAAGGATGTATGTCGATTACTGACTTACATCCAATCTTTTCCCTATTCTATTATTGGCCGCCAGCCACGTCTTCAAACCAGGCATACAGGGAATGCCTCATCTCCTCCGCCTGCTGGGGATGCCTTGCAACGAGATTCTCCTCTTCTTTCCGGTCCGCCGACAGGTCGTAGAGTTCCCCCTGTATGACCGCTGGCAGCGCGCGGTCTGGTATCGGCCGTTCGATGACGGCCTGATATTTTTCCGGATGGTACTTGATATCCTCGTCGATGTCATATTCCCACTGAGGCAGTTCCAGATAGGATGCCACCGGCGGATGGATGAATTTCAGATTCCCCCTGCGGACCGCACTGTTACAGTATTTCTCCGGCCGGTAACGGTTCCACTGCCAGTAGAGCGGCCGCTCCGGCAGGGAAGCCCCGTAAAAAGCGCCGTCTGCGTTGATCCCATCCAGCTTTAGCTCCTTCGGGTATTGCAGTCCGCACATGTGCATCAGGGTGGGCAGCCAGTCAATTCCATGAATCACTTCCGCAGAGCGGCTTTTCGCTGCTATTTTCCCTTTAAAGACCACCACCGCCGGTACCTTGATTCCGCCTTCGTACACCCGCATTTTACTTCCCCGCAGCCCGCAGTTATAGCGCATCAGCGCGGAGTTTCCCGACTCATCTCCCAGATCCGGACCATTGTCACTGGTGAATATAAGAATCGTGTCCTGATACAGGTTTTCTTCCTCCAGGGCATGGAGTACTCTTTGGATTCCGGCATCCATACATTCGATCATCCCATAGACCGCTGCCACTTCTTCCGTAAATTTCCCAGCCGCGCGGTATTTTTCCACATAGGTCTCAGGCGCCATCAGCGGATAGTGCGGGCAGTTGTAGGCCAGATGCAGGAAAAACGGCCGTTCTTTGTGTTCTCTGATGTAATTCACCGCCTGATCACTGAACAAGTCCGTCAGGTACTGTCCTTCGCAGGCAACCGGCTGCCGGTTGCATTCTATATGGTATTGATAATAATCACTCCATCCTCCCCGGAATCCGTAGAAATAATCGAACCCCCGGTTATTCGGATGATAGGCCGGATCGATGGCGCCCAGATGCCATTTACCGATCAGTCCGGTGTCGTAACCATTAGCCCGGAACACATCGGCCATGGTCGTCTCATCCGGATTCAGACGGTCCAGGCCTCTGGCTTCCAGTGTGTCCACCACGCCGGTCCGATGGGGATACCGGCCGGTCATGATACCGGCCCTGGCCGGGGCGCACACCGGGGAGGCGCTGTAGCATTCCTCCAGTGTGCAGCCTTCTTCCACCAGGCGGTCCAGGGCGGGTGTATGCACGTCCGGGTTAAACGCGCCAAAGTCTCCATATCCCATATCATCGGCCAATATATAGATCACATTTGGTTTTTTCATTCTTAACTCCATTCCGCCGCTAACGGCAAGACGCTTAATCCAAAGGATTGATGATTTTCTGGATTTCCTCAGAGTCCAGATTGTCTTTCGTCACCAGCGCGACGCCGGTGTCTATCAGAGGTTCCACTTCTTTCCCGTTCAGCGCGTCCACTGCTTTTGCCACTGCGTCATAGCCCATCTTGTAGGGGATCTGTGTGACGATGCTGGATGTGATGCCGTCCTTGATCTGGGCACAGGTCTGTTCTGTGGCATCGAAACCGATATGTGTGATTTCTCCCACCTTGCCTCTCTCGGACAGAACTGTAGCTGCCGCGATGGTTCCGGTCTCGTTGTTGGTATAGATTCCCTTAATATCCGGGTTGGATGTGATCCAGTCATTGATAATAGAGATCGCTTTGTTCATGTCATTGTCCATGTACTGGGTCTGGATCAGCTCCATATCCGGATAATTTTTTTCAATATAAGCTACGGCTCCGTCACTTCTGTCTCTGTTATTCTTTACCCCTTCTGCGCTCCCCAGCACAGCATATTTTCCAGAACCGCCCAGCGCCTCGCCCAGAGTCTTGCCTGCCAGTTCCCCGGCCGCGTAGTTATCAGTCGCCACATGGCAGACCGGGACGTCGCTGTTGATTGTGGAATTGAAGGTAATAATCTTGATTCCTTTGCTGTCCGCCTCCTCGCAGATCGGGACCAGTGCTTCGGAGTCCAGGGTAGACAGGGCGATGGCATTGGCGCCTTTCATAATCGCGCTTTCCACCAGCTGTATCTGCTGTTCATATTCGGTCTCGGTATCACAACCGTCCACCACCACTTTGACCCCCAGATCCTTACCGGCCTGTTCCGCGCCCAGCTGGACGGTTTTCCAGAAATCTCCGGTGAAGCTTTTCATAATCACTGACACATAGTAATCACCATTGCTCTCACCGGATGCCTGCGTTTCCTGACCTTCCCCGGTCCCTCCGGCCGGTTCTGCGGATTCCTTCTGTCCTTGTGCCTGCGCTTGCGTACCCGCCGCGGGCGTCTCTTCTTTTGCTCCGCATCCGGCCAGTAAACTTGCCGCTAACATTCCACCCAATATCAAACTCCATAATTTTTTTCCCATTCTGTAATGCCCTCCTTTATTTTTAACTTCCGCTTAGGAAGTTTTTATCATGGTTTTATCATGGTTCCATCGTGTTTTTATGAACCGCTCTTGGCATTCCTTAATTTATCCATATAGACCGCACCGATTACTACCAGGCCGGTAATTACTGTCTGCCAGTTCTGTGATACGGACATCAGATTTAACCCGTTCAGCAGGATGCCCATAACCAGCGCTCCCAGGATCGTTCCGCTCACCGTTCCGTGACCGCCGGTCATGGAAGCTCCCCCGATGACTGACGCGGCGATGGCGTTACATTCATAACCGGTCGCTATGGTCGGCTGCCCTGAATTCACCCTGGCCGCCAGCACGATCCCCGCGATGGCCGCCATAACTCCGCTGTAAGAATAGGCAAACATCCGGATCTTAGCCGTATTGATCCCGGACAGTTTGGCCGCGTCCTCATTGCTGCCCACGGCGTAGATGTGCCGTCCGATCACCGTTTTCTTTAAGATAAAGGCTGATATAATTCCAAGCAGCACCAGATATATGGCCGGAAACTGGATCACTCCAAAGAGCTTTCCCTGTGCGATCTTTTTGAAAAAATCCGAGTTGGTTACATACACCGGGGACGCATCCGTAACTACCAGCGCCAGTCCCCGCAGTACCATCTGCATTCCCAGCGTGGCCACGAAAGGCGGAAGGCCCATTTTGGATACACAGAATCCATTGACCACTCCGATGACCGCTCCCAAAAGGATACACAGCAAAACCGCAATCGGAAGCGGGATACCAGCCGAGATCATCATGGCGCAGACCACGCCGGCCACAGCGATCGTTGAACCGATGGATAGATCCACCGCCTGCGATATGATGACGAATACCATGCCGTAAGCGGTTATGCCCGTAACCGCGGTCTGGGTGATAATCAGCAGAAAATTATCGGTCGACAGGAAATAGGGGCTTTTAAAAGCGAAAAAGATACATAATAAAATCAATGCCAGCAATACGGTCAGCCGCTGAAGCTGTTCATTATCCAGCGAGCGGAATTTTTCTTTGATGGTTGTCATCACATTACCTCCCTTTTACGTGTATGCGTATTGGATGCCATATGCAGGATCGTTTCCTGGTCGGCCTCGTCCCTAGTCACTTCCCCTGTGACCCTTCCCTCGCACATGACGATGATCCGGTCGCTCATACCCAGGATCTCAGGCATATCCGAGGAAATCATGATCACGCCGACGCCGCTTTGCGCTATCTGATTGATCAGTGAATAGATCTCATACCTGGCTCCCACATCGATGCCCCGGGTTGGTTCGTCAAATATGATCAGGTCCGCCTTCCTGCACAGCCATCTGGCGATCAGCACCTTCTGCTGGTTGCCGCCGGACAGGAATTTGGCGATCTGCCGGTCGGACGGGGTTTTGATCCGAAGTTCCCGAATCTGATCCGCCACGACCTTCCTGGCCTTCTTTTCATGAATGACGTTATGGCTGGCATAGTAGGGCAGGCTGCCGATGATGATATTCATCCCCACTTCCATATCCAGGAAAATGCCGTCCTTTTTCCGGTCCTCCGTCAGATAGAGCATCCCTCTCTTAATCGCGTCATAGGGTCTTTTGATATGCAGCTGCTGTCCATTTAAATAAAACTCTCCGGACTCCACAGGATCGGCCCCGAAGATCGCTCTGGCAAGCTCTGTTCTGCCCGCTCCCATGAGTCCCGCCAGACCTACCACTTCCCCTCTGCGCACACAGATCCCCGCGTCCTTTAGCACCTTTTTGCGGCTGACATGCCTGGCCTCAAATACCACTTCTCCTGGTTTTACCGTCCTCTTGGGATACTGCTCCGTGATACTGCGGCCTACCATCAGGGTCACCACCCCGTCGATGTCCGTATCTTTCCATAGCATGGAATCCACATAGGTGCCGTCCCGAAGGACTGTGACCCGGTCCACGATCCGTTCGAATTCCTCCAGCCGGTGGGATATGTAGACGATTCCTTTTCCCTCGTTTCTCAGAGAGCGGATGATATCGAACAGTGTGTTCACTTCATTCTCCGCCAGCGCGGAGGTGGGTTCATCCAGAACCAGGATATCGGAATCCACCGCCAGCGCTTTGGCGATCTCAACCATCTGCTTTTGCGCTACACTTAAGTTCCCGACGATTTCCGTAGTCCTTATGTCGATCGAAAGTTTCTGCATCAGCTCTTTCGCCCTCTGATGCATCTTTTTGTCATCCACCATACAGCCCGCCGCTTTTGTCGGTTCCCGGGTTATAAAAATATTCTCCGCCACATTCAAATCCGGCAGCAGATTCAGCTCCTGATGGATGATACTGATTCCCTGTTCCTGTGCATCCCTGGGATTCCTGGCCTGGAACTCTTTCCCTTTGAAATGTACCGTACCGCTTTCGGCTCTATAGATACCGGTCAGCACCTTCATCAGCGTGGACTTTCCGGCGCCGTTCTCACCGATCAGGGCATGTACCTCGCCGCGTCTCACGGTAAAGTCCACACCGCTTAAGGCTTTCACTCCCGGAAATTCTTTACAGATATTCTTCATTTCCAGTATGATTTCTCCCATTCTGACACCCCCTTAATTTCGTTTTGTGATCCTTTCGATAGATAAAGTTTAACATTTCTGGTCCAGCCGCCTCAATTGGGTGAATTTATGAATAGGTGTGTGATTTTATTTTTTTGTCGAATTTATGCAGTAACAGAACCCCTGCAAATATATTTTTGTGTAATAATCATTATATAACAGATCATCTGTCCAAAGTTTTGGTAAAATTTTGCACGGTCTCGGCCATCTTCGGTAAGTGGGGATTTTAATAAACTAAGGGATGAGGAAGGGAAGCGGCCGTCGATCTGCAGTACAAGCCGCAACTATAAGACCATATCAATGAACAAACTTTAATAGAAAAACAGCCTTCCAAATGGTAGCTACTCATAAAACAGTATCAACCAACAAACTGAAATAGGGTAGCTGCCATACAGGGTGCAGAAAAAGGCGAGTGAGAAACAAAGCGTTTCTTGCCCGCTTTTTTCATGCTCTTTTCTGGCTTTGCTATTTAAGAACATCAAAAAAGAGGCTTGACAAAAAGGAAAATTCGATTTAGAATTACTTAGGAAACTAAGAAAGGAGAGTGCTATGACTTCACTTACCAAAAATGCGGCAAGATATGTTAGCAAGCTGTCCAACAAACTGCGTAGAAAATTAGATATGCTTTCCTCAAGAGAAGAATTTAGCGGTTCCCAGGGAAGAACGCTCCATTTTTTGCTTGCGCAGACAGACGATATATTTCAAAAGGACATAGAGGAAGAATACAGCATACGCCCTTCTACTGCAACGGAATTGTTAAAGCAAATGGAAAAGAATGGGCTTATTGTCCGTGAGCCAGTAGCTTATGACAACCGCCTAAAAAAGATTGTGGTAACGGATAAAGCCTTATTGTATAAACAACAAGTTGTAGCGGACTTGACTGCATTAGACGAAACCCTTGTAAAAGGTATTTCGGAAGCAGATTTACAGGTCTTTTTCAAGGTAATTGAGAAAATGATGGATAACTTGTCTGAATGAAAATTTTAGATGTGTTATCCAAAATTTTCACACAAATACTTAGGAAACTAACTTATGAAAATGAAAGAGAGGTACAAAAACATGAACGAAACAAATAATTTTTCGACAGGGAAATTGTTCCCTATGATTTTGAGGTATTCTATTCCGGCGGCGATTTCGCTTCTGATTACGGCAATTTATAACATTGTTGACCGTATTTTTGTAGGAAACTTTAATGGTACTTCCGCATTAGCCGGATTATCAATCTGCTTTCCTCTTTCCTACATGATGATGGCTTTTGGGCTTACTTGCAGCGCAGGCGGTTCCTCGCTGTTCAGTTTATTTGCAGGAAAAGGCGAACAGAAAAATATGAACCGTTCTTTTGGAAACTCATTGATATTAGTCGTTATTTTTGAAGTTCTGCTGTCTGCGCTTCTGCTTATTTTTGCAAATCCTATCCTCAAAGTATTTGGAGTAACGGAAACGGCATACGAGTATGCGTTTGAATATTATAGGATTGTGGCGCTGGGCTGTCTGTTTCAAGGGCTTACACAAGTTTTTTGCGACTTCGTGCGTGTTTCTGGAAAGCCTGTTCTGGGTATGTGTGTTACGGGTATCGGTGCAGTAACGAACATCATTCTCGACGCTGTTTTTGTGGCAGTTTTGGACTGGGGTGTTACCGGCGCGGCATGGGCGACTGTGATAGGACAAATTCTTTCCGCACTGTTTGGTACATACCTCGTTTTGAAAGGCTACACAAAAGTAGAAATTGAAAGAGGAACTTTTTCTTTTGATTTTAGACTTTCTGAAAAAATTATATCCTGTGGCTTTGCCTTTTGGATTGCACAAATGGCTATGGGGCTGATCAGTCTTGTTTATAACAGTCAATTAGGCAAATATGGCGGCGATATAGCGATCAGCGTGTATGCGGTTGTTGCAAGCATTATGACCTTTGTAATTATGCCCGCCAGCGGTATCAGTCAAGGTATTCAACCGATTGTCGGCAATAACTTCGGCGCAAAAAATTACAAAAGAGTTATGGCTACCTTGTATCAGGCTTCTGCTTTCTCGGTAGGCATTACCTGTATCATCTGGCTCATTGTTATGTTCTTTCCGGAAGCAATCCTGTTGGCTTTCGGTGCTTCTGATGAAATGCTGGAAATTGGCGTTTCGGGACTGCGGACAAACTTTTGCATTACGCCTATCTTAGGATTTGTAATGCTTGTAACGACATTTTTTCAGTCGATTGCAAAACCAGTTCCCTCAATCGTGATTACATTTTTAAGGCAAATTTTGTTTTTAATATCGTTTATCTACATCTTCCCTGTAATCTGGGATATGAACGGAATTTTTGTGGCTCAACCTGTAAGCGACGCATTGGCACTGATACTTTCTACTGTTCTCGTCATCAAAGAAAAGCGACAGCTTTATAGCATGGCGGATTGTTCAGCGGGAAATAGCCCTCGAATATCTCATGGAAGAAAAGTATTATCAGTTCGGTATAGAAGATGAATATTGCAAAGCACCAGGGCAATTCTTTCCTTCCAAATAACAATTCAAAACAGCATTCATATATTCATCAATCTCCTGCTGCTTTTCGGCTATCTCATTATTCCATTCCCCTTTGGCGTTATTAAAATCTTCCAGCTGGACGATCAGATTGAGATCTCCGCCGGTGAATTCCAGAACCATATTCCACCACCGTTCTGCCAGCTCCTGGCTTAGATCACTGTCCGCTGCCTCCCCGCGCCGTTTCAGTATAAGCGCCTCCTCCACCATTTCTTTATAAGTCTCATAAATTTTCAGACCGGAGTCAGCATCCTCCCCGAACCGATTCCGTATATGATGCCTCAGCGGTTCATCCATGTGTTTCCAGACCCAGTACCCCTGATTCCCTGTCCTCAGGAACTCGATTATTTCCGCGTATTTGGTAAAATCCACTTCCTGGTCAGCCAGAACCTCCTCCTTAAGTTTACTGACCGCCTGTAAAGCCTCCTGCAAAGCTTCGATCTCCTCCCGGATCGTCCTCTTCTGATGTTCCAGGGCCATAGCCACGTCCTGAGGAGTATCCAGTGTAAGCAGCCGGCTTTTGATCTCCTCCAAAGAAAACCCCAGATACTTAAACGATAAGATCTGATGGAGCTTGACAATATCCTTCTTAGAATACAGCCTGCGCCCGCCCTCACTTTTCGCCGAAGGCTTCAGCAGCCCCTCCTGATCATAATACTGCAGCGTGCGTACGGTAGTCCCCATTAAACGCGCCAGTTCCCCCACCGTTAGAAATTCTTTATCCACAACCGCAAACCTCCGTTTAAATCAAATCATTGTAATAAACCATTCTGGTACAGATCTTTTCCATTTCCACCGCATTGGTTGAAAGAATCAGCACGCTCTTCCCCTGCTTTTGCAGATCATAAATATAATGAAGCAGCGGATGGCTCTGGGTCACCTCATCGGTCAAATTAGACAGCTGCATAACCAGCAGCTCCCACCGGTACTGGGAATATCTTTTGATCATCAGCTCCAGTATCTCCGAACGGTGCATCTGTTTCAGCGGCTTTTTGCCCGCATCCGTGTCTCCGCCTCCGAGAAACTTTCCGGTGAAATACTTTTCCAGCGGCTTATTCAGTACTCCGGGAATCCGGCACAGCTTATCGTAGGCCAGGATTTCCACATTATCCCGGGCGGAGAGATCCCGGAATGCGGTCCGTTCCACCGTATCATAAAACAGACCCACCCCCTGCTGCAGCAAGACTTCCAGACTGCCGGTCATAAGCTGCTGTCCGTCCATTTCAAGTCTCCCCATTTTTTTCTTCATAAATATACCGTCGATTATGCCGTCACTTACTTTTTCCCCGGCTGCCACTCCGAGGATTTCACCGCTCCCCAGCTGTATCGTATCTGAACCGAACGCCGCGATGGCAGGTACGGTAATGTTGATATGGCCTGTCTGCAGGGAAGTTTTTTTCTGCAGAGGGATCAGATGCTTATAAATATTCTGATGATACTGCCGCAGCATCGCCTCGTTATGGATCTTATACGGACCGTCATCCCGGTAAAACGTTCTGGCCATGCTGTTTTCGTGCATATAGTAATTCAGATCCGTCTGATCGAACAGAGGCGTATGCACACTGGAAAAATAAATCACCGCGCCGCCCTGCCGGCGGAAGTTTTCTGTACATTCCACCAGCTCCTGCTGTTTTTTTTCATCGGTAATCTCATTGATATGGTCGATCGCCAGCAGTTTCACGTGGTAAACTTCGATGGCTTTCGCCAGCTCCAGAAGATAACGCTCATATTTTGTCAGCTTGTCCACGGGAAGGTCCAAAGAGATATCCAGATGGTATTTCATCAGGATCTCTGCCGCTTCCTTCCTGCACCGGGCGTTGGATAAGATCAGCCGCCTTCCGGTCTTTTGTTTCAAAAAAAGCAGATTGTCCATCACGCTCATATTGCGGATACAGCTGCCTGCGTCGACCAGAAACGTGTAAGGATCGTTTCCGCTGGTGCGGGCCGCTTCCCTTAAGCTGTCATTCATCTCGATTGTCCCCTCGTCCGGCGCTGTCTGCAGTAACAAAAGCTCCGTCAGCCTTCTGCGCGCCTTTGTACTGGCACAGAGAATCCCCACCTGATCGCCTTCGCAGATCACACAGTTGATATGCCGCATGACCCGGCCGGCTGAGAAGGTCTTTCCCACATCCCGGAAACGGCATAATTCAGCTTTCATGTACCTGCTCCCCTTTTTCTTTGATCGGAGGAAGCAATATTTTCACTTCCGTCCCCAGCTGCTCCAGGCTGTTGATTTCCAATCCGTATTCCTCGCCATAGTACAGTTTTATCCGCTTATTTACATTGATCAGCGCAATGCCGCCCTTCTTCGGCTTTTCTGCGGTTCTGTCCGCTGCCCGGTCGCTGAATCTGTCAAGCAGCTGTTCCAGTTCCGCCTGCTTCATCCCTATTCCATTATCCTGGATCAGTATTTCCAGATAACGGTTGGTGAAGGTGGAGCGAATATGGATAATTCCCATACCGGTTTTGGGCTCCAGCCCGTGGTTAATGGAATTTTCAACGATGGGCTGTATGATCAGCTTTGGTATCTTATATTCCATCAGCGCAGCGTTGTTATAATCACAGTCATTGATCAGATAGAACCTGTTTTCAAACCGGTATTGGATAATTTTGAAATAATTGTCCAGATTATCCAGTTCTTCCTCCAGTGTGATGATGTTATTTTTCATATTAATGCTGTACCGGAAAAATTTGGCCAGCGCCTCCACCATATCGGCGGTGTCGCCAAGCCCTTCCTCCACGATATCGCCCCGGATCGCATCCAGCGCGTTGTAAAGGAAATGCGGATTAATCTGGCTTTGCAGCATATTCAGCTCCGCTTCCTTTTTTAACAGCTTCTTTTCATATTCCCGCTCTGCCAGTTCTTTTTCCCTGGAAGCCGCCTCCAAAAGTTCCGGAAATATGGTCATGTCACGATTTGATATTTCTTCCTCCAGCGTCTGGGCACTGAAGATCTGATGCAGCCGTTCCTGTGTCTTCCTGTTATGCTTCCGGCAAATAACCAGTTCATAAAGGGTACCCGCTATCCCAATGATATCCAGCAGAAGGATGAGAAAAAGACCGCCCTTCACACCGCTGCCGTCTAAGCGTTTCAGCGGTAAGAGCAGCCACAGGCCAATGAGGAGGGACAAGAGCAAAAGGATTCCGGTGCCTGATAGCCAGACGAGAAATGAGCCATTCCTGTTTTTAAATTTCATGGTATTCCTCCTACGCATTCATCCGGCGGTATTCCTGGGGTTTGATTCCCACCCGCTTGGCAAACAGCCTGCTGAAATGGCGTGCGTCGGAATAACCGCAAAGTTCAGCGATCTCCGAAATATTTTTCGTCGTATCTTTCAGCAGCCGTTTCGCATGATCGATCCGGACCTGTATCAGATAGTCCGTGATCGTAACTCCCGTCTCCTGTCTGAACAGGCCGCTGAAATAGTGATAGCTCAGATCCACCTGCGCGCATACCTCTTCCAGGGATACCGGCTCTTTATAATGTTGTTCGATATACTCGATGGCGATGGTGATCGGCTGCTTGTGCCTGCTGTTCATGGTTTCAATATAGGCGGCCATGATCTGCGTAATGTATTCACAGACAGCCCGCTTCAACTGTTCAAGGCTGTTCAGCGCCAGGAAATATTCATTCTGAGCGGTTATTTCCTCCTGCAATATTTTAATCCCGTCTTTCTTAACCTCTTCCCTGAACTGATTTAAAAGTTCCATCAGCAGGATTTCCAGCTGCCATGGGCTCTCCTTCAGCTTGGGGGACCATTCTTCAAAACTCTGTTCCAGAAATTCTTCCATCCGTCCGGTCTGGTAGTTATGGATCATCTCATCAAACTTGTGAATCCACTGTTTCGTCAGCATGGGAACCGCTTCCTTTAGCTGAATCCGCTCGGCCGAGACTGGTTTTGAGGTACCGAACACCGGCTTCATCCTGGTACAGGCAAAGGCGTCCCGGACACTTTTGCTGATCCCCGAATGGCTTTCATAAAATCTGCCGACTCCCAGTATGGATACCATCTCCGGATAGACTAACAGGGCGGACGCCCAGTCCGAATGGAGCTTTAAAAACGCTTTGTTCATTTCTTCTTTTTTGCCTGCCGGGATATTATAGATACATTCGATGACATTCTTTTCTTCGATCATGGCCCAATCATAGCACAGACCGGAAAGCAGCCGATCCGCCATATTATATATTTTATAAGAGACTGATGGGCAATCCTGCGCATCCATAAGCCTCCGGTTCGCATGATCCGGACAGAATATCCGAATGAGAAACGCTCCATACAGCCCCTCCCGGAACCGGAACCCATTCTGCCGGTTAAACCGCTCCAGATCGGCCTCGCAGTCCCCGACCTGGTGCAGGCAGTTAAACAGGAACTGGTTCCTGGCCAGTTTGGTAAACTCTTCCTCCAGTTTCTGCTGCTTTTTGCCGATATCACTTCGCTCTATCCGCTGTGACTCTTTGATTTTCAGAATTCTGGCCAGACTGTTGTTCAGATCCGAAGCGTTGATCGGTTTTATCAGGAAATCGATCACACCGCTTTTCAATGCGTCATAGGCGTAGTCAAACACCTTGTACCCGCTGATGATAATAACGGATATCTTCTCCTGTATCTCCTGCACTTTCCTGGCAAGAACCAGACCGTCCACACCGGGCATCTTGATATCCGTAATCAGGATATCCGGATGCAGCTCCCTGACTTTTTTCAGCGCTTCCTCGCCGTCGTACGCTTCTCCCGCGTATTCCAATCCCAGGTTTTCCCAATCCACAAGGTTTTTTACCAGTTTCACTACCCGCTTTTCGTCGTCCGCGATTAATACCTTGTACTTCTCTTCCATTGGATAAAGCCTCTCTTCCTTCTTCTGCCCTTCCTCATAGAATTTCCATAAAGGGAAGCTCTATGCACATGTCCTTTTATTCAAATGGATATTTCATCCCCAGTTTTGCCCGGATCGCATCCATCAGTTCCATGATCCTTAAGGTTTCCTGAAGCGGCATAAGAGGCGATTCCAGAAGCCCTTCCCGAAGGCAGCGGCAGGCCTCCCGGATCTCATATTCATATCCTCTGATTCCGGCTTCCTTTTCGTAAACAGCCGTTATTTCCTTTTGTTTGTTATAAACCGTCATCTTTTTCCAGTGATTGAATTCATCGATGAGGATCATCCCCTGCTGTCCGCTGATCAGCCCCTGGGTCATAAGCATGGACTCCATGGAACAATGCAGTACCGCCATACTTCCGTCCTTATAACGCAGGGTAATGCTGTCCTGGAGGTCCACTCCCTTCTCCGACATTTTAGCAAAAACATCAAAGTCCTCCACCTGGTCCCCCAGCACCATCGAGGCAAACGTAAGAGCGTATACCCCCATATCCAGCAGCGCACCGCCGGCGAGCTCAGGTTCATCCAACCGGGCCCATCCGCGCAGATTATTGCCAAGGGAAGCTTCCACCGACTCCACCTTTCCGATGGCGCCGCCGTCCAGCAGCTCCCTCAGGGTGTGAAGCTGGGGGAAATACCTGGTCCATACCGCTTCCATCAGAAGTACGCCCCGCGCCTTGGCCATTTCGATCATTTCCCTTGCCTGGCCTGCGTTGGCGGTAAATGCTTTCTCACACAGGATATTTCTCCCGTGGGCCAGACACAGCTTCATATGCTCATAGTGATGGGAATGGGGCGTCGCGATGTAGATCAGATCCAGGTCGTCATCTGCCGCTAATTCTTCGTAACTGCCGTAGGCTTTTTCAAACCCGTACTTCCCGGCAAACTCTTTCGCCCGTTCATAATCCCTTGCCGCCACCGCGGTGACTGCCGCCTCATCCATGCGCCCGATCACAGCCGCCAGCGTATTTGCGATACCTCCTGCTCCTAAAATTCCTATCCTGATTTTTTCCATAGAAAATCTCCCTCTCCCTTTATAAAATTTCGTGTCACCCACTCTTCTCCGCTATGAGTAGTACTATTCTTAATACATCATATGACAGCCCTTAAGCAGTCCGCAAGTCTTTTTTTTCATAAAAGCGGTTGAATCGACAGAAAGAATTCTATATAATGGAAATGTTGAGTAAAGAAATGAACATTCGAGGAGAGAGATTGATGAGAACAGGTTTTGACAATGAGAAATATGTAAAATTACAGTCCGAGCATATCAGAGAGCGGATTTCGTCTGCGGGAAATAAACTGTACCTGGAATTCGGCGGGAAGCTTTTTGACGACTTTCATGCTTCGAGAGTGCTGCCCGGCTTCAAACCTGACAGTAAGATTAAGATGTTGATGCAGATGAAAGATCAGGCAGAGATCCTCATCGTCATCAACGCTTCCGATATTGAGAAAAACAAAGTCCGCGGAGATCTGGGAATCACCTACGATTCCGATGTTCTCCGTCTGATCGATGCCTTTCATAACATCGGGTTGTATGTGGGAAGCGTCGTAATCGCCCAGTTCGCCGGCCAGAGCGCCGCGGAAACCTTCCAGAAACGGCTGGAGTCCCAGGGGATCAAAGTCTATCTGCACTATCCGATTCCCGGTTATCCCACCAATATCCCACTGATCGTAAGCGATGAGGGGTACGGAAAAAACCAATATATCGAAACCACAAAACCACTGGTCGTGGTGACCGCTCCCGGTCCCGGCAGCGGCAAGATGGCCGTCTGCCTGTCCCAGCTCTACCATGAGTACAAAAGAGGAATTAAAGCCGGCTATTCCAAGTTCGAGACCTTCCCGATCTGGAATCTGCCGCTCAAGCATCCGGTCAATCTGGCCTACGAGGCCGCTACTGCCGACCTGAACGACGTGAATATGATTGACCCGTTCCATCTGGAGGCCTACGGCAAAACCACCGTCAATTATAACCGGGATGTGGAGATCTTCCCGGTTCTGAACGCGATTCTGACCAGAATCCTGGGTGAGAGCCCCTACAAATCTCCCACCGACATGGGTGTCAATATGGTGGGCAACTGTATTACTGATGATGACGCGGTTCAGGACGCAGCCCGCCAGGAGATCATCCGCCGCTATTACACAGCTCTCTACGAAAAACAACAGGGGCTGGTAGACGACGAACAGATCTACCGCTTTGAGCTGCTGATGAATCAGGCCAACACCAGCATCGAAGACCGCCGGGTGGTAAGCGCCGCTTTAATCCGCTCCGAGGAGACGGACCAATTGCCCGCCGCCGCTATCGAGCTGACGGACGGCAGAATCATCACCGGCAAGACCACTTCTTTGCTGGGAGCTTCCTCCGCCGTCTTGTTAAATGCCCTCAAGGCCCTGGCCGGAATCGACCACGATGAGCACCTGATCTCCCCCACCATCCTGGAGCCGATCCAGCACTTAAAGGTCGATCACCTGGGCAACCGGAATCCCAGGCTCCACACGGACGAGACCCTGATCGCACTCTCCATCAGCGCCGCCACGAATCCCCATGCGGAGCAGGCCATGGCCGAGCTTGAAAATCTCCGGGGCTGCGAGGTCCATTCTTCAGTCATCCTGGCGCAGGTCGATGTGAATACCTTTAAGAAGCTGGGTGTGAACCTGACTTTTGAACCTCGGTATCAGACGAATAATTTGTATCATAAGTAGCTATTGCTTTGCTTGAGGGGCCGGAAGGCGGGGGAAGGCGCTGACGGGGGCTTGAGGGGGCGATCCCTGCGGGGCTCAAATCGCTTCGGCCAGACCTAAGAACGAGTAACTACAAAGATCGAAGAACCTCTTATTAGCAGGGCCTGGAACAAACTCGCCAAAGGGCGGCTCGGACAGTGTTCCAGGCCCTGCGAGGTTCTTCGATCTTTTCCGTAACTCGTTCTAAGGCCTGGCCTCAAGCGTTTGAGCCCCGCAGGGATCGCCCCCTCAAGCCCCCGTCAGCGCCTCCCCCCGCCTTCCTACTCTGGTAAGGTATGAGTATGAAAAAGTACCAGGTAACTCCTGTATATCATAAGCTAGGTTTCCATGGTACCGATAAAAAGCAGACAATAAACATTGTCCGGTATATACCGATGTAACTAAAACTATAATTCTAAAAATTATAGTCTAAGAAACTATAACCTTCACCAATGCAGGGAGTCTGGCGGACCGAAGGGCGGATTCTGGAAAGGGCGCTCCAAAGGCAGCGGAACCCAAACCGCTTGAGGGCAGATCTTAGAATGGGTTACGGAGAAGGAGGAAGAACCTGGCAGGACCCGGGGGCGTGTCTGAGCCGAATGGCGAGTTTGCCCACGGGTTCTGCTAATAAGAGGTTCTTCCTCCTTCGTTGTTACCCATTCTTAGATCTGTCCGAAGCGGTTTGGGTTCCGCTGCCTTTGGAGCGCCCTTTCCAGAATCCGCCCTTCGGTCCGCCAGACTCCCGGTCCCCCAGGCCCCGGCTTCCCAGGCTTAGTCCTCCTTCACAGCGACCGCCTCGATCTCCACTAGGCCTCCCTTGGGAAGGGCCGCTACCTGTACGCAGGAACGGGCGGGGGTGTCTCCTTCAAAATAGTTCGCGTAGATTGCGTTGACTGCGGCGAAATCGCCTATGTTATCCAGGAATACTACGGTTTTTACGACGTTTTTTAAGGAAAGGCCGGATGCTTCCAATACGGCTTTCAGGTTTTCCAAAGCCTGGGTGGTCTGCGCTTCCACGCCTTCTTTTAGTTCTCCGGATACGGGGTCAAGACCCAGCTGTCCGGAGGTGAATAATACATCGCCGGCCATTACGGCATGGGAATAAGGTCCTACTGCTGCGGGTGCATTCTGTGCGGTGATTACTGTTTTTTTCATAATTCAATCTTCCTCTCTTTTTATCTGAGTTATCTATCCTATATTATGGGGACATGCCCGTTTCAGACATGCCCTCCATCCTACTTTTTCGGTTTTCGATAGAATGTGTCGTCTAAGGGGAGCTTGGTTCGAAACGTCCCATCTAACCGATAGTAAGCATTCTGACAGGCCGGGGCGGTAGGGACACTGCATATCTCTCCAATTCCCTTGGCTCCGTAGGCCATTTCAGCGGGATTGCCGGAATTGACGAAGATCACTTCCACCGGAGGCACGTCGGTGGCCCGAAGCAGTCCGAGCCGGCCGTATCTGAGGGTGGGATACCCGCCTTCCACCGGGAAATCTTCGGTCAGGCCATATCCTAATCCCATGACTACTCCGCCTTCGATCTGGCCTTGTGCCGACTGCGGATTGATCACGGTCCCTGCGTCGTGCGCGGCTACTACTTTTTCCATCTTTCCTTCTTCATTCAGAATTACCACCTGGGTCGCGTATCCATAGGCTACATGGCTGACCGGGTTTGGTTTCTCAGAACCCATCGGATCGGTTTTGCCCAGGTATTCACCCGTGAAGAGCCGGCCTTCCAGGGCTTCCAGGGAACCGGCTGCCTCAAGCGCTTCTTTTAATTTGAGCGCAGCCCTTCTGGCGGCCTCTCCCATAAAGAGTGTCTGCCTGGACGCAGTGCTGGTTCCGGAATCCGGGGTTCTTGCGGTATTACCCCGCTCATATACGGTCAGGGAAGGCTTGATCCCCAGAGTCTGGCAGACGATGTGGGTCGCAGTGGTTCCGATCCCCTGGCCCATGCAGGCGGCCGAGGTCAGGATATGCACATGGCCGTCCCGAATCTCCAGGTTACATCTGCCGGTATCGGGTATCCCTACGCCCACACCGCTGTTTTTCATACAGCTGGCGATCCCGGCGTAAGGGCTGGATTCGTAGACATCTTTTACCGCTTCCAGAGTCTCTAAAAGGGCTGTGTCGGGACTGGCGATCTGGCCGTTGGGCAGTACCTGCCCGGGACGGATCGCATTCCGGTAACGGATCTCCCAGGGAGAGATCCCGGCTAACTCCGCCAGCTCGTTAATATTGCATTCGGTGGCAAAGCAGCTCTGGGTCACACCAAAGCCCCGGTAGGCTCCGGCCGGTATATTGTTCGTATAGACTCCGTAGCCTGTGATGTCCACATCGTGATAGTTATAGGGGCCGGCCGCATGGGTACAGGCCCGCTGCAGGACCGGCCCGCCCAGGGATGCGTAGGCGCCTGTATCTGAATAGATGACGGCCTTCATTCCGGTCAGGTATCCGTTTTCATCACAGGCCGTGGTAAATTCCATCTCCATGGCGTGGCGCTTCACATGGCAGCGGATGCTCTCTTCTCTGCTGAATTTTACTTTTACCGGACGTCCCGTAAGCCAGGCCGCCAACGCGGCGTGGTGCTGGACGCTCATGTCTTCTTTTCCGCCAAAACCGCCGCCCACCAGCTTCGTCTCACTGATTACTTTTTCTGCAGGCAAATTCAGGATATGGGCAATCTCATGCTGTTCGTCATAGATGGACTGGGAGGCTGTGTACAGATGCAGGGTTTCTCCCTGCCGGAAGGCAATCGCACACTCCGGCTCCATGAACGCATGGTCGGTAAATGGCACCTGATATACGTGGGAAACCACGTATTTGGACCCGGCGATCGCTGCATCCGCGTCTCCTCGTTTCAGCACTTCCTTGGTCAGCAGGTTCCCGCCCTCGTGGATCTTCGGCGCGTCCTCTTTGAGCGCCTCTCTTGGCGAGGTAACCGGGGGCAGCTCCGTGTCATCCACCTCGATCAGATCCAGGATTTCATCCAGCGTTTCCTTGCGTTCTGATACCACCAGCGCCAGCGCATCCCCGATATAACGGGTAATATCGCCCTCCGCGATCATAACGTCCCAGTCTTTTTTCAGATGGCCATGTTTATTATTCGGCACATCTTTTGCCGTGTAGACCGCCACACAATCCGGATGTGCCTCCGCCTTTGACAGATCTATTTTATTGATCCTGGCTCTCGGGTATTTACTCCTTAACGCTTTGGCATAGACCATATCCGGCAGCACGATGTCATCCACAAACTGTCCGGTTCCCAATACTTTTTCTCTGGCATCCACACGGGGGAACCGCTCGCTGACCAGCAGGTGGTCCGGTTCCTCCTGCGGGATCTCACGGTTTTCCCGGAAATATTCCGCAGCCATCAGGATCGCGTCCTCGATCTTTTGGTAGCCGGTACACCGGCAGATATTTCCGCGGATCGCCTTTTTCACATCTTCCCGGCTGGGCGTGAGTGTCTCATCCAGCAGCACCTTCGCGGATATTACCATGCCCGGTATGCAGAAGCCGCACTGCACCGCTCCCGCTTCCGCGAAACAGTAGGCATAGACCTCTTTTTCCCGGCTGCTTAAGCCCTCCACCGTGGTAATGCATTTCCCGTCCATCTTCGAGAGCTTCTGCACACAGGCCTTGACCTTCCTGCCATCCACAATAATGGTACAGGTGCCGCAGGCTCCCTCACTGCAGCCCTCCTTTACGGAGGTCAGCCGAAGCTCATCGCGCAGATAGTCGATCAGGCGGATATCTTTCTCGCTTTGACATTCCTTTCCATTAACAATAAATCGAAACATTTTCATGCTCCTTTCCTTAGATCTGCCTTGTATTTTAAGGCATATAGGTATACCCGAAGGGTGTTTCCTTAGATCTGCCTTGTATATTAAGGCATAAAGGTATACCCGAAGGGTGTTTCCTTAGATCAATCCGGCTACCCTTCGCAATATGGCTTCCAGCACACCGCCCCCGATAGCCCTGGCCTTATCTGAAATAGTAAAGCAATACTCCCTCTCGCATCTGGCGTCGATGTCGCCGCATTTCATCCCTTCTGTGACCAGGACACCCGCCTGCAGCATGCCCCGTACCATACCGGACATCTGTGCCCGGATAGGTACGCCGCCGCTGCCGGCGACCACCTGTCCTTTTGTTACAGTATCCCCGATCGAGACCGCAGGCTGAAATAGCCCGCCAGCCTCCGCCCGGATCAGCCGCTCGGCCGTATAGCCGGCTACTTCACCGGGGATTCCCGTATTTGGTATAGCGCTTCCCCGTTCGATTACCCTTCCAAGATAGTGACCCCTTTTGGTCTCCACTACCAGATGGCAGTCCTCCCCAGCCGTAAATCCAGGCCCGACTCCGATCACCAACGGCGCGTCGTCAATCTGAGTTCCTAAGTTCTTTTTCGCCAGTATGGCGTCCACCACCACATCCGGCTGCCAAGTCTCTTTGATCTTCGCTTCGGGATCTGCCAGCACGGAGATGTCTCCCTCTTTCACGATCCGCTCCGCCTCTTCGCTCCCTGCCGCAAAGACGGCCAAGAGCCCCTCAACTCTCGCTTCGCCTTCGTATACCGCGCGGGAAAATGCCACGGTGCGCCGTACCGTAGTCGGCACGGGAATCTCCGTCATACAGATATCAAATCCGCAGTGTTTCAGCCGCCATGCAATTCCGGTCGCCAGATCCCCGGCTCCCTTAATCAAGATCTTCATATCGCGTCATTCCCTAACAGATAAGCGTAATCGCAGATCACCGCCTTCATGAGCCGGACCAGCTGTTCCGGCAGCCCATTTCCGCCTTTTAATTCGATCTCGGATTCCCTGCCGGTAAAGCGGACTTTTACCCTCTGTCCTTCCTGATCCAGCACCACAAATCCTTCATTTTCACTGTCAGCGAAATCCGCCTCATTCGCAAACAGGGTAAATTTCTCTTTGTAAGGCGCGCTGTCGTATGGACAGAAGCTGGCGCAGTTCCCGCATTCATTACACATATAGTCAACATGGATAATCTGTGCCATCCGCATTCCCGGCACCTTCACCGAGATATTGGCCCTGTTGGGACATACGTCTGCGCAGTTCTCACATACGGCTCCGCATTCCAGACAGCGGTAATTCTCACCTGCTGCCTCATGGGCTTCTTTGAGAACACCCTTCTTTTCCGCGATCGCTTCTTCCTGACCGGTCTCCTCACGGTCCGCCCCTACCGGAGCTCCCAGAATCGCGGCCGCGGCCAGGGATGCATCCCGGATCGCCTCCACAACCGTCGCCGGTCCATTCACGCCGTCGCCGGCCACATAGACGCCTTCCACGCTGGTTTCCAGGGTCTGTCCGTTGACCTTCGCCCGTCCCCTGTCATCGGTTAGTATCCCGTTCACCTGGTACCATGCGCCGTTCACCTGTTCCCCGGTAGCGGCGATGACCGTATCGGCCGGTATCTTAACCGTCTCTTTTGTCTCTACCGGCCTTCTTCTGCCGGAGGCGTCGGCATCGCCTAGCTTCATCTTATTACAAACCAGGACGTTATCTTCCAAAGACACAGGTGATAACAGTTCCGCAAATTCCACTCCGTCCTCGACAGCCAGTTCCAGTTCCTCTGCATCTGCCGGCATATAGCGCTTTGTCCTGCGGTAGACCAGGGAGACTTTCTTCACTCCATCCGCCCGTTTGGCTGCTCTGGCCGCGTCCATAGCCGTATTGCCGCCGCCGATGACCACGACTTCACTTCCCAGGTTCAGATGGCCGTCCGCTTTCTTGAATTCTTCCAGGAAGGCCAGCGCATTTACCGCTTCCCCCTTCTCAAGGCTTAACAGCCCCGGTTTGGAAGCGCCCACAGCCAATATGATTTTCTCAAAACCCATTTCTTTCAGGGATGCGATCGTCTTTATTTCCTGATTCAGCTTAACCGTAACCCCCATCTTCTCCATCAGCGCCACGTCTTTATCGATGGAGCCGGAGGGGATTCGGAATTCCGGGATTACATAGCGGACGACTCCGCCAAGGGCGTCCCGCTTTTCATACAGTGTCACCTTCCGGCCTGCTCTGGCCAGAAAATAAGCCGCTGCGATACCGGCAGGCCCGCCGCCGACTACGGCAACCGGTTCTGCCTGCTCCTTCTGAGGTTCCTGAAGTTCTGCGATCAGTTCTTCATATCCGCCTTCTGCCGCTTTTAACTTCATATCGCGGATATGTACCGGTTCTTCATAGAAGTTTCTGGTACATTTGCTCATACAGTTATGGGCGCAGATCGTGCCTGTAATAAACGGAAGCGGATTCTTATCGGTAATCACTTCCATAGCCTCTTTATATTTTCCTTCCCCGGTCAGCTTCATATAGGCGGTGATATCCTGGTGAATGGGGCATCCCTCTTTACAGGGGGCCGCGAAGCAGTCCATCAGCGGAACTTTTTTCTTCATCTTCCGGGAAGGCAGCGGTTTGACCGCCTTCTTATGATGCCGGTCCTGTCTGGATGCTTCCGCCAGATCCTCCAGTTCCCTTTCGTCCACTCCGGTGTACGTATGATACCCGCCTTCCGCCAGCAGCTCTGCGATCTGTACCATTCTCTGATAACCGCCGGGCTTTAGCACAGTGGTTGCCACAGTGATGGGCCAGATTCCCGTATCAAATATCTGGCGGATGTTATATTTATCCGCGCCGCCGGAATAAGAGATCCGCAGTTTTCCGCCGAATTCTTTTGATAATCTGGCCGCCAGCGCGATGGACAGCGGATAGAGAGAACGGCCGGACATATACATCTCCTCCCCCGGAAGCTCGGAAGCCTTGATATCTACCGGGAAGGTGTTCGTCAACTTCACACCAAAGGCCAATTTCTTTTCATCCGCCAAATCCTGCAGACGGTGCAGCATCGGTACTGCGTCTTCATACTGCAGATCATCCTTAAAGTGGAAATCACCAAAGGCCACATAGTCGTATCCCATGTCGTCCATGGTCTTTCTGGCAAACTCGTATCCCAGCAGGGTCGGGTTGCATTTGATGAAGGTATTGAGTTTCTTCTCCGTAATCAGGTAGGTGGCGATCCGCTCGATCTCCGCCGGAGGACAGCCATGCAGGGTGGACAGGGTGATGGAATTACATACATGCGGGGAAATCCCCTCCACATCTTCCCTGGTGATATGCTCGAACCGCCCCAGATTGTCCAGCAGCCATTCCCGGCATTCCCGGAAAACCGGCGTTTCCGAAGCGTCTTTTAAGCCCTCGATAAAGCGGTCGATCTTCTCAGACTTAATCCCCTCCAGGTCATACCCCACACTCATATTGAACTGGAACCCGTCAGGGGACCCCAGGCCGAATTCTTTTGACAATACCTTGATGGCCATCCAGGCCTTTACATATTCATCAAAAGCCTGAGGCACATACAGCTCCGTTGACCATTCCACGTTATAGCACTCATCATCCGCTTTGATACAGGGTTTGGAAACCGGGAGATCTTCGCCGTCCAGAATCTGTACGGTTTTCAGCTCAAAGAAACGGCTGCCTGCACAGTAAGCGGCCACCAGGTTCTGGCACAGCTGGGTATGGGGACCGGCAGCCGGCCCGAAGGGTGTCTCCAGCGCCCGTCCGAAGATCATCAGGCTCTGCCCTGCATCGGCTGTATATGGTCTGCGGATACCGAACACGGTTCCCTTTGTTTTCTTTTCTTCCAGTATCCAATTCATAAACCCGGCAAACGGGATAGGTGTCATACGATCGCTCATTTTCTTTTCCTCCTGATCTTTATGATTTAACCGTTAATGGAATGCCATAATTTCTCTGCCTCTGCCCGGCAGTCCGCCATCGCTTTTTCTTCGTCCACGCCTGTCAATACACGGTCCTTCATCAGAACCTTTCCATTACATACCGTTGTCGTCACATCATGTCCGCTCATTCCAAAAAGGATATGTCCGTTACAGTTGTCACCATTCATAGGGGTCAGCGGATCGTAGGCAGCCACGATCACATCGGCGGCGGCTCCTGCTTTCAGTACACCCAGAGGCTTTTTAAAATACCGGTTGGCGATCCTGGCGTTATTCCGGAACAGCATCTCGGGCACCTCCGCCCATGCCGCATTCGGATCGCACAGATGATGCTTATGCAGAACATTCGCTACCTTATATGATTCTAACATATCATGGGTATAACCGTCGGTGCCAAGTCCTGTCAGAATTCCATGCCGGAAGATCTCCATGGTAGGAGGACATCCGCAGGCGTTCCCCATATTGGATTCCGGATTATGCACGACCATGGTATCGGTATGCTTTAACACATCCATTTCGTGTTCATTTACATAAATGCAGTGGGCGGTGATGGTCTTCGGCCCCAGTATATTCAGATCCATCAGGCGGTCGATGATCCGCTTTCCGTATTTTTTCAGGGAATCATACAGATCTTCGATGCCCTCCGCCACATGAATGTGATATCCTGCCTCTGAGGGCTTATTCACCGCGCAGTATTCCAGCGTGTCGTCGGAAAGGGTAAAGGATGCATGAAGCCCCATCATACCTGCCGACATATCGTCCTCTTCCGCCAATGCGGCCTTAATAAATGCTGCGTTTTCCTGCACACCTTCCCGCATCTTTTCCGTACCGTCCCGGTCGGACACCTCATAGCACAGGCAGGTGCGGACTCCCAGTTCCCTGGCCGCGTCCTGTATGGTAAACAGGCTGTCTTTGATGGAACCGTAGCTGGCATGGTGGTCAAACACGGTGGTGACGCCATTTTTAATACAATCGATATAGGTAGCCATGGCGCTCTGCCTCACCTGCTCCAAAGTCAGATGGCGGTCGATCGTCCACCACATACCGTCCAGAATATCCAGGAAGCCGTCCGGGTTATATCCATTGATGGAAAGCCCTCTGGCCATGGCGCTGTAAATATGTTCATGGGTGTTGATCAATGCCGGCATGATGACACCGCCTTTGGCGTCTATGTATTCCGCATCCGGATACTCCTTTTTCAGGTCCTGCGCCGTTCCCACTTTTTGAATCACCTTGCCGTCTATCAGTACAGCGCCGTTATCAAAAAAAGTATTTTTCTCATCCCTGGTAATCAGCCTGCCATTTCCTATTAATAGCATAGTCCTATTCTCCTTTCATCCTCACCTGCGATCATTCCCAGTGTATTGCACAACCTCTGATTTCCCCAACCCAAAATCATTTATGCAATATCCACAGAATCTATTTCTATAATGATAGTTTACTACTGAAAACTATATAATGCAAGACATAAATCAAAAATTTTTGAGGCAACCTAAAAATTTTTGTAAAAAACTATTGAATTTCTGAAATTATATGCTATGATGGATTTATAAGAAACAAAACTGCTGTGATTTTACACCCCAAAATCTTCGGCAGCCACTCTTTGCGCAGGGAGGATTCTTACATGAAATTTCAACTAGAGTTTTTGAAACAGGTAGCACGCGGAATAACCAAACAGTTCGGACAGAACTGCGAAGTCGTTATACATGATCTGACCACCGGTGACCTGGAGCATTCCATCGCTTTTATCGAAAATGGCCATGTCTCCAACCGCTCTTTAGGTGACGGACCCTCTCATGTGGTTCTGGAAACCTTGCAAAAAGGAGCCAATGAATTACAAGACCATCTGGGATATCTGACCAGGACAACCGACGGGAGAATTTTAAAATCCAGTACGATCTACATAAGAAACGACCAGGACCAGATCCGTTATATTTTTTCCATCAATTATGACATTACCGCCCTTCTGACGGTAGAAAACGCTCTGAAATCGCTGACCGCCACCGAAACCACGGCCAAAGAGCCCGAAAAAATCACCCAAAACGTCAACGACCTGTTGGACGATCTGATCGAACAGTCCGTTGTCCTCGTCGGGAAGCCGGTAGCGATGATGAACAAGGACGATAAGGTCCGCGCCATCCAATTTTTGAATGAGGCCGGCGCTTTCCTTATTACAAAGTCAGGCGACAAAGTCTCCAATTACTTCGGCATCTCCAAATACACGCTTTACAGCTATCTGGATGCCGGAAAGGAAAATGACAACGCCTGATCCGTAAGCTGCGAACACATTGTATTATGGAAGGAGTTAATAAAATGAACGACATTTTATGGGTTGAAAACACGATGCCGCAGACCGACGACAAGAACCTGGAGATCATGGCATTGGAAAACGTCCGCAAAGCCCGGGCTTTCCACGAGAGTTTTCCCCAGTACACCAGAACCCCTCTGGCCAAGCTGGAACGCATGGCGACCTACCTCGGGATCAAGGAATTATATGTGAAGGACGAATCTTACCGGTTCGGTCTGAACGCTTTCAAAGTATTGGGCGGTTCCTTCGCCATGGCCCGCTACATAGCAAAACAGATTGGCAAGGATGTATCGGAGCTTCCCTACCGGGTACTGACCTCCGACGCATTGAGAGAGGAATTCGGTCAGGCCACTTTCTTCACAGCGACGGACGGCAATCACGGCCGCGGCGTGGCGTGGTCGGCAAATATCCTGAAGCAGAAAGCTGTGGTATTTATGCCGAAGGGCACGACCAAGACCCGTTTTGACAATATTGAACGTGAGAATGCGACGGTAACCATCGAAAACGCCAACTACGACGAATGTGTCCGGATGGCCGCCGAAGCTGCGGAAAATACAAAAAATGGTGTCGTCGTTCAGGATACCGCTTGGGACGGCTACGAAGAGATCCCGTCCTGGATCATGCAGGGATACGGAACCATGGCTGACGAAGCCAACGGGCAGATGGAGGCCTACGGCTGCGAGAGCCCCACCCATGTATTCGTGCAGGCCGGCGTAGGCTCCTTAGCAGGCGCCGTACAGGGGTATTTCGCCAACCGTTATCCCGAGAACCCTCCCATGGTGATCGTAGTCGAGGCGCAGGCCGCCGACTGCCTGTATCGGAGCGCCGCCTCCCATGACGGGTCGATCCGTATCGTAGATGGGGACATGGAAACGATTATGGCCGGTCTGGCTTGCGGGGAACCCAATACCATCTCCTGGGATATATTGAGAAATCATGTAAAAGTATTCACCTCCTGCCCCGACTGGGTGGCAGAACGTGGAATGAAGATGCTGGCCGCGCCTTTCCGCGGAGATCCGCAGGTGATCTCCGGAGAATCCGGCGCCGTCCCCTTCGGACTGCTGGCCTGCATCATGAAGATGAAACGCTACAGAGATCTGCGGGATGTATTAAAATTAGATGAGAATTCCAGGGTACTGCTCTTCTCCACCGAGGGCGATACCGATCCGAACCGATTTAAGGATATCATTTGGGATATGTGATCTATGAATAAACATAAGTAATGTTCCTAATTTCAGTTTTACTTTTTAAAAGTTACTCAATGTATTAAAAATGTAAACCACAGGAGGTAGTAAAATGGATTTCAACAAAATCAAAGAACTGGCACAGAGTTATGAAAAGGACATGACAAAATTCTTACGTGACCTGGTAAAAATCCCCGGTGAGAGCTGCGGGGAAAAAGGCCACATTGACCGCATCGCTGAGGAAATGCGCAAAGTAGGATTCGATAAAGTAGAAATTGACCCCATGGGCAACGTACTGGGTTATATGGGCAGCGGTAAGACGCTGATCGGCTACGACGCCCACATTGACACCGTCGGTATCGGCAACATCAGCAACTGGGAATTTGATCCTTACGAGGGCTTCGAAACCGATACGGAAATCGGCGGCCGCGGAACCTCCGATCAGCTGGGCGGTATCGTCTCCAGCGTGTACGGCGCCAAGATCATGAAGGAACTGGGCCTCTTAAGCGACAAATATACCGTACTGGTTACCGGAACCGTTCAGGAAGAAGACTGTGACGGGCTGTGCTGGCAGTATATCATCAACGAGGACAAAGTAAAACCGGAATTCGTCGTAATCACCGAGCCGACCGACGGCAATATCTACAGAGGCCAGCGCGGACGTATGGAAATCCGTGTGGATGTCAAAGGTATCTCCTGCCACGGTTCCGCTCCGGAACGGGGAGAAAACGCGATCTATAAGATGGCTGACATCCTTCAGGAGGTACGCGAGTTAAATAACAAGCTGCACTATGATCCTTTCCTAGGAAAAGGAACCCTTGCTGTATCTGAGATCTTCTTCACCTCCCCTTCCCGCTGTGCGGTAGCCGACAGCTGTGCGATCTCCATCGACCGCCGTCTGACTGACGGGGAGACCTATGAGATGGCATTGGATGAAATCCGCGCCCTGCCCACCGTCAGGAAATATGAAGCCGTAGTCAGCATGTACAAATATGAAAGACCCAGCTACACCGATCTGGTATATCCGACCGACTGCTATTTCCCTACATGGGTGATCCCCGAAGATCACGCCGCGACACAGGCCATGGTAGAATCTTATCAGGGAATGTTCGGAGAGCCCAAGGTTGACAAATGGACCTTCTCCACCAACGGAGTTTCCATTATGGGGCGCTACGGAATCCCCTGCATCGGATTCGGACCTGGAAAAGAAGCCCAGGCCCATGCTCCCAACGAGAAGACCTGGAAAGCAGACCTGGTGAAATGTGCCGCTGTATATGCCGCACTCCCCACTTTATACTGTAAATAATTTTATCATCTGTCAATTGTGACTTCGTATCTGGTTTAATAAATTCATGGATTCCTGTGGCTGATTCCCCCAACAATCAGCCACAGCCAACATATATATTTAAAGGAGAGAAAAAAATGAAAACATTGCAGGATTACATCGATAAGCTAAACCAATTGAATTTCAAAGAAATGTACAATAACGACTTTTTCCTGACCTGGGAAAAAACCGATGATGAACTGGAAGCAGTATGGACCGTAGCCGACGCGCTGCGTTTCATGAGGGAAAATAATATTTCCACAAAAGTATTTGAAAGCGGTCTCGGTATCTCCTTGTTCCGCGACAATTCCACCAGAACCCGTTTTTCCTTCGCATCCGCCTGCAACCTGCTGGGCCTGGAAGTGCAGGATCTGGACGAAGGCAAGTCTCAGATCGCTCACGGCGAGACCGTCCGGGAAACCGCCAACATGATTTCTTTCATGGCCGACGTCATCGGAATCCGTGATGACATGTACATCGGTAAAGGAAATGCCTATATGCACGAAGTATCCGACTCCGTAAAGCAGGGCAATATCGACGGAATCCTGGAGCAGCGCCCTACCCTTGTTAACCTGCAGTGTGATATCGACCACCCGACCCAGTGTATGGCAGATATGCTGCACATCATCCATGAGTTCGGCGGTGTGGAGAACTTAAAAGGCAAGAAGCTGGCCATGACCTGGGCATACTCTCCTTCCTACGGCAAACCCCTCTCCGTTCCCCAGGGTGTCATCGGTCTGATGACCCGTATGGGCATGGAAGTGGTGCTGGCGCATCCCGAAGGCTACGAAGTAATGCCTGAGGTAGAAGAAGTTGCCAAGAAAAACGCGGCAGCATCCGGCGGAAGCTACCGCAGAACCAATGATATGAAGGAAGCCTTCAAAGACGCTGATATCGTATATCCGAAGAGCTGGGCTCCGTTCGCCGCTATGGAAGAAAGAACCAAACTGTACGGCGAGGGTGACACCGAGGGTATCAATAAACTGGAAAAAGAGCTGCTGGCGCAGAACGCAGAGTACAAAGACTGGGCATGTACGGAAGAAATGATGTCCTTAACCAAAGACGGCAAAGCCCTCTATCTGCACTGTCTGCCCGCTGACATCTCCGGATTAAGCTGTGAAACCGGCGAAGTGGATGCCTCCGTATTCGACCGTTACCGCAATCCCTTATACAAGGAAGCCAGCTATAAGCCCTATGTCATCGCTGCTATGATCCTGCTCAGCAAATTTGAAGATCCGGCCGCTCTGATGAAAAAACTGGAGGAGCGTAATACTCCACGTGTTTTTAAATAAAATAGTCTGGGGCGGATAATGGGCCGGGATAATGGGCCGGGAAGAGAGGGAACGGGCGGGGCCTGGAACCGGGCGGCTCATCTCGTGGGGCCATATCACTTCGACCGGACCTAAGAACGGCTAACTACGAAGACGGGAGAACCTCTTATTGGCAGGGTCTGGAACAAACTCGCCAAAAAACGGCTCGGACAGTGTTCCAGGCCCTGCGAGGTTCTCCCGTCCTCTGCGTAAGCCGTTCTAAGGCCCGGTCTCAAGTGATATGGCCCCACGAGATGAGCCGCCCGGTTCCAGGCCCCGCCCGTTCCCTCTCTTCCCTACTTTAATTATGGCCTGTTTGTATGTTCTTTCTGGCTGATTTTTTTGCAGTTCTTATTGTGTTAGCTATTGTGACTGCTATAGTTGGCCGTAGAATTTTGACACTCTTAAATACTTCTTTTATTTTAATACTTCTTTTATTTTAATGCTTCTTTTATTTTAATGCTTCTTTTATTTTGCTTCTTTTATTTTAATTCTTGGTATTTAAATCTACGAAGGGCGGTTTTTTGATATCTTGACCTCTCTTCTATCCTATATACCTGTTGTGCTGGAATATGCACGAATGGAGGAAATTATGAGTAAGAAAAGAATTGTTATTGCTTTGGGCGGTAATGCCCTGGGGGATACCCTGCCTGAACAGATGAATGCTGTAAAAATAACCTCTAAGGCCATCGCGGATCTCATTGAAGAAGGGCATGAAGTCGTTGTATCACACGGAAATGGCCCGCAGGTCGGTATGATTAATAATGCTATGGCTGCGCTTAGCCGTGAGAATCCAAAACAGCCAAACACTCCCCTCTCCGTCTGCGTAGCTATGAGTCAGGCTTACATCGGTTATGATCTGCAGAACGCATTGCGGGAAGAACTCCGCAATCGGGGACATTTCGATATTCCGGTTGTCACCATGGTAACTCAGGTCCGGGTTAATCCTGATGATCCGGCTTTTGAGAATCCGTCTAAACCCATAGGGCATTTTATGACTAAGGAACAGGCTGATATTTCGGCCGAAAAATATGGGTACATCATGAAGGAAGACGCCGGGCGCGGCTACCGCCGTGTCGTTGCCTCTCCCCGGCCCGTGGAGATCGTGGAATCCGACGCGATCCGTACTTTGGTAGAGAGCGGTAATATCGTCATCGCCGGCGGCGGCGGCGGAATCCCGGTAACCCTGCAGGGGAATCATCTAAAAGGCGCCAGCGCGGTTATCGATAAAGACTTCGCCAGCTGCCTGATGGCCCAGGAACTGGATGCCGATTATCTGATTATCTTAACCGCTGTGGAAAAAGTGGCTGTCAATTTCGGCAAACCGGATGTAAAATGGTTGTCCGAAATAACCGTTGACGAGGCGAAGAAATATATGGACGAGGGACACTTCGCTCCTGGTTCCATGCTTCCAAAGGTGCAGGCGGCCGTGCAGTTTGCCTCCTCCAAACCCGGACGCACCGCACTTATCACCCTGTTAGAGAAGGCAAAGGATGGGATCGAAGGTAAGACCGGGACGATTATCCGGCAGTAGTACTGATTCTTCTTTCCGGGGAAGACTACCGTTGTTTTTGGACCGCTTTCCCCGGAAAGTGCGTATTGGCGATGTATACACCTGCAATGATCAATAGTGCCCCTATCATCTGAAATTCTGAAAAACCTTCGTTCAAAATCAATATTCCCGCAACTATTGAGACTACCGTTGCTGCTCCGATAAAGGAAGCAGCGCGGTTGACACCTATCCTTGAAATAGCTATATTCGATAGGAAAAATGCAAGGACGGAGCATCCAATCCCCTGATACAAGACCGCGATCAGAAAGCTCTTATTGGTGAATGGTAATCGTATTACTTCGTTCAGGCTGCCTTGCAATGATGCTTCTAATACAGCAAGTACTCCAAAGATAATTGCTCCGGCAGCCAGCATTATAAATGTTATTTCACCTCCGGTATATTCCTGGGCTTTTTCGACATATATGCTGTACAATGCATAGGAAATGACAGCTGCCGTAAGCATTGCATACCCGGCAAACGAAAAACTCGCTGCTGCGCCCACTGCGAATATGGTTACAAGAACGCCGGACAATGTCACAAGGATTCCTAATATTTGCTTTTTTTGAGGCTTTTTGTGTAATAGAAAGGTAGATGCCAGCAAAGAAATCACCGGTATACATGCCAAAAAGGCTCCGCTTTCTGATGCAGTCGTGTAACGAATCCCCACTGTTTCCCCGATAAAATAAATGCAAGGGCTAAAAAAAGCGACTGTCAGCAGGGGCTTTAATTTTTTCCCTTTTAACTGTATTTTGATAATACCGCTGAAAGTACACAGCCCCATGACTATGATCGCAACCAAAAACCTCCATCCTAACAGGGTCAGCGCACTGGCATCCCTGGTTGCCTGCTTGGTAAATATATAACTCAGTCCAAAAAGCGTTTCACACCCCAATGCACAAAAACATCCGATGAAAGCGTCTTTATGTTCTCTTTTTTTCACTGTCATACTCCCGTTTCTGTTTCATACTCCCATTTCTGTTATATCTGCCGTTCAGAAAAACATTCTGGATGCCAGAACCGTTCTCAAATATTATAACGGATTACGCGCAGAAGAGGACGAAACCTGGCAGGACTCCCGGCGCTGTTAAGCGCCTTTGGCAAAATACCACGGCTCCTGCTGATAAGAGGTTTCGTCCTCTCCGAAGTTATTTGGTTTTTCTAAATGCTACTGCGGCCCGCCGCTTTTTGAAAAGGCCTCCAACAGTAAATCCATCTGCGGTGGTATGTGAATCGGTTCTCCTGCCGCTTTGACCGCATTATTTACGTCCTTTAAGCCATTGCCCGTTACGATGCTGACCACAGACGCTCCTTTCGGAATCAGACCCAGTTCCACTGCTTTTTTGACACCGGCCGTTCCGGTCACACCGGCAGGCTCGCCAAAGACTCCGCAGGTTCGTCCCAACAGACGCATAGCCGCCAGTATTTCGTCATCGGACACTTCTACAGTGACGCCGTTTGACTCCAGAATGGCGTTGATCGCCTTATCCGGGTTGCGGGGTACTCCTACCGCGATGCTGTCCGCGATGGTGTTTTCTTCCATGGGTTCAAGGGGCGTATTGGTTCTGGCCGCACGGTTGATCGGATAGCAGCCCGACGCCTGTACGCTGATCAGCTTCGGCAAACGGTCGATGAACCCGGCCTCATACAGATCCTTAAATCCTTTCCAGACTCCGGCGATCGAACAGCCGTCGCCTACGGAGATCGCTGCGTAGTCAGGCATCTGAAAGTCCAGCTGCTCCGCGATCTCCAGGGCTACCGTCTTCTTCCCTTCCATCAGATAGGGATTGATCGCCGCGTTCCGGTTATACCAGCCCCAGCGGTCGATGGCTTCCGCCGACAGCCGGAATGTGTCCTCATAGGTTCCCTGCACGCTGATCACCGTGGCCCCGAAGATCATAAGCTGGGACACTTTTCCCTTCGGCGCCCTCTCCGGCACAAAGATAAAGGTCTTATAGCCGGCGGCGGCCGCATTCCCGGCCAGGGAGGAGGCCGCATTTCCGGTGGAGGAGCAGGCGATGGTATCCGCCCCCGCTTCGTAAGCCTTGGCCACAGCCATGGCGGAGGCGCGGTCCTTCATGCTTGCCGTGGGATTGATTCCGTCGTCCTTGATATACAGGGTTTTGATGCCGATCTTCTCCGCCAGGCGGTCCGCCTTGTAGAGAGGGGACCAGCCTACCCGAAGCTTTGGATATTTCCCTTCCTCTCCTACCGGAAGGAACTCACGGTAGCGCCACATGGAATAATCTTTCCGCTGTGTCAGCTGCTCTTTCGTCAAATGCGCTTTTATATGGTTATAATCATATTTGATATCCAGAATACCGCCGCATTTGTGACAGGTCGTCACGTTAGGAACGGCTTCATACTCCGCGCCGCATCGGACGCAGACGGCTGAAATAACATGTTTCATTCTCTTTGCGCCCTTCCCTTCTACAGATTCTTAAGCAGTCCGGTGTTCTCATTGAATTCCTGAATCAGTTCATCGATCTGGGCAGCCTGTTTATGTACGGCGCCCCAGGTATTTTCATAGTCATACCACAGCGCGTTCAGTTCTTCCACTGTCCTGCCCTGCTGCTCTACCCAGGTGTAGTATTTCAGATTATGAATCCGCTTCCTGCCCACATAGGTCAGCTCTTCCAGGTTATCCGTCTTAATGGACCGCAAATGAGTATGATAATCGATCGCCGCCTTCCCCGCGCTGTATTCGCCATCCTCTTCCCGCAGCTCATCGATTCTGGAACCATACATAGCGGCGGAATCTGTCAGAACGGTGGCCACCACATCATTCTCCGTCAATTCGTAATATTTGGCCATCTTGATCGCGCACAGAACATTGGCAATTCCTGAGATTCCCATGAAAGCAAGTTCATCCACCAGTTTCGGATCAACTCCCGCTTCTTTTATCAGATACTCGCGGCCTTCCGGTTCGTTGAACAGGCGCAGCAATTTCTGGCTGTCTTCGTCATCGATGGCAATGACCATATCCGTATTCTTTACATTGTGAATCCACGGTACGTGCTTGTCACCGATACCTTCGATGCGGTGTCCCCCGAATCCGTTGTTTAACAGGGTCGGGCACTGCAGCGCCTCTCCCACGCCCAGCTTAAGCCCTGGGAATTTTTCTTTGAGATAATCGCCGGTTCCTGTGGTTCCCGCGGAACCGGAAGTAAAGCAGGCGCCGGCCAGATGGCTCTTCTCATCGGCTATGCTAAGATAAGCCTCCTCTATCGCGTTTCCGGTCACCGCATAATGCCACAGATGGTTCCCCATCTCCTCAAACTGGTTGAAGATCATGACATCGTCTCTGGTGTTGCGAAGCTCCCAGGTTTTGTCAAAGATCTCTTTTACATTGCTCTCGCAGCCGGGGGTGGCAATGATCTCCGTAGCCACCGTGGCCAGCCAGTCGAATCGTTCCCGGCTCATCTGCGCCGGCAGGATAGCGATGGAATCACAGGACAGGAGTTTGGAATTAAACGCGCCGCCCCGGCAATAGTTGCCGGTGGACGGCCATACCGCTTTCTGGCGGCTGGCGTCGAACTGTCCGGTCACCAGCCTAGGCGCCAGACATCCGAAGGAAGCTCCTACTTTATGGCAGCCGGTCGGGAAGAATTTTCCGATCATACACAGGATCTTCGCGTCCACACCGGTAAGTTCCTTGGGGAGCACGATAAAATTCGAGCCGCCGAACAGGCCTCCGCTCTCTTTCGGCTCATTTTTCCATGTAATACGAAACAGGTTCAGGGGATTGATATCCCACAGACCTACACTTTTTAACTGTTCTTTAATCGCTTCGGGTACCTTTTCCGGATTTCTCATCTGCTCGAAAGTGGGAATGATGATATTCTTTTCCTTTGCCCGCTCAATATTTCTAGCCAAAGCCTCTTGTTTCCTGGTTAAATCAATCACTCTATTCATCCTCCTGATATATGTAGTTTTAGGCGTACCCCAACTGTAACCTATGTGTAATATTATAGCATCTGAAAGCGTTTTATTCAATGAATCTGAGTGATTATCGGGAGTAATATTGAAGCAGGTGTTCTTTTACTGTCTTGTAACGGGCGCGGCTGACAGGAACCATACGGCCATCGGTAAATTCGGCGGACAGGGCGCTTAGTTTTCTTAGCTTTGTCATGTTTAGCGCGTAGCTTTGATGGCATCTTACAAAATAAGACGGGAGACGTTCCATGATATCGTCTAATTTTATGTAGTATTTCCACTGATGGTTCCGGCCGTGGAGGTAGATCACATGTTTATCGCTTTCCAGATAGGAGATGTCTGTCAAAGGGATTTTTTGTATTCCGTTTCTGTTCTTCAGGATCAGGGTGTCTTTTTCTTCCTGTCGGCACCTGGCAAGAGCGGCAGTCAGGGCTGCTTTCAGATCATCCGAAGGAATAGGTTTGGGAAGGCAGCAGACAGGTTCGGTATCAAATATTTCCTCCGGCACGTCTTTATCGGAACTCATCCAGATAAATTTGATCTCGGGACATTTTTGACGGATGACTTTTGATTCATTTATAGATACGCAGGCATCTTTGGAGATATCGGACAGGATCAGGTCTGGGCAGGTTGTGCCTGCACCGATCTCTGCAATCAGGGACTCCAAAGAGTCATAGAACACTGTTTTCATTTCCTGTCTGCAGCATGTGGATACCACTTTGGCGATTTCTTTTTGAATGGTTCTATTTTCATCACAAACGGCCAGTCTTATCATGCGGATTCCTCCTTGGTATGTTCTCAGGCTATTATAACGCAGCCGGCTGCCGGCAACAAGACAGCCGGCATTTTTGAGCATTATTTCATCATAAGAGGAAGATTATTCTTGTCTTGCATGGTGATCCCGCTGTCAAAAAAAGATCTTCCTGAAAAGGCGGGCGATAAGCGCTTCGCCTATCGCCCGCCTTTTCCCGCGCCTGGTCTCCCTGCGCTGCGGTTAAGAATCCTCCTGCGGTTTTTCCTTTGGAATAATACAGTTCAGCAGAACTGCCACAATCGTCGCTACCACAACTGCGGATTTCCCAAAAATGGTAGTCACCCAGCCTGGAAACATAGCCAAGGCTTCCGGGACCAGGGTAATTCCCATTCCCAATGCGACGGCCAGGCCCACAATCGCCGTATTCCGGTAATTCAGCGGCTCCTGGCTGATCAGCTTAATCCCCGTCATGGTGATGGAGGCAAACACGGAAACCGTGGCGCCGCCCAGCACACACTGAGGAATCGTTGTGAGAATCGATGCAAACTTGGGTACGGAACCGGCCAGGAAGATAATGACTGCGGCCAGACCCAGTACACACCGGTTTACCACTTTCGTGGTAGCTACGATCCCCACATTCTGGCTGAAAGTTGCAGTAGGCAATCCCCCAAAGAATGCGCCAATCACACTGGCCACGCCGTTACCGATGATACCGCCGGACAGCTCCCGATCCGTCGGCTCCCGGTCCAGTCCACCCGCTGTGGTCGCGGACAGATCCCCGATGGCCTGCACCGAATTAACGATGTACAGGATGGATATGGATATTATGGTCGAAACTTCGAACTTGATCCCAAAGTGCATAGGCTTCGCAATATAAAACCAGTCGGCCTGGGAGATCGCTGTAAAATCCACCATTCCGAGACTGACCGCCAGCGCGTAGCCGACAATAATGCCAATCAGAATCGAAGACAGTTTGAAGAATCCCTTTCCGAAATGGTTCAGCCCTACCACCAGAATCAGCGTGACAATCGCCACAAACCAGTTTTTCGCGCTGCCATAATCCGCGCTGCCCTGCCCTCCGGCCATATAATTAATCGCCGTGGGATACAAAGACAGCCCAATCGTGAATACCACCGTTCCTGCCACTAACGGAGGAAACAACGGCCTGAGCCATTTGATAAAAATGCCTACGATGACTGCCACGATACCGCCCACCAACTGAGCGCCGAAGATCGTAGCCACATCGAAATCGCCTGCAATTGCCTGTAGCGATGCCAGGTAGGCAAAACTGACACCCATGATAACCGGTAATCCGGAGCCGATATACTTTCCGATCGGAAACAGCTGGATTAACGTCGCAACTGCTGCGACCAACAGCGCCGCCTGCACAAGCACCACTTTGTCGGACGCTGTCATCGTACCCTTATCGATAGCCACCCCAGCCACGATAATCGCCGGTGTCACACACCCCACAATCATAGCCACTACATGCTGCAACGCTAACGGCAGTGCCTGCCGCATAGCCGGAATCCCCCGGACATCAAAAACCGAGGCTCCGGTTTTAAACTTGAGATGGTTGTTCATAAATCATGATCCTCCTGTTTTCATCTTCATCCAATGGAATGAATCACCCAAAACATTCTATCGGATCATTTGATTTATTATCACCCTATCTCATTATACCCTGAACACCCTCCTATTTCAAGAATACTGCCGGATTATTTATGGTTCCTTAACTCTTTTCTTTTCCTTTATTCCAGTGCTTTTTTTACCAGCTTTTTGACCTGCTTTTTGCATTTGCCGCAGGCGCTGCCCGCTTTGGTGGCTTTTTTGACTTCCTTGTAACTGGAGGCTCCTTGTTCTACCGCTTTTAGGATGTCACCTTTGGTTAGTTTGCGGCAGGGACAGATTACTTTTTCTTTGTTCATTACAGCACCAGTGAGGGAGCGGTGTATACGCGGGCGCTAAGTTCGTTGTCCAGCATATACAGACCTTTGGCGTCTCCTGCAAAAAGCTCGTACTTTTTGATCAGGTCTTCCGCGTTGGTCTCCTCTTCTCCCTGCTCCTTTACAAACCAGTCCAGGAACTGCATAGTACGGAAGTCTTTTGCCTGGTAGGCTTCATCGTAGATCTCGTGGATCAGGCCGGTGACATATTGTTCATGCTCCAACCCTAATTTTAAGGGGTCCAGAAAGCTTTGGTACTCCTTGTGGGGGCTGTCGATCTCTGTGAATGTAACCTGATGGCCATTGTTCAGCAGATATTTCCGAAACAGCATCGCATGGTCCCGTTCCTCCTGGGCCTGGATCTCGTACCAATTGGCAAATCCTTTGAGTCCTTCGTTTTCATAATAATTGGCAAAATCTAAATAGAAATAAGCGGAATAAAATTCTTTATTAATTTGTGTGTTCAGTAATTGTGCTACTTTTTCTGCAAGCATTCTGCATTTCTCCTTTCGTGGCTAAAACCGTATACTAACATTATTTCTGATTACGGTTTTTATTATAGATCTTATATATCTTTTTTTCAACTTCAAACCTTTTCCTGTCTTTCCCTTATTTCCCATCTTATCTCCCGGCTAATCTCCACTCATCCTCCTTATTTCCTAAAGTTACAGCCAGTGCGCATCCGGTCAGTAACATCCTTATTGCTTTCCGCGGTCTACTCTGGTACAATAGTCAACAGAAATGGAGTGACCTGCTTATGGGAATGAGAATTCCGATAGAGACTTCCGCCAGACATGCGCATATCAGCCAGGCGGATTTTGAGATATTGTTTGGGGAGGGAAAGGGCCTGACTTTTGTCAAGGAGTTAAGCCAGCCGGGACAGTTTGTGGCGAAGGAGAGGATTACGGTCTCCGGCCCCCGCGGGACTTTCCGGAATGTGGCGATACTGGGGCCGTTTCGAAAGGAGACACAGATCGAACTGTCCGTTACGGATACCAGGAAGATCGGTGTGCCTGTGGTGATCCGGCAGTCGGGGGATCTGGCGGGTACTCCGGGATGTACGATTCAGGCGGGACGGCGTTCCATCGAGCTGCATCATGGGGTAATTGTGGCGAAACGCCATATTCATATGACACCGACGGAAGCGCTGCAGCTGCATGTCTCCGACAATGAAGAGGTGTTTGTCATAACCCAGAGTTATGAACGGGCGCTGATCTTTGCGGATGTGGTGGTTCGTGTCAATCCGAATTACAGACTGGCTATGCATGTGGATACCGATGAGGCTAACGCCTTTGCCGGCGATGCTTCTCCCTATGGGGTCCTTTTGAAAATGTTCGACGGTAACGTATATAATCTGGCTTCCTGGGCGGAAGAATTACAGGATGGCATCAAGAGATGATGCCATCCTGCTTTTTTATTTCATAGGAAAATGCTCCTATGAATAAAAAACGCTCCGCTGGGATCGCACTACGGCGGAAAGGAAGATGCCGCTTACGCGGCCCGCCGCAGGCGGAGAGTTTCGCAAGCGAAACTCTTTTTCATATAATAAGAAAGTTCGCCAAATAGCTAACTATTGATTAAAAAAGCCCGCAAAATGCGAGCAAAGTAAACAGACGGTGGTTAGAA
>NZ_JAWDIY010000040.1:0-43610 GCF_032380655.1 Diplocloster hominis | reverse complement strand
TCCTCATTTTGTATGTATTTGTTTCGCAAAACTATTTTACAACAAAATGAGGAGGCAGGGTGAATTTATTTTTTATTTTATTTTTCCTAGACTTTTTGCTTAAGTTCGCGCCTATGGGGACAGGCCCCTTCCGCCATCCGTAACCAACTGGCCGGCCCTTCTGACGGAACGTGCCAGTCCCCTCTCTATTCGGCTGCCGCCAATCGTTCCAGGCGTTCGATCACGTAAGGGAAAAATGCTTTGTATGCCTCGCAAAAGCAGTTCAGCCTCAGCTTCTCCTCCCCGTAATCCCGTTCTCTTCTGCATCCGCCTCTGCAAAGAGGATACCATTTACATTCTTTACACTCCTCATCCATTTCAAGCGATGGCTCCAGATACCCTCTGGCTATATCCGAATTTCTCATATCCGAAAAACTGTCTGTATTGACATTCCCCAGCCGGTACCGGTCCACCACATAGAAATCACAGGGATACACATCCCCGTTGGCTTCGACTACGGTCTGGACACTGCACCTTCCGCACATATTACAGCTCTCAGGCGCAAAACCCTTCAGGATTCCCACCCAGTTCTCGAACTGCCGGATATACACATATTTACCATGCACAAAATCCTCATACCACAGATCAAACAATTCCTTTAACGCATCGCCCAGCTTAACCGACGTCAGCGAGTACACCTCATTTCCCTTATCCTCTCCCAGAGGATCCAGGCAGGGAATATACTGATGATACCAGATCTCCTTCTCCGTCAGGAATCGGTAGATGTCTCTTATCTTCGGCGAGTTGGAACCGGTAAGAACGGTAAGCGCATTAAACTCGATCCCGTGCTTCTTAAGCTTCCGTATGGTGGACCATACAGGCTGGAATGTGCTGATGCCACCCGGCCCATGGCGGTGCATGTCCTGGCAGCTCTTAGGCCCGTCCAGGGATACACCCACCAGGAATTCATGTTTCTTCAAAAAAGGAAACCATTCCTCCCCCAGATCAAACCCATTGGTCTGAATCGCATAGCTGATCCGCAGCCCTTTCTTATTATACTGTTCCACGGCCGACACAAAATGCTGAAAAAAAGGAAGGCCGGCCAGCGTCGGCTCTCCGCCCTGAAAGGCGAAGGTACATTGGTCCTCCGCCTCTTCCAGGGCTTTTTTCACCATATGTTCTACTGTGTCCGCTTCCATGTAACCATAAGAATATTGTTCCCGTTTCTTCGCCTCATCACAATAAAAACAATAATCGCAGTGCATATTGCAATTTGATGATGCTGGCTTTATCAACAGATATAAAGGGGGCATCGTCTCTTCTTCCTCTCTTCCTTTTTAACAGCCAATCTTTTACCGTAATCATTTAGAGCGTATCTTTCACAGCATTTCATTTTTACCTCCATGCGTACGTTTTCCCGCACATATAGGGATACCTTTACAGGTTCTCTTAACCCATGCCCTTCAGGCGGGTTTGCAGCAAAGCTGCAAAATAAAGGATGGGCGGACATCTTTTTGTTCAACCTTTATACTACTATTTCCGCTCAGCATCTCTTGGAAAATTTCTATTTTCAATTTTAAACTTGAAATGTCTCGCCCTCGCGCGTAATCTCTTCCACCCGCTCACGATAAGGCTCAGAGCACTCAAGTGAGAGCAGCTTGGGGATCACGGAATAATCTCCCCAGAAATGCATAGGAAATGCCTTACCGGCATCCGCTGTTCTCATAAACACATCGAATCCCCAGAAAAACCGCTCCTCCTGCCTGGGGTCCAGCGGCAGAAATGCGGCATCAAAGTGCCTGCCCTCCAGCTTTTTCATTTCCCGCTTAAAGTTTTCCTCCATGCGTCGCTCATCCTCGTCGCTTTCACCTTCCCAGGACCACCAGTTCAGATCACCGGCATGATAAATACAGCGGTCTCCCGCACTGACAAGGAAAGCCACGCCTTCATCCGTGGAGGTCAGGGTTTCCACCGTCAGGCTCGCTTCCCCCGGGCCTTTCAGGACCTGTACTGCATTTTTGCCTATATATAAAATATGTTCCCTGGCCTTTACCGGTATATTCCTGCGTTCCATATATTTTTCGTTCATTCGGGTATCCGATGACAACAGATAGGTTACATCCGGATACTGGTCCGCCAGGGCAAAGATATCCGTATTGAAATGATCGTGATGCTTGTGGCTGACAAATATATAAATCGGTTTTGCGCCCGTAAATTGAGGGATCGTTCCCTGATAATAATCAAATATGAATATGGCCTCCGGCAGTTCTACGGAGAAACCGCTGTGACCGATGTAGGTAATTTTCATTATTGTAATTCCTTTCTTTATTGTAACCGGATTACATGGGGTGCTCATGACTATGTGGATAGCTGTTTAGGTTCCGGTTTTTTATTCCAGTATACAATGCTTATGTGTTTTATGACATTTTAGACTTGATCCGGTATATTCAACACACACTTGCCTGTATGAGCAGTGACACCAACCCGAAAATCTATGGAGCAGGGCCTGTTCATTTCAATCCACACCGCCTGCATCGGGCAGTGACAGCAAAACCAAACAAATTATTAGTCATTCCCAATCCACTTTCAAGCTAATTGCCCAAAACAAATCACCTTATCAACCAAATCAAAATCCATATCCCTCATAAACCATCATTTTCCCAGTGCGAATCTCCCGACAATTTCATGTTCACTTCCGTTTCGTACCTAATCAGAGCTATATAAAGCAACACACAACTGTCTAATTAAACTCCATATGTCAAAAACACCTTTATTGTCATTTATATTTTAACACACTACGCCATATAGGTCTATTTATAATAAATTTGCAATGTCTGGCACAATAACAGTTTGTCATCTAATCCGGTACACTAAATCACCTAATCATCCCCATCATGAACACAATACAGCATGTATCCGCTCACAGCAAGTCCCCCCCACAGACTGTCCGAAAACCAGGGCGCAGCCCACCAGGTATTTGCACGGCACGGACTTGCCCTATGAGGACCCGGCAGGGAGATTTCATTTAGATTTTACTGGGTAACAGCCTTAAGTGAGACAGGGGATCACAGACACCACTCTCTCCGCCGAGTACCCATAGGGCAAGTCTGTACCGGGCAAACACCCAGGTGGGCAGCGCCCTGGTTTTCGGACAGTCTCCCAACATATAACGCACACGCTCTCATAACTAAATTCGAAGTTTTTCGCCCAGCATTCCCCATCACCCCGCACCAAAGAAGCAATACCAAAATATATTTAATCCAAAACTCCCGCTGTACCGGCAGTCTTATTGTTAAATATTTGACATCCTCCATCAACCCAGATACAATCATAATAGAAGAATAATCGTTCTCTAGAGAAGGAGGAATTCCCCCATGAAAACAGATGCTCTTGTGCAACGACTGGTAGACAGCTACGGCAGCTGGGTCACCGACGGCTCCGACGCCCAGACAGGCTGTGCCGGAATGACACAGAATCTCTACCCTTACACCTCGTTATTTTCCCCGATCCAGATCAACCGCATGACCGTCAAGAACCGGCTGGTAATGGCTCCCATGGGAAATATCGATATGTGTGAGGAGACAGGCAGGCCCAACGACAAGATGCTCCAATACTTTTTCGCCCGGGCAAAGGGCGGAACCGGTCTGCTGACCACCGGCCTGGTACCGATCAGCCACGGTATTGATCATTCCATCACCGAACTGGGCAAGCTGACCTATTTCCCCCGGATCGACCGGAGCCGCACCGTGTTCGCGGGCTGGCGGGATCTGGCGGAAGGCGTCCATGTCTACGGGGCCAGAATCTTCGTTCAGCTGACTGCCGGACTGGGACGTGTAGGAAATCCCCAATGCCTGATCAATGAGTTAAAATTCCCGGTCAGCGCATCCTTCAATCCCAATTTTTATATGTCCCAGATCCCCTGCATGCGACTGTCCGGACATAAAATCAAGAAAATTATTAAGAACACCGGTCAGGCCGCGGCGGACGCCAAAGCCGCCGGGCTGGACGGCGTCTATCTGCACGGCCATGAGGGCTATCTCATGGAACAGCTTACCAATCCTGCGTTCAATCACCGGAAGCTTGGGCATTTTGCAGACTGGCAGGCGTTCGGATTGGACTCGGTCCGAGAGATCCGCAAAAGGGTCGGCGGCGACTATCCGGTCATGTACCGGATCGATCTGTCCCTTGCCCTGAATGAAACCTACGGGGACACCATGGAGAAAAATCCGTTAAAGAAATTCAAAAACGGACGGACCGTGGAAATGACTCTGGACTACATGAAGCATCTGGTGGAAGCCGGTGTGGACATTTTCGATGTGGATCTGGGCTGCTACGACAACTGGTGGCTGCCCCATCCTCCTGCCGGAATGCCTGCAGGCTGTTTCCTGGACGTAGCCCAGGCCGTCAAACAATATTTCTCTGAACACGATATCCGATCAAACGCAGGAGTCCCGGTTCCGGTAGTCGCCGTAGGCAAACTGGGTTACCCGGATCTGGCGGAACAGGCGCTGCGGGATGAGAAATGTGATATGGTCATGCTGGGACGTCCTCTTCTGGCCGATCCCGACTGGCCCCGCAAGGCCTATTCCGGGCATGTGGAGGATATCATCCCCTGCATCGGCTGTCAGGAGGGCTGTATCAATGAATTCGTGGACGGCGGCCACCCTCAGTGCGCGGTCAACGCCCGGACTTCCTTCGAGCATCTTCTGCCGGAAGTCCCGCCGGTTCCCACAAAGCCAAAGAAAATCGCCGTAGTCGGAGGGGGACCCGCTGGTGTCAACTTCGCCATTACAGCGGCGGGACGCGGGCATCAGGTGACCTTGTTCGAAAAAGAGGACCGACTGGGCGGAAAGCTGATCCCCGGCTCCGTACCAAAGATCAAATTTGACCTGGATAACTACCGCCTATATCTGGAACGTCAGGCCATCAAGGCTGCGTCCGGCGGAAATCTGACCCTTTGTCTGAACACCGAAGTCAGTCCCGAACAGCTGCAGCGGGAACAATATGACAGCGTTCTTTTTGCTACCGGCACCAAACCCTTTGCTCTGCCAATACCGGGCATCGACGGGGCGCCCACGGTGGAAGCCACCGATCTTCTCTGCCATCCGGAAAAGCTTGGCAGCGCCCGAAAAGTCCTTGTCGTCGGCGGTGGTGTGGTCGGATGCGAAACCGCATATTGGCTGAGTTATGAGCACAACTGCGAGGTAACCGTAGCGGAAATGACCAGTTACTTCATGGACGGTACCTGTACCGCCAACCGGGGGCATCTGATCCACTATATGAAGCAGGCGGGCGTCACCTTACTGAACTGCTGCAAGGTTGTATCTTTCCACGGCAGTGAGGTGACCGTGGAACAAAATATTTCCAAAGGGGTACCCGATCCCTACATAACCTGGCAGCCAATCCTGCCAAAAAATATAGAGAATCCTCTGGCCCCCAAACTGGGCACCGAAACTGCTCGGAAAGTCCTGAACGCGGATCTGATCGTTCTGGCCGCCGGCGGTCGGGAGGACGTTTCCCTGTTCCTGGAAGCACAGAAAAACCGTATCGCCCCGGAGCTCTACCAGATCGGGGACAGTTTTGCTCCCGGCAAGGTTCTGGAGGCCGTAAGAGCTGCCTATATGCTTGGCAGCAAAATTTAATTTGCGGTCTGTCCTATTATTATATTGAATAAGAAAGGGGAACACTTATGGCATCCATGCAGTTAACAAACGAAGAACAGGATATGCTGGACGGCCGACAGGGAGAAGCTATGGCTAAGGTAATGAAAACTCTGGTCATGTACGGTGAAACCTTCGGCGCCTCCAAAATGGTGCCTGTCACCGGCAAATACGGCCATCTGGTCACCAGTTTCGGCCTCTCCGTCCTGGACCCGGTGTACGGTCTGATGGACGAACTGATCAAAGGCGGAGCATTATCCAAACAGCAATTCAGTATCGATCCCCGCCCGCTGGATAAGAATGTCCCATGTAATCTGATCCAGAAACTATTTTTCAAGGTCATGTACTCCAAACAGGAGATGTATGAAGGGCAGCTGACACAGCTCGGCCTTCTGAACAATGATCCTTTCACCTGCGCCTGTTATTTTGACGAGGTAGGCAATACGCCTGAGGAGGGGGAAGTCCTCTCCTGGGCGGAAAGCAGCGCCGTCGTCTACGCCAACAGTGTTCTGGGAGCCAGATGCAACCGGAACTCCGGTATCATCGAACTGTTCGGCAGTGTCGCCGGCCGGGTTCCGTACTTCGGCCTGCTGACTGACGAGGGAAGGCAGGCCGACTGGATCGTGGAAATCCGGACCGCTAAGAAACCGGAAGCCCAGGTTCTGGGCAGCGCCATCGGCATGAAGGTAATGGAAGATGTCCCTTACATCAAGGGGTTGGACCGCTGGCTGGGTACAAATCTGAATCAGGACGCCAGGGATTATCTGAAAGATATGGGCGCCGCCACCGCATCCAATGGGGCAGTTGGGCTGTATCATATCGAAAATCTGACACCTGAGGCCGTCCGCTTAAGTGACTCACTGATCAACCCCGGCGCCCGAACTTATGTGATCGACGATGCTGAACTGGAACGGGTACAGAGGGAATACCCCTGTGTCTGGAAAGATCCGGCGGCGGCTCCAAAGCTCTGTTTTATCGGATGTCCGCATTTATCCTATGACCAGCTGGTTCATTGGAGCCAGGTGCTGCCAGAGTCCTTGCGTCAGGCTGGCCGCAAAAAGGTGGCGGTTCCAACCGTAATGACTACGTCCCCGGCAGTACTTAAGAAATTTACAGATACGCCGGAGGCTGTCCGTTTAAGGGAGGCCGGTGTTGTCCTCAGCTATATCTGTCCATTGATGTATATGAATAATCCGATGTGCGGGAAAATGCCGGTTATCACCAGTTCCAATAAGCTCCGCACATACACCAGCGCCCGGTATTTCCGGGACGAACAGATACTCACTTACCTTTCGAAAGGAGGCAGCTTATGACAAGGACATTTAAGGGCCGGCCGGTTGTTCCTGGCCAGGTAACCGCTGAAGCGCTGGTCACCCGCGCTGGTTTTAACACGCTGGCCAGTTTTCAGAAAAGCCTCATGTTCGGTGACAAGAACGCTACCTGTTCGGATCAGAATAATCCGGATCTCTATGAAAAACAGATGGCGGGCAAGGCTCTGTGTCTGCCTCAGACCATCGGCTCCACCACCGGAGGTATGGTTTTGTATACAGCTGCTTCTATGCACCGGCAGCCGGCATGCCTGCTCTTTTCCAAACCAATCGATTCCCTGGCCGCCGCGGGTGCTATCCTGGCGGATGTATGGACGGACCAGTCCATGCCCACCGTGGATAACCTGGGGGAAGAGTTCCTGGAATATGTAGATACAGGGATGAAAATCACGGTAGAGGATGATGGCACGGTTACCGTGGAATCTTAGCGCTGGAAGAGGGAAATATAATACTGCTCCTCAGACAGGTGACGGATCAATCGATATCATCAGCGCTGTTAGTCAGGACAGGAACATATCCGTACATCAGAAAGAATCGTGGATTCTTCCGGGAGGTTTTTATGGACGAACTAAATCAAAATAACGGAAAGCAGATGTATGATTACAGAATTAATGAGGCTGGGGATAAGAAAAAAACAGACCGGAATACAAAAATCATGGTTACAGGCGCCAATGGATTTCTCGGGTCCCGGCTGGCTGATTATCTTCACAAATCCTGTACGGTGTACCGGATCGGGCATTCCCAGATAGACATTACGGACCGCCGGGAAGTAGCGGACGCCGTAAGGGAAATGCAGCCGGATTTTGTGATTCACTGCGCCGCCCTGTCTGATGTGGGATTCTGTGAAGAGCATCCGTCTCTTTGCGAGCAAGTGAATGTCATAGGGCCGCTGTATCTGGCTGAGGCCTGTAAGGCAAACAAAGCCCGGTTTGTTTTTATGAGTTCTGATCAGATTTACCATAACAGCACTGCGGCGGCGGCGAACCGGGAAGAGGATACCGTGGAACCCACTAATATCTATGGAATCTGTAAGCTGCGGGCAGAACAGGAGCTCCTGGCTCTGCTGCCGGATACGGTCTGTCTGCGACTGTCCTGGATGTACGACCTGCCGGTGCTTGGAAAACGGACACACCGCAATCTGCTGCTGCAGCTTCTGGAGGCTCTGATTCGAAATGAGGAGCTTACGCTTCCTGTCTATGATTTCCGGGGGATTACCTGGGTACGGGAGGTCGTAACCGGGATCGAGAAGGCACTATTGATACCAGGCGGGATTTATAATTTCGGAAGTGCAAATGAGTTTAGTACCTTTGAAACTGTACAAAAGTGGATGGATGTGCTCGGCTGCGGGAAACGCAGGGATCTGCTGGCCGCGGATGAGACAAGGTTCAGGGACCGGCCCAGAAATCTTAGGATCGATAACCGCAAAATTGAGGACTTCGGAATCCGGTTCTCTGATTCGGTTTGTGGTTTGAAACGGTGTTTGGAAGATTATGGGATCGCTGCTTCTTCCGTATCCGGCAATTGAACGACTTAAGAATCTGTAACAAAACGGAAGGATAATACCCGGAAAAGGCCGGAACTTTTAAGTTTGCCGGTCTTTTTCGGAGATATCCTTCCTTGTTTTCAGAGCCAGCAAAAACCGCATATTAGTATCTATGTTGTTTCAGAGATCTGTTTCATAGTCAAGACCAGCCATTTTTGTAAATTCCTTTAAGGAAGAGGCTTTTTTTGCCGCTTTCATCCATTTATTTAAAATCCTGAAATCGTGCTCTTCCTTAATCCGGCGCTCCAACGTCTCCGGTATTGTAAAGTCTTCAAGAAGCAAAAGGATACCTTCTATTTTTCCTTCTATTTTTCCTTTTCTTTCGCCTTCCTCTTCTGCTTCCTTGCGGTTCACTGCAATATCCATCTCACGGCTGTATTCCGTCATCAGCATATTTTCCACCTCCGAGCCATGTTGTTCCAGATAATCTTTTAAGTTATCCTGTTCCTTACTTTTTATCGCTATGAGCACTTAGCGGCTGTCCTTTAGCCGCTTACGTGCGATGCATAAAAAATAGTCAGCGAGGCTTTATCGAGCGTTACTATTTTTATTATAGCCTGCCTGATCGCATCCTGCAACGGCAAACTTTCCTGGTAACTCCGGACCAAGTCTACGAAATAGCTGTATTCTTTTAATGTAGGACACTTATCAAGGAATTCCGGATTTTCTTTATAATTAATGTTAATAACCCTTACCTGGAAATCCAACGGATGCGAGTCTGCGGGGATTCTATAAGCATCTGACAGCATCATCGTATATTCCCGCGGCATCCGGTCCATCCCATTGTAGAAAACCATATAGTTTGGATTCGGAAGCCGTATTAATTTCGAAGAGTATATACCTGCCCCCTTTGTGATTTTCTCATAAAGTCTTGCTATATACATGAAACCCCGCAAAGGCATATTGGGATTCAAGCTACTCTGATGCTCATAAAGATACAGTTCTTCATGAAACGCAAAAGACACATCATTTTTCATATTCATATAAAGTACATTTTCCAGCGTATTCACTTCGATATCCTCCGGGTTATCATAGTGTGTTCCCATGACAGCATTGTACAATTCCAACAGTCTGCCCTTGTCTGAAAATAAATGTATGAACATCCTGTCTTTATAGGTAGTAACCGGCAAAATGGGATCTGGCATAACCTATTCCTCCTGTATAAATGAAACAATTTAAATAGACAGTAATAAATGACCAAACCTGTACAAATGATTTTAATAAATACAAAAAAGGGAATTAGCGCAAGGCAAGAACTGCCTGTACAATTTATACGAATCTAGCAATTAAGAAAATTCTACTAATAGAATAATGGTAAAACCATTAAACTTCAATGTTTTAAATATAAATTATTCTAAAAAATTTGTAAACTTTTCCTACCCGGGGAAATGTTTGACAATCAGGGCACAACCGACAGTGCGATTAGTTAACGCTCTGCTCCCTGGTTTTCGGTTCTCGTACATCCTCCCGGGTGACAAATAAAAAACGTGTTCATTTTAACCAAACTATACATTCACTGCGAGTTCGGTTAAAATGGACACATTCTATACGGCGCTTAGCATCACGATTCTGTTATTGGTCCCTCACACTCAAAAAGAACACTTTCTCATACTCCACTCACGGAAATTATTGGATTGCCGCAGACAATTATCAATATAATTTAAAATTGTTGTGCGATCCTTTCGAAAGCCTCCTGTATCAACGACCTGCGTGTTCCCAGACACACCCGCTCGTATCCGTCTCCATTTTCCGGATCAAAGACACTGCCCGCCTCCAGGATCACGTTCGCCCTGTTGTAGATGCGGTCTCTGATCTCCTCCGCCGTCAGTCCATACCCGCGAAAATCCATCCAGAGAATATAGGTCCCTTCCGGACGTAAGCATTTTACCTTCGGCATCCTCTCTTTCAGAAAGTCCAATACCCATTCGATATTCTCATCGATATAATGGTTCATCTGACTGACCCAGTCATCGCATTCCCGATATGCAGCGATCAGTGCCGCTATGGCAAACGGCGTAGGAACTCTGTATCCCGCCTGAACGCGGAAAGTCTCCCTGAGCTTCGGATCTTTGATTATGATATTTGAGCACTGCAGCCCTGCCAGATTAAAAGTTTTATTTACAGCTGTGCAGATAATCATTCGTTCTGGGTTTGCTGCAGTGGCCATCGGATAGAACTTTACCCCCTTACGGATAATGTCCCCATGGATCTCGTCCACCACCAGAAGAACGTCATATTTTCTGCAGATACAGGCTATCTTCTGCAGCTCCTCCAGTTTCCAGACACGCCCCACCGGATTATGCGGGCTGCACAGAAACATCATTTTATTCCGCGGTTCCCGGGCCTTTTCTTCCAGATCTTCAAAATCAATCGTATAATAGCCATCTTGTTCAAGCAGCTGGTTATTGACGATCTTCCTATGTGTATTGTCAATCGTACCCGTGAAAGGCCCATATACCGGACGCTGGATAATGATTCCATCTCCCTCCTCCGTGAAGGCTTCCACTGCGATCTGAAGTGCCTCCACAGTCCCATTCACATACAGGAGCTCTTCTTTCTCTATCTTCCAGCCATAACGGCGCCAAAACCAGCTTATAATCGCTTCATAATACTCCGGCACTACCGTACAGTCCGAATAGCCAAACATTCGGTGGTCCACCACTCGGTGTAACGCTTCCAGAATCGGCTGCGGGCAGGCCAGATCCATATCCGCCGTAAAAAGCGGAATCGTGTCTTCGTCTGCCCGGACAGCCAATCCCTTTCGGATAAGCTGCACACCGGAATCCCATTTTATGCTGTACGTTCCTCTTCTGTCTATTACTTCATCAAAATTATACTTCACTTTGCTTTCTCCTCTTTGCATTTATCAGTTTGGGACATGTCCATTTCAGTTTGGGACATGTCCATTCTGTTGTCCATTCTGTTCCTACATCGGAACTTGTTATCTACTCTGCCCTTTCCAATCCGACGCTTATCTACACGAAAATATTTATATAGAAAGATTCCAATCCAGAACATGCCTAAGCTGGAATAAACATCTACATTGGACATGTCCCAATCCGAAATGGACATGTCCCAAATCGAAATGGACATGTCCCAAACTGAAACGGACATGTCCCCCTTTTACAATTTGGGATAACCCAACTTTTTTTCAACTGCATTTAGTATCCAGTTCACGATGATCGCCAGTCCAGCCGCCATGACTGCACCCCACACGATCTTCACCGTATTCAGTGTTCTAAGCCCATCAAAGAGGATGCTCCCGATCCCCCCTGCGTTGATCGTGGCAGCGATCGTAGCGATCCCAATGGTAGACACCACCGCCAGGTGGACACCTGCGAAGATCGCTTTTCGGGCCAGAGGCAGGCGGACCTGCAGCAGTATCTGATTCCGGCTCATCCCCATGCCGGTAGCCGCTTCCACCACCGCCGGATCTACATGATACAGACCATCCAGAAAGTTCCGCAGCAGCAAATACTGATTATACACTACCAGTACGATGATAGCGGTCGTTTTCCCCAGACCGGTCAGCGGTATCATGATGGCGAACAGCGCCAGGCTTGGAATGCAGTATATCATTTCAAATAAATGTATCACCAACCCGGAAAGCCGTTTGAACTGTAATAGGAGTACAGTCAGCACCGCCGCCACCAGTATGGAGATAACAAGTGTGATCAACACAATCTCCAGATGCTGGTACAGAGCCTTTTCCAGCTTTCCATGGTATTTTATCAGGTATTCAAGCATGAGGTGGTTTCCTTCCATAACACTTCCTGCTGCCTGACAGAATCAATCAGGGATTCCACAAAGGCATTGGCAGGATTCGTAACGATATTCCTGGGAGTATCAAACTGCTGAATCTTTCCGCTGTCCATAATCAATACCCGGCTGCCCAGCTTAAACGCTTCATTGATATCATGGGTTACGAACAGAAAAGTCTTGCGGGAAGTCTGATGAATCTTCAACAGCTCATCCTGCAGTTTTAACCTGGTAATGGCATCGATAGCGCCAAACGGTTCATCCAGAAGCATCAGCTCCGGATCCGCCGCCAACGCTCTGGCTAACCCCACTCTCTGCTGCTGGCCGCCGGACAATTGAGACGGATATCTCTTCCGGTATTCCTCCGGATCAAGGCCCACCAGAATCAACAATTCATCCGTCCTGCTGCGTATTTTGTCATTGTCCCATTTCAGGATTCTGGGAACCGTAGCTATATTTTTCTCTATAGTCATGTGCGGAAATAAACCCACCTGCTGAATCACATAACCGATCTTCCTGCGGAATTCCACCGGATCATTCCGGCTGATATCCTCCCCAAAAAACCGGATCACTCCGCTGTCCGGTTCATACAGCCGGTTGATCATCTTCAGCAGGGTGGTCTTTCCACAGCCGGATGACCCCAGGATCGTGATCAGTTCCCCGTGATTTACTGAAAAGCTGATATGGTCCACCGCGTATTCCGAAGTGTTTTGAAACTTTTTGCTTACATCTTCAAATTCTATGGATATGCTCACTTTATGCCTCCATTTTATCACGTCTGCATCGTCTGTATTTCCGCTATTCTTTTCTTAATCGTTTGTATTTCCACCATTTTTTCCTAATTATTTCTATTTTCTGCAATTCTTCTCAAATACGGATACATTAGCTCCGCTAATTATTTCAGAGAATCATAATATTCCTTCGCCACTTCTTCATATTCCCGCTTATCCACATCCACCGCCGCATTCAGCTTCGTAACCGTCTCCGTATCCAGGCCCGCGCTGATCTTATTCAAGATATCCGCCACATCCGGATATTTGTCCAGTAGATCCTGCCGTACTACCGGAGCCAGGTTATAAGGCGGCCATACGTGCTTATCATCCTCAAGCAGCGTGAATTCCGGTTTTACCAGCGGCCCTTCCGTGGTGTAAGCCGGCGCCGCGTCTCCCTCGTTGTTGGAAAGTACAGAGTATCTCAAACCGCCGTCATAGACAGTCGAGGACTTCCAGTCAAAGGGGCCGTATACCTGTTCCAAAGCCATGAGTCCATCCTCCCGCTGGTCAAAGTCCCCCTGAGACACAAAACGGATCTCGGCGGCGTGCTTCTGCAGATCAGAAAGGGTGCGGATGCCCAGCTTCTCCGCCACATCCGTGCGGATCACGATGCCTTCCCCGTCATTGGCCTGGGCATAATTAAGCCAAACCAGGTCATATTTTTTCTTATACTCTTCTTTTACCGTATCGTACACCTGCTGTGCATCGGTAATCATCGGGAGCTGTAATATGGTCAGCAGACCGGTCCCGGTATATTCCGGATACAGATCGATCTCATCGTTGGTAATGGAGGTATGCACCACACTTCCAGCAATGTCGAAGACACGTTCTACCTCATACCCCGCGTCCTCCAGCGCCAGCGCATAGATCTCACCCACGATCAGGTTTTCCGTAAAATCTTTGGTCCCCACCCGGATCCCATCCGATTTCTTCCCACCGCATCCGGATAACATGCCGGTAAGCAATACTGCTGCCATGCCCATCAAAATCAGTTTTTTCAAAAGTCTCTTCATTTTATCCTCCTCTATTCACAGGTAATCCACGCTTATTATTGCGAGGTTCCCAAATGTGTATATCTTAGTATTCTTCGATCCAGAAGATTCAGGATACCGCTGACCAGTATCGCCAGCACCGCCACCGAAAGACCTCCGATCAGCAGCAGATCCGTCCGGTTCAATCCCAATCCGGTGAATATAATCGTACCCAGGCCCCCGCCTCCGATATAGGTGGCCAGGGTTGCGCTGGCGATCACTTCCACCGCAGCAGTCTTCAGGCCGGTAAATATAAAAGGCAGAGACAGCGGGATCCGCACCTTCCAGAAAAGCTGCCCGTCAGACATCCCCATTCCCCTGGCCGACTCCACGACCGAATCCGGAACAGACCGGTAAGCCAGAGCCGTATTGATCAGGATCGGCGGGATCGCCAGCAGGACAAGCGCCACAACCGCCGGTTTTACCCCAGTTCCCATCACAGGGATCAGCAAAATTAATACCGCCAGGCTGGGTACAATACGAAACGTATTGAATACACTGGTCACCAGCTGATAGGCTCTGTCATTTTTTGTACTCAGAATACCAAACGGAACACCGATCAGCAGTGCGCAGACCACAGACAGCAGGCTGACCCAAATATGCTGCCGCACGGCCAGAAGATAGGTATCCATATTATTCAAGAAGTATTCCATTATCTTTTCCATCATAGGTAACTCACGGCCTTCCGGATTCCTGCACAATCCTTTCATGCAAATATCAAATAACTATCAACTTACGCGCTCTTACATAAAACCCCATTTTCAGACAGCCTTTGACAATTCAGCTCTTGGAGTTATGATAAGTCATAAACAACTTTTTGTAAAGTAGACACATTTGAGAAACCTACGGTTCCAACAGATACTATTGTGATAAATCAAAGCTTTACGATTTCTGCATTTCTAATTCATAACTGGCCTGAGGATAGACAGACGACAAAACTCTGCGTCCGTGTATAAATAATTCCAGTTCCACTCTGCCGGAGAGATTTTCCCTGATCTTTCTGCCCATTCCCTTTGTGTCAGGCGCCATAAGCGTCCGTGCCCCCTGTCCGCCGTCAGATATCCTTCCGCTTAACAGATATTTCCCCTGGGAGATAGCGAAGCCTTTTTCATCGCGGTAGAGAACTCTGGCCCCTTTGTAGGATGCCAGCCGTATCTCCTGCTTCCCTGTACTGATCAGGGCAAAGCAGCCCCGAAAACTCATCCGACCCACCGGGATATCGGCGATCGCAGCCGTAATACTTCTGTTTCTGCCGAAAATACCGTACTTTGGATTTTCAAATGTGTGAACCCACAGGTACTCCCGCGGAAACCGACAGCCGCTGTCTCCTTCGATGTAACCGATTCCGTCTGTTACCGTGTGTTTTTTTCCATCCACCTTCAGGACCCCTTCTACCCGGTGGGCCATACTGACGATCTGATGGCTGCATTCCATCTGTTTTGCCAACAGGGTAAGAGGTCCCATGATCGGATAAGCCGGTTTTCTGAAATCGTAAAATGTAAAATGTCCGCTCAGCTTCAGCTTCTCGCTGCGGATATGAAGTTTCATACCATCTTTCGTAAAAACATTTTCCCCAATGCGCATTCCGAAGCCGTTGGGCTGCATCCACACCTGATTCAGCGGATACCTTATAAAATAGGTCTTGTTTTCATAAAACACCTGGATGAACGCTTTCCCCTGCCCCTTGGCCGTTACGCAGATCCCCGGTATCAATGCCAGCTCTGTTGTGCCGCTTTGAACTTTGATATACCATCCTTTAAAAAATTGCTTCCGTTTCTTTTCCATTTCCCATACTCCAGATTCTGTTTTCTTATTTTTCATGCTTGAACTTAACATTTTCAGAATGTTTACCTATATAAAAGTATGGTCAGCAATCTTGTTTTTTATGTTGCGATTGCAATGCCTGGCTTTGTTAATTAATGGCTGCTTTCCATTTCAATGGAGGTCCATGCAGTGTCAATTGCGGTTTTGTTGCCTTCCGGGTGCGAATCATTTAAAATTGTTGTAAGATTATCCGAACTTGTGCGTCTTATCTGTGAGGAGGTGAAAAAGTGACAGAATTTGAGGAAATATACCGGAATTACTTCAAAGATGTTTATCTGTATTTAAAAGGTCTTACGAATGATCCGTATATGGCAGAAGAAATTACGTCGGAGACATTTTTGAAAGCTTTGAAATCCATCGATACCTTCCGCGGCGCCTGCGATGTACGCGTCTGGCTGTGTCAGATCGCGAAAAACTGTTATTATTCTTATCTGCGCAAGCACAGGCGGATCGTAAATTTGGATGAGCTGCCCGATCAGGACCGCAAGGACGGACCGGAACAGTTGGTGTGTTCTGCGGAGCTAAGCCTGAAGCTGCATGAGATTCTCCATGAGTTAACTGAGCCTTATAAAGAGGTTTTTACCCTAAGGGTGTTCGGGGAGCTGAGCTTTCGCCAGATTGGCCATCTATTCGGGAAAACGGAAAACTGGGCCTGTGTCACTTATCACCGCGCAAAAAATAAAATCCGTGAGAAAATGGAGGACGATCTATGAAAGTAACCTGCGCCATCATACAGGATCTGCTGCCCCTGTACGTGGAACACCTAGCCAGCGAAGATACCTGTCTGTTTGTGGAAGATCATGTAAGTACCTGTGTTGATTGCAGGGAACAATTACAGGAAATGAAACTGCCGGCCAAGCTGCCGGCTGATCATGATATCTCGCCGTTTTTGAAGCTAAAAACAACCCTCTGGAAAAAGAAAGTGCAGACGATCTTTTTTACCTGCCTGGCAGCCCTGGTGCTGGCCGTGACTGTGATCGCTTACATCGTATCTCCCGTATACCTTCCTTATGAAACACACCCAGTTACTCTGACCGAACGGGAGGATAAATCGGTGATGGCTGTATTCAATGAGGAAGCAACCGGGTATGGCGTCAGTTCTTCCCCGTCGGATGACGGTTCCGGTTATGTGTATCACATCGTGGCCTGGGACAATATATGGAACACCTCTTTTGTCCGGACTACAGGCGGCAATACGGTGCTGAATCCAAACGGTGAAAAAGTATCCGCGGTTTATTATTATGAAACGAACGGAACCGGGGAGAGACTGCTGTATGGGGACCAGCAGAATCCCAGCGGGATACTCATCCGCCAGCCCAAACCGTCCGTCTGTCTGTTGGCCACCCTTACCGCATTATTCCTGAGCACAGTGCTGCTCCTGGTATTTCGTAAAAGCAAAGTGGTCCGCAAGATCCTTTTTTACACGATACCGGTACCGGTTTTCTACCTGCTGGGTCATTTTCTTATTCTAGGAACCGCTGTCACATCCTATTCCGCCATGCATGATCTGCTTGCGGTACTGCTTGTCACGATGCTGTTTTATGTTATATTTTGTATTACGGGCTGTCTTATTCACTATTTAAAATATAAATCCGCTGCCAGATAGCTGTGCTGCCTATCAGCGCTTCTATCCGATGATTCTAACAGACGCTTCCAATCGGCCAGGCTAGCGGTCCCGCCTGCCGCAGGCTTTGTGAACAGCAGACACGCTGCCGCCACTCTCTCGTCAGAGGTGTGGACCATTCTGATAAATAGGCAAAACCGCTGTCCCGGATATATTTCCTGGAAGCGGCTTTGCCTATTTCTTCAATGTTTCCTTCGTAATGCCTCAGATATTAAATTTTATATACATTTCTATTTGCCATTTCTATGTAAAATCAAATTGTCTGCTCCAGTGTATAATAGGAAAACAATCCTTTTGCGATCAGCCGTCCCTCTTCATCCGACACTTCAATATCATAGACGGATATTGTCTTGCCCGCCTTCGCCTCCTTTGCCTCTACGACCAGTTTTTGGATATTTCTGGCCGCCCGCAGGAAATGGATATCCCCGTTCACCGTCGTACAGTAATGCCCACAGGTCATAGCTGCAGTGGCGCCATTGGTGTCCGCGACAGCGAAAATACAACCGCCGTGGACCGTTCCCAGGGAGTTCCTATGCTGATCTGTGATTTCCAGTTCTCCTCTCGCATATCCCTGCCTGATTTCCACCGTCCGAAACCCCATCTGAATGGCAAATTCAGTCGGATCCTTTCTCAACTCGTACAATTTTTCAAATTCCATTTTTCTCTGCCTTTCCTTTGCTCTATTTTTATTGTCTATTTATTAACAATTTCATAGCTTCCATTCTATCCCAAAAACTGTGTAAGATCAAGTTCTCAGCATATTTCGGAATTAATATGGAATTAAAAAGGAATTAAAATGGACATGTCCCAAACTGAAATGGACATGTCCCAAATTGCTTTCATTTATGTTAAGTATCTGTTGTTATTCTGCCTTGTCTGTAGAAGGCTGATCCTGAGCTCCATCTGCCTCTCCGGCATCGCTGGCGCTGTTAGAGTCAGCGGGTTTGGATGTATCTGCAGGCTCTGTGCCGTCTTTTGCTTCCCCATCAGCAGGATTCGGGGTTGCATCCGCATCCTGAGCGTCAGGTGCAGCAGTTCCTTCCGGAGCAGCAGTGCTTTCCGGGGCAGGTGTTACATTGGCATCATCTTTCTTAGCCGTATCGTCCACATTTACTTCGGTATTGTTCTCCGCAGGTGCCGCATCCTTCTTGTCGTCTTTGTTTCCGCATCCGGCTAACAGCCCGATCGATAACACCAGCATCATTGCAACTACTAAAATTCTAAATCCTTTAAATTTTTTCATAATACTCACTCCTGTCTTTAAATTCTGTCAAAAATCCAGTTCCATATTGTTTACAGTAGATGTTTACAGTAGTGCCCCTATCCTCCTTTCGATTTGATAGACCCTATCATACCGGAAGATTGTGTCCATTTTGTGCCCAAAATGTGATTATTTCCTTATGATTTTCTGATCATTTTATAAGAAAATTATTAACAAATCCAAACAAGCACCAAGAATAAACGCAATACAGGCGAGTCTCCCGGTCTGTACATTCTCATTTTATTTAAAAAGTATTAATGTAAAAAATAGCAGCGCTCGAAAGTACCTCGCTGACTATTTTTCATGCATCGCACATAAGCGGCTATAATACAGCCGCAAGTGCTCATAGCAATAAAAAATCATTAAAAAATTCCATTTCAAGGGTAAAAAATGTATGGAAGTCCTAAGAAAAAATAAAATAGATTAAAATAATAGACAACAAAGACTCTCTCCTATTAATACCTCATTTTCTATAGTTTAATAGCTTAGCTCCAAAGTTTAATCGGTTAGTTCCATGAGTATAGAAAATTTCTCCTATAGTATGCTAAGTTAGCTCTATAGTATAAAACTAGGTTAGCCCCTATTTTGCTCATTAGTTTTCTAATAAAGGAGGCGTTCCAAATGAAGCTTACAGTTACATTCCAGACACCAGGTTACGCAGACGGTACCTATATAATAAACGCAAAAGGCGGACTGGCGGCCACTCTTTATTGGGCTGACGAAGCTGGTGCGCTGAATGACTGGTCTGCCCTTGCCTGTATCCCGCTCACCCCCTCCGGTCACGGCTGCTTCCGTTTGTCCGGAAAGCGATCTATCCCGCCGGAATGCACCCACGTACTGGCCCGGGTTGTCATGCCCGACCTCCGTCATTGGGAAGAATTCCGAACCCCCATATCTTTGCGTGATCGGACACCTCTCTTTCAAGAAAATATCTCCCTTTGCGTCATGAGCGATCTGCATCTTACGAATCATCCCGGAAAAATACGCAGGGCGATGGAGATGGCTGCCCACTCAGATTTTCTTCTATTAGCGGGAGATCTGGTCAATGACGGATTACCCGAACAGTTCGGAATGCTCTGGCAGTGTATCCAGGATACACTGCCAGGCATCCCGGTTATTCCAGTAGCAGGAAACCACGACTATCCCATGTATCCAATTCCGCAGATAAAGTCAGAAATATCCTGCTATCCGTCCTTCCAGGATCACCTGATGCAAAGAGCAAAAGAATACGGTGTCCGCTGGAATCAGGATACCAGCGGCGCATACACCGTTCAGACCGGCTCCCTAAAAATCATCGGACTGAACGCCGCCACCCACTGGCGGAAACTAACATTACAAAGAGACAGACAGCTTCATTATCTGGAATATCAGCTGACAACCCGTACAAACGGTGAACTCGGAATTATCCTGTGTCATGCGCCTCTCCTGGCCCATAACCCGCAGCGGAAACCAGACAAAAGCCAGCCTTACCTGACCAAAGACAAGGACCTCCAAAAAATTCTGGATGCACAGGAGAACTTTATTTTCCTGTCAGGACATACCCACTTATCCCCTAACATCCCAACCGGCTGCGTAGATTACGAGAGCAATGGAAGCCGGCTCTACATCAATACCGGCAGCATCCGTCCAACGGATGTGAAAACAGACGAGCCGCTCGTCCCGGCGGACTGGAAAGACGGAGCAGTTCTCCATCTGAAAATATCCGGAGCTTCCATAGAGCTATATTCAAAATCGATCCTAACAGGCAAAAAATATCCACGATCCTATTACCGCTTCCCCCTAAAGCAGAGCGAAACCAGAACGATATACCACGTTCCCCCCGTATAGACTAACAAAAACTCAGAACCCAGTACACCAGCCTGCAGCGCCAAAGGAAAGAGAGGAAATCGGCAAAGGGCTGGTGAGGTGGGGGCAAATCTCGTGGGACCAAACCGCTTGAGGCCGGACCTTAGAACGGGTTACGAAGATGGAGGGAGAACCTCACAGCAGGATCTATTCATCCTCCACAAAATCCTCCAGCTCCCTAAGCGTCTCTTTCAGCTCCTCCCTGGCTTTCTCGATCTTCGCATTGTCCCGCGTATTAAGCACTTCCTCAAAACGCCGGATCTCCAGTTCGATCACCTGGCGTACCTGGCCGATGCTCTCCTCGAAGAGCCGTTCACATTTTAAGAGCAGGAGTTTGTTTTCCTCCTGATCCCTGGGATGGATCTTCAGGAAAGCCAGCTCCTTCATGCGCTCCTCGATCTCTTCATCGGTCATCTGGTTATTTTCCCCTTTGATGATCTGTTTCTTCGTCTCCCCGGTAGAAACGATGGTAACCTCCACCTCCAGGATCGAATTGATATCATAGGTGTAGGTAACATCGATGGATTCTTCCCCTGCCTTGTTCTTCGGCACAGTCAGTTCCAGCTCACCCAGCAGCACATTGTTGTCCGCGAACCTGCTCTCCCCTTGCAGCACCGGAATTAAGATCCGGGTCTGATCGTCATAGATCGTATAGAAGCGCTCGGTCCGGCTGGCCGGAATTACCGTGTTCCGCTCGATAATCGGGCAGAAATGGCCCCGCTCGTAGCGGTCGGTATAGCGCTGTTTTACCGACACCTCTGTTCCCAGGGTAAAGGAGCACACATCCGTCAGAATCACTTCCCGGATCGCCTCATTCCGCTCCTTCATGGCTGCCTGGATCGCGGCGCCCAAAGCCACAGCCTCGTCCGGGTTAATCCCGGTGTCCGGGAACTTCCGGAACAGACGGCCGATAAACTGCTGAACGATGGGCAGCTTGGTCGCCCCGCCCACCAGTACCACATCGTCGATCTGCGACAGCTTGATCCCTGCGTCGGACAGGCTTCGCTTCACCGGCTTACGGATTTTCTCAAAAAGAGGCTGGCAGGCTTCGTCGTACTCTGTGATGCGGAATTCCTCCGCCACCTCCTTGCCGTCCAGAACACAGCGCATGACGGAAGTTCTGCTCTTGCAGAAGCCGATCTTACACTCCTCCGCCTGCTTGTGCAGATAAAGTCTGGTTTTCAGATCCAGCTGGTCCTCGTCCAGCTTCCGGCGTTCCAGGAACATCTTCTCCAGCACGTCGGTAAAGTCCTCGCCGCCCAGGAAATTGTCCCCGGCCACGGCCCGCACCTCCAGGATATTTTCAAACAGCTCCAGGATCGACACATCAAAGGTACCGCCTCCCAGATCGAATACCAGAAATTTGTTGTTGCGCTTTTTCTCATAGAGCCCATAGGCGATGGCTGCCGCCGTCGGCTCGCTGATGATACGCTCTACCGTCAGCCCCGCCAGCTCACCGGCCCTCTTCGTGGCCTTCCTCCTGGCATCGTTAAAGTAAGCGGGGACGCTTATAACCGCCTCGGTCACCGGCTCACCCAGATAATGCTCCGCGTCTTCCTTCAGCGAGCGCAGTACAAAGGAAGACAGATCCTCCGCTGAGAATTCTTTTCTGCCCAGGCGGAATTTCTTATTGCTGCCCATGCTGCGTTTAAACACATTGGCCGCCGTATCCGGATAGAGAGCCAGCCGCTCTTTCGCCGTCTCCCCCACGTAGATCGTGTCATTTTCATCCACACTGACGATGGATGGGGTCAGGTTGCTTCCCAGACGGTTGGGGATAATCTTGGGTCCCTCTTCGGTAAAATAGGCCGCCAGGCTGTTCGTCGTTCCCAGGTCAATTCCTATTATCATAAGTCGTTCATCTCTTTCTAAAATTACTATTTTTTATTGCTATGAGCACTTAGCGGCTGCTTTTTATTGCTTCCCGCATCCGGCCATCCGGAACCGCAGTTCCATATCCCTGCAGTCAATATCGTACGCTTTCCGGTAAAACTCCAGTGCTTTGTTTTTCTCTCCCGCTTCTTCCAGCAGGATGCCCTGTGCCATATAGAATTCCCAGCACTCCCGGCAGCTGCAGCTGCGGCACATGTCCCGGCAGCCGATCTGCCCGAACAGTTCCGCCGTCTTGTCCATATCCCCCAGATAATAATACATTTGTCCTAAAATGTAAAGACGCGCGTTTTTCCTCTTCTTCGTCCCCAGATAATGTTCCATGGAGCCGTACTCCTGAACCGTGGCTTCTATCTCCATATCAAAATACTTTTTCACGTTCTTGTAATCCTTTTTCTGCGAATACAGATGCATCAGTGCACGGCAGGAAATCGAATACTCGTTGCTGCCCGCTTTCGTCTGAGACAGCGCGGTAGTGATGTATTTTTCCGCCTTTCTCAGATTCTTCTTATAATAATACAGATACTGTCCGATCATCCGGTTGGCTTTCGCGTAGGAGTCATCTTCTTTCAGCGCCTTCTTGCAATACTGGATGGCAGTCTTATAATCCCCGGTGTACTCGTACAGATACGCCAATTCACACAGATAGTAGGCCTTGTTGCTGTTTTCCATCTCCAGAATTTCCTCTACCACCTGAATAGCCTCCCGGAAATGTCCCTGGGAAGAATACATGTCTGACAGGTTTTCCCGCAGTCCGGGCTTATTCGGAAACAATTTGATATTCTTCAGGTAGGCCTCCTTAGCCTCTTCATAGCGGCCCATTCTCTCGTAACAGTCGGCCAGGTTCCCATAGAATACGGTAGATTCTCCCGGCGTCATACATTCCAGCGCTTTCAGGAACATCGGCAGGGCATCCTCGTAGCGCCCGCAGTATTTATAGACACAGCCCAGATTGTTATAAGCATAGGAATCCTCCGGCTCCAGCTCGAATGCTTTCCGGAAATCAGCCTCCGCCTCATCCCAATAGCTGGCGCTCATATACAGAAGTCCCCGCTCCACATAGTAATAGGCTGTGGGAGTCAGCTCCAGCTGGCGGCTGGAATAGGGCAGCGCTTTCTCAAAATACTGCTGTTCCTCCGTGTCATCATACAGATCGGAATAATAGTCCGCCAGACGGCTGTTCGCCCTGCGGTGATCCGGATTCATCTCCAGCACCTTCTCAAAGCACTCCTTCGCCTTTTCGCTCTTACCCAGATCCCGGTAGCAGTTCCCCAGATCCTCGTAAATATTTTCATTGTCCGCCACATGCTTCTGACACTGCTGATACAGCTTCAGCGCTTTCTCATACTCTCCGTCCCGATAGAGCACGTCCGCCTTGAGCCACAGATTGTCCACGGAGGGGTCCGTCTGTATCGCCTCCTCCACCTGGCTTAACGCGTCCTTGTACTCTCCCAGAGCCATGGAGCACAGGACGATTTCCCGGAGGATCTGGTTTAACTCCTCTTTCATCCCGCTCTCCGCCCGCAGTTTCGCTGCCAGTTCCCGGTCAAAGCTGCGCGCTTCTGCATATTCCGCGTCCTTTGATGCCCTCATACGCATGGTCTTTCCCCGGATCACGTCCAGCTTCAGACTGCCGGCCTCGTTTTCTTTGGCCTGATCCAGAATACTCTGCACATCGTCATACTGCCGGTAAATATAGAACACCTCTGCCGGAAGCTCGTAAGTCTTTGGTATATAGGGGAAAATCTCTTTGATCTTATAGAAGTCATCGATAACCTCCTGGGCGGAATGCAGATGGAAATAGGCATCCTGCCTGGTCACCAGAGCCGGCAGGTAGCGGCTGTCAGTTTCCAGGATCTGATCACAGATATCCACGCTCTCCCGGTAGCGTTCCATGTGCAGCAGAATATCCGCTTTTTGCTGCAGTGCCCCGTTATCTTCTATGTAAGCCAGCGCCTGATCAATGGCTGTCAGCGCCTCGTCATAATATTTCGCATCGGAATCCCCCAGCTTCTGATCCGATGCAGCCAACAAGCTGTATGCCTTCAGGAAACGTCCCGGCAGCGCCTGTTCCTCTTCCTCATCCTTAGGTGTCTCCGACCGGATGCTCTGTATCCATGCTTCAAAATGCCGTCTGGCCTCGTCATATTCCGCCAGGTTATAATAGAATCTGCCGCTCAGGCTGTGATATTCCGCTTCATTCTCGTCGTCCGGCTCTAATCCGGCCAGAAGTTCTGCCCCCTCCTCATTTCTCTCGTTCTGGAGCAGGCACCATCCCAGCTTGAAGCGGATCGTAAAGTTATCCGGATCAGCCGCGCATTCCTCAAAAAACCGGGGAATCAGGTGCTCATTTACCTCTTTTAACCTGGCCCGGACATCCTGATTGTCGGAAATGTCGTTCATAATAGCGATAAAGCTTTCCTTAGCCTCCGTATACTGCCCGGTCTTCTCCAGATACTCCGCGCAGCGGAAACGGGCCGTATAGTGTTCCTTTTCCGTCTCCAGCACTTTCTTATAACAGTCATTGGCCTCTTCGAAGCGCTCAAGTTCCCAGTATGCCTGCCCGGTCACATAGGCGATCCACCAGTCCCCGGGATACTTTTCCATAAGCGGCATCAGAAGGTCCACCGCTCCCTGGGGTTGCTCCTGTTTGATCTTCGCCTCGGCCCTGGAAACCTCCAGATAAGGGTGGTAAATCCCCAGACTTTCCGCCTGGGAGAACAGCTCGTCCAGAGAACTGAACTTTCCTTCCTCCACATCCCGGCGGATTTCAAAAAACAGGCTTAAATAGGTGTCATACTCCGCATCATCCGGTCCCTCGAAATATTCATAAGAGAACCATTCATCCTGAGTACATTTATTTTCCACAAATTGAAGAAAATCCAGAGGAAAGGACTCTTTGAGTTCCTCCATATCAGCCAGCAGGGAGAACTGTTCATCCATCAGCATCCAGATCTGGGACGGCAGCCGGAAGTGATCCATGCAATATTTCAGCAGTTCCGTCCTCACTTCGGGACCGGTTTCCAGATCCAGGCAGATGTCGTCCCGGAACAGTTCTTTCCATGACTCAGGATTGATTCTTGCGGATAATCTGCCATAGACCGCTTTCACTTTGTCCAGCCATTCTCCCAGAGGACCTTCCGGGCCCTTTTCCTCTTCCTCCTGCTCCTGTGAGGCCAGGCTGCATGCCTGCTCATAAGCTTCCCGCAACCGCTTGAATCCTTCCGGGTCATCCTCCGGATTGACGTTTACCAGCTTCGACCGGTAGGCCTGTTTGATTTCCTCTTCGTTTTTCGTGGGCTCAATGCCCAAAACCAACCATACCTGTTTTTCATCCATTGTTTATCCCACCATAGCTTTCCTTATTTATGTATTATTTTGCGATATTATTTCTATCATAACCCATATGGGCTGGTTGTGCAAATGGGGATTTTCAGGACACATCCAATTGAAACACCTCCGCAGATATGATAAAGTTAACTACGGAGGTGTTCCTATGATACGTATCGCAATTATTGGTACCAATAAAATAACACGGCGTTTTCTGGAGGCCGTGCAAAAAACAGAACTTCTTAAGTTAACGGGTGTGTATTCCCGCACTATGGAAAAGGCGGTCGAATTCGGGACGGAATTCGGAGCGGTGAAATTCTATGACCGGCTGGAAAGCCTGGCTTCCGATCCCGATATCGACGCGGTCTACATCGCCAGCCCGAATTACTGCCACTGCACCCAGGCGGTTATGCTTATGCAGGCCGGCAAGCATGTACTGGTAGAAAAGCCGGCCGCATCCAATTTTACCGAATTTACCCGGATGGCGCAGGCCGCCCGGCAGAATCATGTAATTCTGCTGGAAGCCATGCGCTGTGTGATAGACCCGGCCTTCGATCTGCTGGCCGCACATTTGGATGACATCGGTCAGGTCCGCCAGGTGACTCTGCAGTACTGCCAGTATTCCTCCCGTTATGACAACTACAAAAACGGCGTCATTGAAAACGCATTCCGGCCGGAGCTCTCCAATGGATCTTTGATGGATATCGGTGTGTACTGCGTGCATCTGATGGCTAGGCTCTTCGGCATGCCGGACAAAATACAGGCAGATGCCGTATTTCTGCCGAATAAGATCGATGGAGCCGGGACGATCCTGGCCCATTATGACGGCTTTCAGGTACAGCTGGTCTATTCCAAAATATGCGACAGCTTCGTGCCCAGCCAGATCATGGGGGAAAAGGGAGCATTAACCTTCCGGGAGCTTCCCAACATCCACGATATCGACCTGATCTTAAGAAATGGGGAGCAGAAACGCCTCCCGCTTCAGAAGGATTCCAACAATATGCTGTATGAGGCCATCCGCTTTGCGGAAATGATAAACGGACAGGATTCGGCCGCCTGTGAGGAATGTCTCAGGGTTTCCGGCATGGAGATGCAGATTATGGACGAAGCCCGCAGGCAGATCGGTTTGGTTTTTCCGGCAGATCATTAAGAATAGGCATACCCGGTGAAATACCGGCCGCCATACCCCAAAGCCTTTTCATTTCCCTGCGATCCTGAGCAATTCCTCCCGATTTACATAACTGGACAGGCAGCCCACCGACCGGACGCAGGTCCCGCCGGTAATGTTCCCGAACAGGACGCAGTCATCCAGAGGATAGCCCTCGTACAGTCCGAACAGAAATCCGCTTAAAAATGCGTCACCTGCCCCTGTGGCATCCACCGGACGGACTCCGGGAAGCGGCGGTATGATCCTGGTTCCCGCCCGGTCCTTTATCATACAGCCATCTTCATCCAGTTTGATGATTACCTGTTCAAAGAAACAGCCCAACACCTCCGCGGCATCCTTAAGATTCCCTGTCCCGGTGATCTTAAGAGCCTCCTTCCGGTTCGGTGTGTAGAAATCAGCCGTCTCCAGATAAGGGCGGTAATTCTCAACGGACAATTCTTCCGACCACCCTGTATCCAGGACAAGCAGCGTTCCCTCACGCTTCAGCTTTTGATACGCATGCAGAAAATCCTCCTGCATCTCCACTACCCTGGCTCCCTTAAGCTCCTGGTATATTTTTTCCTCTATCTGCGGTGTGACCGTTTTCTTATTCCGGTATGACAGAAAGCTTCTGTCAGACTCCGTCACCATGGCAGCCGATACCGTGACCGGCATCTGATCCCCGGTATACAAATTCTCATAATCTATAGGGAAACGGTCCAGTTCTCTTCTTGCAAAATCAGAAAAGAAATCCCTGCCCAGAAAAGTCAGCAGTTTGACCGGAATACCCAGCCTGCCCATATTGATCAGCGTGGCCGCAACTCCTCCCCCGATCTGGGTGTCAAATTCCCTGGAATAAATCTCCTTTCCCTCCTCCGGCAGATGCTCCAGTCCGGTAAAAAGAAGGTCCACATTCAGATACCCTGCTCCCCCCGCAAATTTCATCATTTCCACCCCTCTGTATAATCATGGTTCGCTTCCAGATATTCCTTTACCAGGGTCCTGGCCAGGGAATAGGAATTTACCAGCGGATGTACACACAGACAATCCACTGCCCGGTCGATACTCTTCTGTCTGATCGCCTCCGAGGCCAGGCGCTCGTAACACTTCACCTGCCGGATTAATTCCATCTGCATGGTTCCCGGCTGTCTGACCGGATGCGGGATATATTCACCGTTCCGGATCGTACAGGTAACCTCTGCCACATCACTGTCCCGAAGGCCCGGAATCGCCCCTTTGTTCGGCACACACAGAATCATCTGTGCCTCATGCCCTGTGATCTCCGATTCAATATAAGTCAGAGCCACTCCCGCGTATCCCCCATTGTCGGGCGCGTACAGATCGAAATGGAAGGGTTTGGTATTCGCCGCTGTTCCGGTTTCGTTTGCCATGTAAGCCGTCTCCCTTTTTCCGTGCCATTGATCAAACACGCGCAGGCAGGCATCAAAGTCATGCTCGATATCCATACCGGACAGTTCCTCCGTCATCCGGCGGTTCACGTCCCGGATCATCTCCCCTCTGGTGACCCCGGCTTTCAGGATGTGTTCCACGGCCTCCTGCCGATAATAATAGTAATACAGATATTCATTCAGGACACAGCCAAAATGTCTCGCAAGCTCTTTGTCAAAAAAGCGCATCTGTGTCGACTGGTAGATCTCATCCCTGGAGAGCAGACCGGGCATTACTTCCCGTCCCTGCACCTGAATGCTTGGGAAAAAGGACAGATGATTCAATCCGTAGCAGTCTCCGGTCACCTCTTCCGGCTTTACCCCGTACACATCCGCCAGAGAACGCAGTAATTCACTGGGGGCGTCACAGATGCCAAATGTAAAATCATATCCCATATCCCGAAGTGTCTGTGACACCACGCCGGCCGGATTCGTAAAATTAAAGATTTTCACCCCGGGGGACGCGTATTCCCTCGCCAATGCACAGTATTTCTCCAGGGCCGGTATGGAGCGCATGGCAAAGGAGAAGCCCGCCGCTCCCGTGGTTTCCTGCCCCAGTATGCCGTGGGCCAGCGCGATCCGTTCATCCTGGATGCGCATCTCATCCTGACCCGCCCGAATGGTGGTAATCAGGTAATCCGCATCCCGGACCGCTTCCACCGGATCGGTTGTCAGTGTAAATTCCACTTCCGGATCAAGCCGTCTGGCTACCTCCCGGGCCATTTTCCCATAGATATTTAACTTTTGTTCGTCATTATCCATAAAAACGATCCGGCCAAAACCCAATCTGCCGGCACAGGACACCAGGCTCTTTGCCAAAAACATGGAGCGGACTCCTCCTCCGCCTACAACTGTAAGTTTTCTGTTCGCCATTTCTCTCATCTTTTCCTCCATTCGCGCATGAACTGCGCCATTTTTTTTATAGGAAAGTGCTCCTATGAAATTAAAAACGCTCTGCGGGATCGCACTGCGGCGGAAAGGAAGAGGCCGTTTACATGCGATCCATGTAAAATTATCAGCGAGGCTTTCTGGTAATGCAGGTTCCTCCTTCCAGAATGGAATAAGGAAGCACGATTTCCATATTCGGGAATTTTTCTTCCGGATTCTGAAAGGCATCCAGGATTTTTGTCACAAACTGTCCAATGGGCTGCCACACTGTGGTCAATCTGGGGATCACTCGCTGTGAGATACTGATTCCGTCAAATCCTATAACGGAGATATCCTCCGGCACCTGGCATCCGTGGTCCGCCAGAGCCGCGATGGCACCCAGGGCCATCTCATCGCTGAACGCGAAGACCGCCGTAAAGTCCGGCCCTTTCTCTATTCTCATACTGGTCAGCCGATACCCATTCTCATAAGTCGGGCTGCCGTATTCCACCCAGGAGTCGTCAAATACGGCCCCATATTCCTCCAGAGCCCTTCTGCAGCCCATCAGCCTCTGATAACCAGATCCGATGCTCTGGGAACGATGGGCAAGGAATAAAATCTGTTCATGCCCACGCTCCAGAAGATATCGGGTTACATCATATCCGGCGGAAAGGTCGTTGATCCGGATCATCTCACAGCGGCTGTCCGAGGTGGCTCCTCCCAGCATAACGCTTTTGATATTCTTGGCACCGATATAATTTAAAACGGCCTGATCCACTTCCTCATCCAGATAGATCACACCCGTTATAAACACTTCTTTGAAAAGCAGCTTATAGCTCTCATCTCCCGGAAACGTTGGGATAATCATCACCCGGTACTGATATCTGGGGATCTGCTCTATCAACTCTTTTAATACTTCAGTGAAATAACCCTGCTGGAGATTCGGGAGCAGGACGGCGATAACCCCCTTGTCCTTCTGCCGTTTTCCGGAGCCTGGTGTATAATCCAGTATTTTCATAGCCCGCTCGATTTTTTCTGCCTTCTCGTCACTGACGATACTGTTCCCTGAAATATATCGTGAAACAGTTGCCGGAGATACCCCGGCCTGTTTCGCAATCTCACGTATTGTTGCCGACAAGCTTTCCACCCCGTTTCTGTCTGGTTATTCATTATATATTTGAAAGCAGTCAAATTTCTTTATATATTCGGCCATTTTCCACTTCCTTGTGTTCTTGTTACTATCATAATATTATAAGATTTCCGCGTCAATATTGTTTCATTTGTTTCATTATTGTTTCACATTTTTCACAAGGTAAAAAAATTTCACTTCTTTCCCAATCAGACACAAAGAGCCGATTCCCATAGCGATCACCAGTCCGCCCGCTGCACATGCCCTCCAGTCCGATCCACTTCCCGGAAGCAACAGATCCATGGCCGCCACCGGCAGCGACAGCGACAGATAGCGAAATGGCTCGATTCCTATATAGTGATAGAGCAGGGACGGCAGCAGCATCCCAACGCCCGCCAGGTATGCCGTTTCCATCCGTTTCATCCGGGAGGATACCCACAAAACCAGAAAGCCGCTGCAGACCAGCATGATCCACCGGTACCCATAGAGCAGGATCAGGAAAGTCCCGATACTGCATGGAACCGGAAACTCTGACAGCATCTTAAGGCTCTGTACCGGTGCTCCCAGACTCCCAATCCGGCAGGCACGCATCATGGTATACACCTCCCGGCCATAGATCAGTACCCATACAGCAGCAGCTATCAGCACGGCTGCCGACATTTTGGTAACCATCCATTTTCCTCTGCCGTTCAGTCCTGCGCGTGCCACACGGTTCATCCCGGATCTGGTCTCATAAGTAAAACAGCCGGCCAGCAGCAGACTGACTGTCAGAAGTCCCACAAGGGCAGCCCGTTGTCTGAGATACCCTGCCGCTTCCCCGTAGATTCCCTCATAGACCGATTCATCCAGCAGCCAAAGCGCTGTTCCTCTTTCTTCTGACAGGTACTCTAATTCGTTCACACGGTTCTGCACGCTCTGCAGCGCCTGCCGCTTTATACCCGCCGCATCGTTTTCCCGGATACAGGCATCCAGCTGTGTATAATCTATCTTACCGTCATCATATTCCCGCTGTGCTTGTTCGAGGGCATCTTCCGCCTTGCCGATCTCCTTTTGGACCATAGCTATCTGTGCCTGGGTCTCCCCATTCAGTTCGCCTTCCCATTGCTCCAGATATTCCCGGGCCAGCTGCATGGGCAGAGTAACAGCCTGGGCCGGAACGGTAAAAGTAAGCCCTGAAACAGCATACACAAACACGGCAGCGATTACGATTCCCCGCTGAAGGAACAGAATCTTATAGAGTTCCATGCCAAACAATCCCAGGCGCCGCAGCATCCGGTCCTTTACCGAGTTCCACAGCCAGGCGAGCCGTACCAGCCTGCTTTTTCCTCCGGCCGGCTTCTGAATACACGAAAGGACGGCGCACCATACCCCGCATACCAGTCCCAAAGGCAGCAGCGCGGCCTGGGAAATATGGCGGATGCCCGCGGGATATCCGAACAGATCCACGTTCAGATAGTTGGTATACAGTTCCGACAGATGAATATAGGTGAAAATATTAAAGTATTTAAAAATTCGGAACAGACTTTGAACCGGCAGGAACCGGTACAGCACATATTCGGTCCCAAGGAAAAACGCCAGGACAGCAATGGTAAGTTTTACATCATGGACAGCGCTGAGCAGCAGCCACAAAAGCAGCGACAGAACAAAGGCGCTCAGAACACGCATCATAAAAAACTGTACCAGGAATCCGCCCAGAGTACAAGCCTGCGGCAGCCTCCCCAAAAGCTCCACCGACTGTGCCGCCCGGTCAAGCCCGATCTCTCCCCCATAGACAGCTATTCCCACGTACAGATCCGAGCCGTACAGCAGAACAGACGCACCGGCCGATACCCAAAACAATATGCCGGCTCTGGCAGCTGCCAGCCCGAACCGCCCTGACGGAGCAGCGTGCACGACACACCACAGCCCCTTCTCCCTCTCCTCCAGAAAACTTAAACAGACCAGGATCAGGGTAAGCAAAAGAAGATAGTCCGTCAAAGGAAAATCAAGAAGCGCATTCACCGCGCCGTCCGAGCCCAGGCGCAGCTGTACTCCCGCAAGTTTCTCAAAATCCCCGGCCGTACGGATAATATTTCTCCCCGAAAACCCATCCGCATCATTAAAAACAGAAAATGCCAGCAGCTTGTCCTTATTTTCCCTGATTCCATCCAGATAAGCTTCATAACCGTTCAGATAGGACAGCTGGGATACCAGCGCATCCACGGCTACGGTCAGCGATTTTATATCCTCCCTCGTCCATATACCCTGCTCAAATTTTTTGATATAGGGCGCGTACTTCAATCGGTATTTCTCATATTGATCCGCGTAGTAATACTGGTTCTTATTCTGGACAATAATGTATAGCTCCGTCAAAAGCCCTAAATCTTCTGTCATCTGCTTAAGCTCTGCCTGGGCCGTCAAGGTATCCGTATCCCGGTATTTCTGCAGCAGACTCCGGTAGATCCGAAGGCACCTGGCCGGGTCCGCGTCCATGGTCCGGTCAATGATTTCTCCGTTTATCCCAAAAGACAGATCCGCGGAATTGGAAAAATTAGCACTCAGGTTCATTCCGTAGTTTCCATCCTTCTGCGCCTGCCAGAAGAAGAACAGATTCAAAAGCAGAAGCATGCCGAATCCCAGCCAGAGGCGGCGGTTTGTAAAAACGCGCAGGTACTCTCCCATCCCACCACCTACTCTCCCAGGAAATACAGGTACACATCTTCCAGGCTCAGATGATCCGTGGCAATACAGCCTTCTCCGGGCAGCTTGTCACCCACCAGCCGGACCCAGGTTTTTCCGTCTCTTTGGAATACATTTCCCACCCTGTATTTCTTCTGTATCCCCAAAAGCGCTTCCGGCTCACAGGGCATTTCCTTTACCTTATCCGCCACCTGCTCCATCAGCTCCGCAAAAGTACCCGTCCCGATCAGCTTCCCCTTTTTCATCATAATAATCCGGTCCGAGATGGATTCAATATCGCTTACGATATGAGTAGCCAGAAGAATAATCCGGTCCCGGGAGAGGGAAGAGATAAAATTCCGGATACGGATCCGCTCCTTGGGGTCCAGCCCCGCAGTCGGTTCATCCAGGATCAATATCCGCGGATTCCCCAGCATTGCCTGCGCTAACAGCACTCGCTGTCTCATACCGCCGGAATAACCGCCCAGCCTTTTATGGCGTTCTCGGTTCAGACCGGTAACCTGAAGCAGCTGATCTATCTCAGCCGCAGCCTGCTTTCTTTTCAACCCTTTTAGCCGCGCCATATAAAATAGAAACGTATCCGCCGTCATCTGCTCGTAGAATCCCTGCTGCTGCGGCATATATCCCAATATCTTCCGGTAGTCCCGGCCAAGTTTCAGAATGTCTTTCCCATCCAGCAGGATCTCACCGCCGTCGCGTTTCAGATTGTCCGTCAGCAGGTTCATCATGGTGCTTTTCCCTGCGCCGTTGGAGCCGAGAATTCCGTAGATGCCGGGGCCAAAGGTCACCGTAAGCCCGTTCAGTGCCCACTGATTACCATATCGTTTCTTCAGATTCCTGATTTCCAGCTGCATTTTTCCTCCCTGTGCGCTTGCCTGCGCACATGTTCATGCACGTAAATTATGGGGAAACAGTTCCATTCCGTTCCTGTCTTATTCAAAAGACAGCGGCTTGAATTCTCCTGTGCCGGACCGGATCTCCGATTTCATCAGATAATAATACGTATAGCCCAGCCCGAATCCATCCTGCGTCATACTCTTTAAATTTTCTGTACACAGGAAAACCATGTCTGCGTCACTTCCTATGATACGTCCGACCCCGCTTCCTTCCTCCTGCCCTTGCCCAAGACTTGCATATTCCCTGTAACCATATTCACCCAGATACTCTCCTTTCAGCGAATAGACATAGATCGTATCCGTCTCCCTGTTGTTGATATAAGCCAATTCTCCGTCAAATTCCGCTGTACCGGTATATTTGGGATCAGCAAGTGCGGCAATTTGTTGCGTCTCTTTGGTGGAAATATTGTATTGGTACAAGCCGTTTCCGGATAGATAATAGTACAAAATCCCCTGGTCTATATACCAGCCGTTGACCGAGACATCACTGGTGTCCCATTTCCCCGTTTCCGCGGATTCGGGTACCATCCAGATCTGAGTTAACGCTTCGGTCCCGGGATCGTATTCATAAAGTACTTCCCGGAATTGCTCCGATTTGGGATTCCCGAAACAATAAAATTTGTCCTGATCCGCCCACAAATACCACAGTTCCAGGGAATCGGCCACAGCTTCATAGTCAAGCCCCAGATCATTGGTTTTGACCGCTTTGGCATCCTCCAGGTTTCCGCCTAACGGCACGCAAAGTATATTTTCCCGATCAGACAGGAACAGGACCTGCCCTTTATGGATGACAAATTGAGTCGGATTGGAATAAAATCCTTCATTTTCCGCCCTCAGGGTCAGAACTTTTGTTTTCTGGGTACCATCGGCATTCATGGCATAGAGGTTCCACACCCCTTCATCCACCCCCGGTATCCCCTGCTCCTGCCCGGCGGCATAATACAGCTTTCCGTCATAGTAGGTGATATGGCTTATGTTCCCCAGATATGCGTTGCAGTTCTGGTCCTGGTGCAGACATTCCGGTTTCCCGCACAGTATCGTGGACTGCATGGTTTCTTTATCCACAAAATACAGGTAACTGTTTCCCATGAAATAATATCCCTTTTCGGAAGCACAGCCACGGTTAAACGTATCATCCTGGGACATATGGAAGGCCTTTTGGAATTCCTCATAGGATACTTTTGTCTCCGGTTTTGCCGAGCTGGTGGCTGGCGTATCGGATGTAAACTCTTCTTCCCGGCTGCTGTTTCCCGGTTTGTCCCTAAGCTCCTTCCCGCAGCCGGCCGCGGCCAGGATCAGGCAGAGCGCTATGACTGCCGACATTCTTAATATGATATCCGATCTTTTATCTGCCGATATTTTTGTTATTTTACTCTTGTCAAATTTATTCCTTTCTATTTCATGTCTGACTTTTTTACACATCTGTGCTTACCTCCTTTTAAAATTTTCTCCGCATTCTGAGTTTTCTTCAAGCTATGAAGTTCTGTCATACTATGAATTCTCTTCATGCTAACAGAGGTTTGCATCATTTTCCCATCATGGATGTCTTCTTTTCCGCCGCTGTGTGATCCCCGAAGCATTTTTATTACACAGGATCGCGTTCCCATGAAATAAAAAACGGCGGTCAGTCCGTAAGTCCCTGCAGATCACTCACATCGTGACCAAGATAAAAGCCGTATTCTGTCTCCGCTGCATAATACATCACAGCGGACCCGCCCTGCATAAATGGATACTGATAGTCTTTCTCCATGGTATCCCCGGCTGGCAGTAAATCTGTTAATATAGTCATCAGAGCAGTCATCCTTGCGTTTTCACCAATATCCACTCCCAGATAATCGGCAAAGGCCAGTACTTTTTCATCCGTGAGCGTCTCCTTTTCCCCAGTAAAATCTGCCGTATACAGATAGAGAATCCTGCCTGTCTCGTCGTCAATCCCGCACTTGAGATAAGCGGTATCCGAGGAAAGGACAACGGTCCACAGAATCATCGCCCGGCTGTCATCATACGAGCTCATCACCAGGGCAGCGCTGCTCGTCCGCTGCTCCCACTGTGTTCCGGCGGGATCGAATGTCAGCACACCTCTTTGGAAAAGCTCCTTTAGTTCAGCAGAGCACTGAAGGATAATGCTGTCTCCGGAATATTGGTTTCCTGTCGATACGTCTGCGATTTTCTCACTGGAGAGCAGTTTTAATTTGTCCAGTATGGTCAGAACCGTCAAATCTTCCTCCGTGTCATCGATGGGATTTTCCAGAAGATGGGGTTTGCCCAGGATCTGGTTGTCCCTGTACAGCTGAAGCCGGTACGGAGCAAAGATACTCAGGGTGATCAGTCCAAGTGTAATCACGGTAACTGCCGTATTTTTCCATCTACTCTTCATCCGTCCCACCTCCGATGCTTACGGTCACATCTGTCCCCCGCCCGGCATCACTGCAAAAAGACATTGTTCCATGATGGACTTCCACGATCAGGCTGCAGATCGCAAGGCCCAGACCGGCTCCCCCGCTGGCCCTGTCCCTGGCTTTGTCCACCCGGTAAAATGCCTCTGTGATCCTGCTTAATTCCTCCGGACCCATCCCTTTCCCGTTATCCGATATTGTAATCTGATACCGGCCATGATCCGAACGTCCCGCCAGCCGTACTACCCTGTCTTTACCGCCTGCCTCCCCTGCGCGCCCGTCATCCGAAGGGGTTGTCCCGGCTTCCCCGAATGCCTGCCGGGCGTTTTCCAAAAGATTCAATATCAGGGTCCGGAAAAGCACCGCATCGATACGAATAGGAGAGTCCTCAAGTTCAGTCAGCAGACAGATATTCTGCCGTTCAAAGGACGGACGAACAAACGAAGTTGCCTCCTCCAAGAACATTTTCGCACGGACAGGCTCTACGGACAGCTCTCTATTTTTCAAAACCATCAGATCCAGCAATTTAAACGAAAGCGACTCTAACCGCTTACTCTCCCGAAATATCGTGTCCGCGGCCTGGAGTCTTATTTCCTGCGGTAATTCCCTGGAGCGCAGCATATCCGCGTACCCCATGATGGAAGTCAGGGGAGTCTTTACCTCATGGGCAAAGCTTCCTGAGAATTCCTCCTGCCGGCGCAGCGCTTCCTTGAGCTGATCCATCTTCTGTTCCAACGCATCCGCCATCCGGTTAAAATCCTCAGCCAGCATCCCCACTTCGTCCTGGCCCTTCCCGCACGCCCTGACCCCATAATCGCCCATGGCCATCCTCCTGGCGGCCCGGGATAAGCTTCGAACCGGCTTCGTCAGCCACTTTGAGAGCAGAAGCACCAGCACTCCCGTAACGCAGGTCATCCCCAGTGTCAGCCGTATAAACATCCCATACTGGGCATCTCTCGTCTCAAACACCCCGGTGATATCCCGCACCGTCTCCAGGGAATAAACCTCACTTCCCAATTTCCAATGGCTGATAAAATGAATCCGGTAAGCGCCGTCCTCACATAAAATCACATATCCGGACTGCTGCCCGGATACATTCTTAAAAGCCGGCCCGAAAGCATCAAACGCAGCAGTCTCATACACAGATCCGCCTTCCTCATCCGCGACCAATACAGGAAGCTGTTCCCGGTTTTTGTCCAGGACAGAAGACAGCACACGTTCGGCCACTCCATGGATATCATGATAATCCTCCTGCGGCAGAAGCCGGGAAGCTGTACGCAGCGCACCGTTCAGCATAACATTCTGACTTTCCGCGAACTGGATCTCCCTGTCCAGGAACTGCTGCAGCCAGGACGACATCAGAATCATACCGCCGGTGGAAAATGTACAGCAGACAATCAATATAGTTGTCAGGAATATTTTCCATGAGAACTTCATCCCAGGCCTCCGATCTTCTTATATATCCAGCCGGTATCCCACCTTGTATACTGCGGCGATTTTCTCTTCCCATCCAATTTTCTTTCTGAGTCTTTGCACATGCAGATCCACTGTGCGGCTGTCCCCCAGATAGCTTCCGCCCCATACCCGTTCATAGATCGTTTCCCGGTACAGAGCGGTTCCCGGATTCTGAAGGAACAGCAGCAGGATACTATACTCCTTCATTGTCAGATCGATACAGCTGCCCGACTTTTTTACGGTATGCGCAGTCATATCCAGTTCGATATCGTACAGCCGGTAAATCTGTCCGATCTTCCGATACCTGCGCAGCACGGTTTCCACCCGGGCCAGCAGCTCGACGATCTCAAAGGGCTTCGTCAGATAGTCCTGTGCGCCCAGCTTCAGCCCCGCCACTCTGTCCTTAACCTCCGATTTCGCCGTGAGAAAGATCACCGGAACATCCAGAAACCGGATATAATTCATCAGTTCAAACCCATCTATTTTCGGCAGCATAATATCCAGTAAAATCAGGTCATAAGCCAAACGGTCAATCTTACCGATCGCTTCCTCCCCATCCAGCGCGTAATCGCACTCATATCCAGACATTTCCAGATTCAATCGAATCAAATCAACTATCGCTCTCTCATCATCCACAACCAGAATACGATTCAATCCCATCCCCCCTCTTCCTCTAAAAATATTCCTCAATTATACATCTGAATTGCATCATTTTTGCATCCATAAAAACCAAGACCGCATCGATATCTGTAAATAGATGTAAAACCAGCAGATTTCCCCCTTCCCGAACCCAGGATTTATAGTATAATGGAATCAGTAAACAAGTTAAATAGTCGTAAGAATAGTAGGTGATCCACTTGAAATTTGATATGCACTGTCATGTAAAAGAGGGGTCCATCGATGCCAAAGTATCACTGGAAGAATACATTGACCGTTTAATGGAAAAGGGATTCCAGGGGATGCTGGTGACGGATCACGATACCTATGACGGGTACCGGAAATGGAAGTATGAGTTGAAAAATGATGACCGCTATAAAGATTTTGTGGTTATTAAGGGGATCGAGTATGATACCCGGGACGCCGGGCACATGCTCATCATTATGCCGGATCATCTGAAACTGAGGGTACTGGAAGTCCGGGGACTGCCCATCCAGACACTGATCGATGTCATTCACAAAAGCGGCGGTATTATCGGCCCCGCCCATCCCTGCGGAGAACGTTTCTTAAGTATGATGAGTACCGGACGCTTTCGGAAAAATGATCATCTGGTGGAAAAGTTCGATTTCATCGAGACTTTTAATTCCTGCGAAAGCGACGAGTCCAACCGCAGGGCCAGATCACTGGCCGAGAAGTATCATAAGCCTCAGTTCGGAGGCAGCGATGCGCATAAGCTGGACTGTGCGGGCCTGGCTTATACCAGGATCGATGCCGACATCCGCTCTGCCAATGATCTGATCCACGCCGTACAGGAGCACAAGGTCGTCTCCTGCGGCGGTACCTATTACAAATTTACCACCAAACAAAAACTGGGGAAACTGAATAATATCCCGGTGGCCGCCTTTTATTTCTATAATAAGAGCGCCAGTCTGATTAAAACAAACAAGAGAAACAAGAAGCTGATCGAGCATCTGCTTTTACGATGAGAAAGGAACGGGAAACCTATGGACAAAAGAGATAAACGCTACGACGCTTATCTTCGGATACTGGAAAAAGAACTGATTCCGGCAATGGGGTGTACGGAGCCCATTGCCATCGCATACTGCGGGGCTGTTGCCCGCGATACCCTGGGCAGCTGGCCCGACCGGGTAGAGATCTATGTCAGCGGGAACATTATCAAAAATGTAAAGAGCGTTATCGTCCCGAACACGGGGAATAAGAAGGGGCTGGAAGCCGCAGCAGCAGCCGGTATCGTAGCCGGTGACGCCTCCCGGAAACTGGAGGTGATCGCGCAGGTCAGCGCGGATCAGATCGAACAGATGACCCGGTTTTTGGCTGATATCCCCATACAGGTTCTGTATGCGGACACCGAATGCCCGCTGGATATCGAAGTCATCCTGTATCGCGGGCAGGACTATGCCCGGGTACATATCATGCAGGAGCACACCAACATCGTACTGATTGAAAAGAACGGGGAGGTCCTTGTAAAATCAGAACTTAAGAACAAGCCCGGGGTGCAGGGAGCCACGGAAACGAGCGGCCAGGATGACTACTCGCTGCTCTGCATGGAGGGCATCTATGACTTCGCACAGACCGTTTGTATCGCCGATGTGCAGCGGCTTCTGGATCAGCAGATTGAATACAATTCTGCCATCTCCCGGGAAGGGCTGTCACAGGACTATGGCGCGAATATCGGCAGTGTACTTCTGAAGGCCTATGGCAATGACATCCGGACACGGGCCAAGGCAGCGGCAGCAGCCGGTTCCGACGCCAGGATGGACGGCTGTGAGCTCCCGGTAGTGATTAATTCCGGCAGCGGCAATCAGGGCATGACCGTTTCCCTGCCCGTTATTGAGTACGCAAAAGAAACAGGCGCCGGTCAGGAAGCCCTGTACCGCGCCCTTGTTCTCTCGAATCTGGCTGCCATACACCAAAAATTTTATATCGGCCGTCTCTCCGCCTACTGCGGAGCAGTCAGCGCCGGAGCTGCGGCCGGAGCCGGTATTACCTATCTCCTGGGCGGCGACTACTCCCACATCTGCCATACCATCGTCAATGCGCTGGCCATCACTTCCGGTATCGTATGCGATGGGGCCAAGCCATCCTGTGCGGCCAAAATCGCAGCGTCCGTGGATGCCGGTATCCTGGGATACGAAATGTACTTAAACGGACAGCAATTCTACGGCGGGGACGGAGTTCTGGCAAAAGGGATCGAAAACACGCTCCATAATATCGGGCGGCTCGGCAAAGACGGTATGAAAGATACGGATAAAGAGATCATCCGCATTATGTCCGACTGTTGATATACCTGCCAGGGTTCGGCGGCGAAATGCCGTCGGACCGCTGGCTTCTTATGACTTGGCTTCTTTTGTCCGGTCCGCCGGTATCCGCTGCGCCACCTTGAATCCATTTCTTCCGTCTTTCTTCGCCTCATACAATTCTTTATCGGTAATCTGATACAAATCTTCGTACTGATCCCCGTCACAGGACATTGCCGCTCCAACGCTGATCGTAATCATGATCACGTTTTCCACCAGAAGCTCCCGGGCTTTCGAACAGATTTCACTGCATTTATCTTGCAGACCTTTGATATCTTTCACTTTCCTCATATAGACCACGAATTCATCCCCGCCCGGCCGGCCTACGATATCATCCGCCCGGAAACTGGAGCGCAGCAGCTGCGCGACACATCGCAGCACCTCATCGCCGCTCATATGGCCGTAATTGTCATTCACCGACTTAAAATGATCCACATCGATAATCATCAATGCGCCATGCTCATCTTTCAGTTTATGAAGATCCTCTATGATCAGATTCCGGATCGTTTCGGCATTATACAGATGTGTCAGGCTGTCCAGCCGGGCTTTTGTAAGAAGTTCATCTCTCTCCTGCATCTCCTCATCGATCAGATTGATCTTACCCAGGACGTAAATCAGGGCATCGTCATCATAAACTTTTTCGATGGCAAACTTAAGCCAATGACGAAGACCGTCATTACATACCAGATTCGCCTCCACGATTCCATCATTATGCATTATAAGGTCCACGAATCCTTGTTTCTGTTCTCTAATCTCCTCCGGATCCGATTCTTTTTTCAAATTATAATCTATCATTTCCGGCTCCGAATTTTTCCCTGGCCGCGGCCGCGATACCAAAAGCTTTCCGGTCTGGTGGTTATATTCAAAAATATAATCGTTTACCAGCGCATAGAGCCTGAAGTGCTTTTTAAGTTCCAGTGCCGTCTTTTTACTCATGCGTGCGCGCTGCCTCAGGAAATAGGACAGCACTGCGATCACAGCCAGGAACCCCGCCACAAGGACAAGGATGGCTTCCACCGGATTCATCCGGATCATATCGCCAATCGTGTAGGTTTGTTTGTTCATACTGTTCTGATTTATGATCCCCTGCATGTCCACATCAGGGATCGTCGCGATCACTTTATTCAGTATGGATAATAGTTCCATAGACCCTGGTTTTACCACTCCGAAGCAGATCTTCCTGGCCTCATAAGTCTGGGGGACCATTTTCAGATCACGGAATTCCGGCATATTGATATAGAATTGCGCGGTATAGGCATCCACATAAGTATAGTCCGCCTCCCCTTTTTCCACAGCCCGTATACAATCACTGAGGGTATCATACCGGCATATATTTCCCAGATACTCTCCCTTATAACTGCCTGCATTAGTCAGCGCCAGATTTTTTCCCTTAATCGACGCTTCCGTGGAATCTTCCTTCATCAGGATCAGGTACTGCGCTTCTACATACGGCCGGGACATGGAAAGCCGTCTTTCCCTGGCCAGATCATAATTATAAGGCATCCCTGCCACCAGCTTAATCTCATCCTGGCTCATTTGCTGATAAATCAGATCCGGCGTATCCACGCTGACCAGCTCAAACTGAAGTCCTGTCGTCTTACTTACATAATCCAGTAAATCCACCGAGATCCCGGAAAGCTTCCCCTGTTCCTCATTCCAATACTGATAAGGCGGTTGTTCTTTCAGAACAGCCACTTTCATGATACCGGCTTCCTTTATATATTCCCGCTCCGCTTTTGTCAGATATAGTTTATTGTCTGTCGACATAAAATATTTTTCGTTCAGAGAGGTTGTAAAATAAGGATTTGACTGTTCTATGCTCATGATGGCCTTGTTCAAGTCTTCCAGCAGCCCCGTATTCTTATCCTTTGTGGTAACGAAAAAAAATGGCTTGGAGGCAAACCGGGCAATGGTGCGCACCCCTTCCACATAATTCAAACTATTATTCAGCATCATATCGGCGCGTCCCGACAGCAGCGCTTCCTTTTGTTCCTCTACAGAAGTACAGTTCACATACTCCGGCGTGAGCAGATTCATTGCACAGTACTCTTCCAGTTCTTTCACACTTCTGCTGCTCTGGCTGAGTACCGCGATTCGAAAACTCTGCTGCACCTGAGAATTGATCGTGAAATCCGGAATATTCTCATAGAGTACCTGAAGCACGGTATCCACCGTACCATAATCGTGGCTCGCATAATCGAACTGTTCTCTTAGCGCAGGATCATAGAGCATCCCGCCCATCAGATCCACTTCCCCATCCTGGACCATCTGCATAAGCGTCGTGAGGCTCTCATTCACGTCGCCTGGCACCTGCACGAATTCATAATCCCATCCGGTATACTGAGCGATTTCTTCCAGATACTCATATGTATAACCGCTGTAGTTTCCATATTCATCCAGGTCGGTAAGGCCCTTCTGAATCGGGAATGCCACCCGGACTGTTTTTTCTTTTTCAGGAGCGGCGTCTGCGCTTACCGGCCACAGGATTAAGCCGGTTAAGGCCGCCAAAATAAAGCACAGACCTCTTAGCATCTTTTTCATTTATCTCTACCTATCTATCAGGACTACATTATTATGTCGCTATACGAATCATTATACAAGCATTTACTGAGGGGAGCAAGGAGATTTCGATGAACCGCGTTTCTTACAAAGTGAAAAAGTGTCTTCGACACTTCAACCCCCTAGCCCCCATTCATGGGGGAATTAGGGGTTTCTTTTTGTGTCGGTTTCCTGCATAATAGTCTTATGAGTATATTACAAGATATTTTTAA
>NZ_JAWDIY010000039.1:0-43730 GCF_032380655.1 Diplocloster hominis | reverse complement strand
TAGACATAAGTACCTCTTTCTACTGCGGATAGGAGACACTAAGAATCATAAAACAGAGACAGGGAGGAGTGTAAGACTAAATTCAGCATGAGGGTGGAATTTAGAATTTCATTCGAGCCTGTACAAAATCCCATGCGGTATTGATTGTACTATCCACTTCCTGCTGGTATAATACAAAGAAGCCAAAACAAAAAATAAAAAGGAAAAGACCATGGAAAAAACAGAAAAAATCTTACAATTTATAGAGGAAGCCGAAGGACTGAAATCGGTTACCCGTTATGCCTGGACAAAGGATGGACGCCGGGAGAGCACTGCGGAACACAGCTGGTGTATGACCCTTTTTACCGCACTGGCTGCGGCAGAGGACCCTTCCATCGACTGGAAAAAAGCCGTCTGGATGAGCCTGATTCACGATATGGGAGAGTTATACGACGGAGACATCTCCGCCGCCACAAACCCGGATGAATCAGCAAAATATACCCAGGAGCTCCGGGCGATCGAACATCTGGCCTCTCTGCTGCCGGAGGAACTGGGAATGACGTTCCGTAACCTATGGATGGAATATACGGACGGTACTACCAAAGAAGCCAGGCTGGTGAAAGCCCTGGACAAAGCCGAGACGATTCTGCAGCACAGCCAGGGCCAGAATCCTGCTGACTTTGATTACGCGTTTAATCTGAGTTACGGAAAGGAATATTTCGACAGCGGTTCAGGGTTAATGAGGCTTCGGGAACTGTTGGATGAAAAAACAAAAAACCGCGCAGCGGAATCTTCGGCGGAATAATTCCGCAATCGATCCGGCGCCTTTCCTTCAGCTAACTTTTTTGTAAATACTGATGCAGCAATCTCATAAGCTCCATTCCGCTGCGGAAATAGACCTTACGCCCTTTTACCCTGATTTCTCCCTGCATACTGGCTTGCTGCCGGTAATAAACCCTTATTTCGACCCCTGTTTTTGCTGCATTGAATCGTTCTTCCCCTGGGGAATTCAGATCTTTTCGCAGAGTCCATCCGGATAAATCCAGGAAGTATGGGCTGCTGCCTTTGAAATGTCTGTGGCCTACGCTGGACTGGGGATAATTCACGGAATCCATAATGTCATCCATAATCAGCAGCAATTGATCCAAACCATAAAAATCAAATTCCTGTTTGTAGTACATGGAATAGAGCTTGCCGCAGGCGACCTTATCCTTATAAGATTGGAACTGCACATACATTGTGCGGGCACACTCCGGAACACAACCGTCGTTATATGTAAGGACTTCTTCCATAAAAGCCTCCTCCTTCAGATCGAATCAGGTGTCCAGTCACACTGGAGTTTCATAAAAGGACAGAAGATTTATTCTGTCTTGGTTTATTTCAGATGGCTATTGCCAAATACATAATTTTTCTTAATTTTACTATAATTTCTTATATTTTACAACAAATTTTAGATGCATAACATGTCTGCAAAATGAACAGAGAGCAGAAAAAGGTGCAGGAAACAGACCGGGCATAATCCGGTCTGTTCCCTGCACCTTTTTGACGGCGTTAAAAAAACAAATGGCAAGAAATGAATCGTTTCATCAGCAATATTGTTTATGAGCAAGACAGAATAAATCTTCTGTCTTTCTTAAATCCTTCTAGCAAATCAAGTGAAGCCTGTCTAACGCCCGCATGTGCTCCTCACCGGAGGACAGCAGATAAATACGGGTGGTTTCCACACTGGAGTGTCCCAGCAAATCTGCTAATTTCGCAATATCTTTTTGAGAAGCATAAAAAATTCTTGCAAACAGATGACGGAAATTATGAGGGAATACTTTTTCCGGATCTACTCCGGCTGCACAGCACAGATGTTTCATCTGTGCCCATATCTCTTTTCGGTCCAAAGGACGGCCCCGGCTGGTCAGAAACACCTCCCCGGAGTTGATTTTTTGGTCCTTGGCATATTTCAGCAATTTACGGCAGAGCTTTTCCGGAAGCAGGATGGTCCGGGTTTTTCCTTTTAAAATAATCACAGCCTTTCTTGCCCTGGCCGCCTCCACCGTGATATAACGAACTTCGGAAACCCGGATGCCGGTAGAGGCAAGAGTTTGCAGGAGAAGGGACAGCCTGTCGTTCTTCTGCCGTTCGGCGGCAGCCACCAGCCGTTCATATTCCCGGCGTGTTAATTCCTTTTCTTTCGACGCGAAAGTCCTGCGCTGCAGGCGAAGCGGTTTCACGGTACATTCCTCCCAGCTCATAAAACGGAAAAACCCATTGAGAGCCGCTAACGAGGTGTTGACTCCTGCAGGCGCAAAATTATGTGTCAATTCGTTTTTATAGTCCATCACCCTGTCTTTATCCAGCTGCTTGTTTTCCGGCAGCCAATCATGGAATCTCGTCAATGCCCGCCCATATTTTTCAATGGTGGCGGCGCTGCGCTCCTGACGGCGCAAATCCAGCAGGTACCTTGTAAGATCCGGCAAATACATATCATGCATCATAATTAAAACCTCCTATGTAATCATTAGCATGACCTTTTCGCAGCAGATCATACATAATCCTTCCCCAACACAATGTCATTTTCAAGGATACCGATATAAAATATGATTAAAGAATATTAAACCATAAATTGACAGGAACTTCAAAATGAATTAACATAAAATTAAACAAATTTTTACAAAAGGAAAGGTCGGTTATCGACAATGGATATCGTATCAGTCATTACGTTGCTGGGAGGTCTCGCATTTTTTTTGTTTGGCATGTCGCTTCTTGGAGATTCTCTTAAAAAAGTAGCCGGTAGCCGGCTGGAGGTATTTCTTGGAAAACTGACCTCCACCCACATTCGGGGGATTCTGCTTGGGACCTTCGTGACGGCCGTGATTCAGAGTTCCTCCGCCACCACCGTTATGGTCGTGGGCTTTGTGAACTCAGGTGTTATGAAACTGTCCCAGGCGATCGGCATCATCATGGGCGCAAATATCGGGACCACGGCCACCGGCTGGATCTTAAGCCTGACCGAACTGCAGGACGGCGGCACGGCGGCACAGTTGTTTTCGGTGTCCACTATTTTCGCACTCATCGCACTCATAGGCATTATTCTGTATATGACAGCCCACAGTACGAAGAAGAAAAATGTGGGCGTTATCCTGCTGGCATTCTCCATATTAATGTACGGTATGCAGATTATGAGCAGCGCTGTGGAACCTCTGAAGGACAGCGCCGAATTCATCCGCGTGCTGACCGTATTCTCGAACCCCTTCATCGGAATTCTGGCCGGAACCCTGTTCACCGCCGTGATCCAGAGTTCTTCTGCTTCGGTAGGTATCCTTCAGGCTCTGGCCGTCACCGGCAGTATATCGTATGATATGGCGGTCCCGCTGATCCTGGGCATGAGTATCGGCGCCTGTGCACCGGTGTTGGTATCCAGTATCGGCGCAAATAAAAACGGCCGGCGGGCCGCATTTATCTATTTGTATTATAATCTATTCGGCTCCCTGGCATTCATGGTGGTCTATTATGCCGGTACGCGGCTGCTTGGCCTGTCCTTCACCTCCATGGCCGCCACCGCCATAGGCATCGCCATTGTCAATACGGTGGCCAAACTGTTTGCGACCATTGTACTGCTTCCCTTCATGGGCCAGTTGGAGAAGCTGGTTTATCTCACCTTCAAATCCTCACCCGAGGATGAGGAGTATGAAGAAAACCTCTTGGACGAACGCTTCCTGAATTATCCGCCCCTGGCCATTGAACAGAGTAATCACACCATCAATAAGATGGCGGAAGCTGCTAAGAAAAATATACTGCAGTCGATTGACCTGCTGGCTGATTACCGTCCGGAATCAGCGGAGAAAATCGTTAACCGGGAAAACGTGGTGGACAAGTATGAGGACAAGTTAGGTACCTACCTGGTTAAGTTAAGCGGCAAAGAGCTGTCCCACAGCGAAGCCCGCCAGTCCTCCAAATGCCTCCACAGCATCACCGATCTGGAACGTATCTCCGACCACGCCGTCAATGTGATGGAGCTGGCCGCGGAGCTCCACGAAAAGAAGCTGACATTCTCTGCCGCAGCGGACGCAGAACTGCGTATCTGCATTGACGCCGTCAGGGAGATTCTGGATACCGCCTTCCTCGCTTTCACCTCAAATGATCTGGACATGGCACACCGGGTGGAGCCGCTTAAGGAGGTAATCGGGGATATGGCAGACGCTTTGAAATCAAGCCATATCAGCCGGGTCCAGGCCGGTAAATGTACGTTGGAGCTGGGATTTGTGTTCAACGATCTGCTCAACAATTTTGAACGGGTGGCCGACCACTGTTCCAATGTTGCCTTGAGTGTGATCGAGATGAATGACCTTTCCTTCGAATCCCATGGGTATTTCCGTTCCTTAAAATCTTCCCAGGCGGAGAACTACACGGAGCTTGTGGAGGAATACAAGAAAAAGTACTATATCCGGCTGCCGTATCAGGAGGAGCCGGGCCTTGAGGAGGCTCCTGCGGGGGCAGCCGGGTCCTCCGGTTCTTCCGATTTTGACTCAGGTTATGAAGAAACGGCTGTACATGCTCCCAGCGCATGATGTGTTCCAGAGTCTATTTTCTTATTCAAGAGGCAAACGCGTCCCTATTGAATAAAATCCCATCCGGAAGCCGCATAAAGCAGAAGGGAAGATGTCACTTCCCTTTTGAGGAATAACGGACTGGAAGGCCCTGCTGTTTATGAAAGCATCTCCTCCACTCCCGCATAATCAATTACACACGCTCCGTATTTTTGCACTGTTTTGACCTCGCCGCCAAAATCATTCTCTATAACGATCACCTCATCGCTGTCCTCCGCGATCTTTTTCAGGCCGGTCATCGTGTCTTTCATCACCTGCAGGTCAAGGGCAGAGCCAAATTTCCTGAAGTCGTGATGGAAATTATATATTTTATCGTAACGGTCTCTCATGTCATAGATCCTGCGAAGCGCCAGGTAAGCTGCCGACGCCGCTTCTTTTTGGCTCTCAAAGGCTCCCGGATCCAATATGTAGTATCCGTTGCAGGCATCCCCAACCAATAACGTTCTGGACTTCTCATCCAGATATACCATGGAGCCAGGGGTATGCCCCGGGCACTCATAAGCGATGACACGCCGGTTTCCCAGTTCAAAAACCGAGGCGTCGTGCAGGTATTCAAAGGACGGAACCCCCGGCCAGCTGCGGATATCCGTGTCCGGGGAATACTCATAGGATTTACCCTCCCGCTCTCGGATTAGTTCCGCATATTTTCTTCTGTTGGATACCGTTCTGCACAAGTCTATTTTCTTTCTGTCGTCGTCAGCCGGGTGAATCCAGATTTTATCAAACCAGCCCGCTCCGCCGATGTGATCGGGATGGGCATGAGTCAAAGCCACCTCGTAGGGCTTGCAGGTGATCCTGTTTTCAATGACCCATTTAAGATCCCCGATCCCTGTCCCGGTGTCGAGAACAAGCGCTCTCTCCTCACCTATGATTACAAATATGGACGCACAGTCAAACTCATCTATTTCAAACAAACCGTCAGCTATTTCATAATAAGACAGTCCTCTGCTTATCATCAATATCCTCTCCTTTTCTCCTATCCCGGCAGAGACTTCCGCACTCAGCCCCATGCGCCGCGTTCCCGGTTCATCCGATTATTCCCCGCCGCTCAATCCGCATACAATTCCGGATTCTTAAAAAATAGATTAGCCAGAGCCAGCGAAGAACCCCATGCCTGCAGATCCGCCGGGGGCCTGCGGTCGTAGAGCAGCTCAAACGCATCTGTCGCCTGGGGATAATACTGGAATTCATTCAGATAACGCTTAAGCTCCCGGTTAAACCATTCGCCCGCGTACGCAAGCCGCCCCTGGAATATTACGATCTGGGGATCAAAATTCAGGGAAATATTCCGTAGCCCGCAGGAAACAATTTTGGCCGTATAGCTTACTATTTCCCTGGCGAACGCATCTCCCTGATCCGCAAGCCCGCTCAACTGGGGGATGTCCGTCTCCTCGGATAACTGCATGATTTTTGACTGCCTGCGTTTGTCCGGCTGATCCTGTATCATCTTGCGTATCCTGGCCGGGCTTACCAGACGTTCCAGACAGCCCCGGCTGCCGCAGCCGCATAGTTCCTCGTCTGTCAGATCGACTGTCATATGACCGATCTCACCTATGAGTGAATTACGGCCGTTCAGAATATGTCCCTTATCAATATAGCAGGCAGAGATCCCTTCGTCGGAATATATGACCACCAGGCGCATCTCTTCATACTCTTCGTGCCCCAGCAGTACTGCTCTTCCGGCCATTTTAGCCACATTTTCAATGATAATCGCTTTACCGGGAAACATCTCGTAAAGAATCTGTGACATAGGAATGTCACGCCCCCAGTCCGTACAGGTCGAACAAAACTTTAGAATGCCGGTGTTGTAATCTACAATTCCCGGTGTCGAGAGACTGATCCCGTAGATATCATCCCGTTGGATTCCCTTTCCTTCCAGCAGTTCCCGGGTCCCCCGTTTTAATATCTCCTTAAACTCCTCCAGCGACAGATTTAAATGGCATGGGTAGTTTTTTGCTAAGATCGTGCGGATTTTTAGGTCCATCAGTGAGATATTGATACCTGATGCCTCCATACCGATACACAGCAAATACTTTTTGTATTGAAAATAGAACAGCTCCGGCCTTTTGCCGCCGATATCTGTGGAGGTTCCCTTACCGGCTGATCTCAACAGACCTTTCTCCATAAAACTGAGGACGGCTTTTGTCACCGTCTGTCGGCTGATTCCGGTATTCGTGGCTACATCATTTACCGACAGTTCCTCTCCATAACGGAACATCTGCAGAACCCTGACCCGGTTTTTATATTTCAAATCTGACGGCATGGCCGCAGTATTCCTGATATTGGAAATGTCAACTGCTTCACTCATGATCTGTTCCCCGTTTCGTTCGTTTTATTTATCTTCTATATTATCGATTGGATATTACCCTGTCAAGCCAGATGATTCACCCGTTACCGCGCCTCCTTTTAGCGGGAGCCACTCCATAATATCTCTGATATGTCCGCCCCAGAATTCCCAGTCGTGACCGCCAGGCCCTTCCAGATATGTTAATTCCGCCCCCAATTTAAGAAGCTGGTCCCGGATTCTGATATTTGACTCATACAGGAAATCCCCGGTCCCGCACGCCTGAAACAGCGAGGGCTCACAGCCGCGTTTCCGGCAGCCACGGTATAGTTCCAGCAGATCCGCGTCACTGCCCATAATCTGATCCGGCCTCTCGAATATATCGTGAAAGCAAAATGGTCCGGGAATACTCCCCCCGGCTACACCATCCCGGATACCGCAAAGATCCAGTCCGCCGGACAGGCTGGCCGCTCTGCTGTACTGTTCCGGGCAGGACAGGGCCAGATAGTACGCGCCGTATCCGCCCATGGACAGCCCCGCAAGGAATTTGTCTTCCCTCTTCCCTGATACAGGGAACATGTACTCGATGAACCGGGGCAATTCCTCTGTTATATAGGTTTTGACATTTTTCCCATGAGCCATGTCCTGGTAAAAGCTGTTGTCTGCCGACGGCATAACCACCGCCAGCTGGTATTCCTGCGCAAATTTCTCTATATTGGTATACCGCTGCCAGTCTGTGCAGTCCCCATACGCTCCGTGAAGCAGATATAATACCTGGAATCTGCTACCGTCTACAAAATAACGATGATCTCTGCCATTCATAAGCTCGTCGGAATCAGGAGACGGAATGATGACACGGATATCCGTATTCTGCAGTAGTGAGCTGCTGAAAAAATTACATTGAAAATAAGCCATATTGAATTCTCCCATTCTCTTTCTATTAATGAATCTGTATTACTGAATCTGTGCGCTGTAGATTAGCCGTTGGTTTTTGGAGAATCCGGATTTAACTTCACCCGCTGTCTGCGGCTCAGCTGATAGACATCAAAACCGATAGCGGCTAACATGATCACACCTTTCGCGATGAACTGGTAGTAGGTATCCAGACCGGCCAGCTGCATCCCGTTGGCCAGGATCGCCACAATGAGAATACCTGCGAAGACACCGGATAATTTTCCCTCCCCGCCACGGATGCTGACACCGCCCAGAAGAATGCCTGTAATCACAGTGAACTCTGTTCCGGGACCGGTGAGGGAATGGGCAGATCCCAGCCGGGATACCAGCATCAGAGCCGCCAGCGCGACGAATCCTCCCGCCAGTGCCGAGATGATCATCTCCATCAAATGAACATGAATCCCCGCAAGCCTGGCCGCCTCTTCGTTCCCGCCCAGCGCATACACATAGCTTCCAAAATAGGTCTTATTCATCAGGAAGCTCATGATGATCAGTAGAATGAACATCAGGATGATGGGAAACGGAATCCCGAAAAAATACCCCTGTCCCAACAGCTTGAAGGAGTCCGGAAATCCCTTGATAGACACGGAACCCGATACTACAAAGGAAAGTCCCTGAAAGATAGTCATCGTTCCTACGGAAACCATAAACCGGGATATTCTGAGCAGCTTTGCGATTAATGTAGTCAGCATACTTAAGCCCACACCCAAAAGCAGCGTCAGCAGGATGGCGGGAAATGTCGGCATGCCCGCTTTTACCAGCAGCAGCCCCGCGCAGACGCCGCACAGGCTCATAAGATAACCCACCGCGATATCCATGGAGCCGGACATCATGAGTATGGATATGCCGATAGCCGCCACCACCACATAGGCATTTTGCGCCAGAATATTCAAGATATTGGTCAATGACAGAAAGTTTGGTGACAAACAGGTAAAAATGATAACGATGACCAGCAGGATAACCCATGCCATATTTTTACGTACAAATTCTGAGAAATAATTTTTCTTCATTTTGCTTTTCCTCCACTATCCCTTATTACAGACCGGAAGCCAATTCCATGATGCGCTTCTGGCTGAATTCCTCTTTACGGATTTCCCCGGTCATCCTTCCCTCGTACAAGACCAGGATCCGGTCGCTCATCCCGATCAGCTCCTTCATCTCCGATGAAATCATGATGATGGATATCCCCTGGCTTACCAGATCGTTCATCAGGTGATAGATCTCCTGTTTTGCCCCCACATCGATGCCTCTGGTAGGCTCGTCGAATATCAGGATCTCTGTCTGTGCCGCCAGTGTTTTCGCCAGCACCACTTTCTGCTGGTTGCCCCCGGACAGGTTTCTCACCAGCTGGTCCATATCCGGGGTCTTGATCTTTAGCAGCGAGGTATAGTGCTCCACCACCTCATCCACCTGATTTTGGTTGACCACTGTAAAGCGGGACAGCCGCTTCATGCTCATGATGGGGATGTTCCAGCGGACCGAGTATTCCAGGAATACGCCTTCCCGCTTCCGGTCTTCCGGGATCAGCCCGATGCCGTGTGCCACCGCCTGCCCCGGATTCCGGATATCCACTTCTTCCCCGTTAATCAGGATTCTGCCGCCGGTCTTTCTGGCGCATCCGTAGATCACCTGGGCCAGCTCCGTACGGCCGGCTCCCACCAGGCCGGCCAGCCCGAGAATCTCCCCTTTATGGAGGGTAAAGTTAATGTCCCGGTCTCCATTTCCGCTAAGATTTTCCACCTTTAGTACCTCAGGGCCCGGTTTCACCTCCCGCGGCGGGAATTCCTCGCTGAATTCCCTGCCAACCATCATGTTGATCAGTTCCCGGCGGGAGGACTTCTCCCTGGTTCTGGTATCCACATAACACCCATCCCGAAGTACGCTCACCCGGTCAGCGATGCGGAACACCTCATCCATGCGGTGGGAAATATAGAGAATGGTCACTCCTCTCTCCTTCAAATGCATGACGATTTTCAGCATATTTTCTACTTCCGCCATAGCCAGAGCCGCGCTTGGCTCATCCATAATCAGGATTTTCACGTCCTTAGCCATAGCTTTGGCGATCTCCACCAGCTGCTGCTTCGCTGTGGAAAGCTCGGCCACCTGGGTGTCCGGATCGATATCCACTCCCAGTTCTTGGAATATGGCCGCTGCCTTCTCTCTCATTTGTTTGAAATCCGGCAGAAACTTTCCCCCCACCCGGTCACCCAGGCAGATATTTCTTGCCACCGACAGGGATGGGACCAGATTAAATTCCTGATAGATCACTCCAATCCCGCACTCTCTAGCCAGAGACGGGGTCATATTCGTGATCTGCCTGTCTCCCACAGTCACCGTTCCTCCATCGGACTTTACAGCTCCTGCTATAATTTTGATCAGGGTCGATTTTCCTGCCCCGTTTTCCCCCATGATCGCATGGATCTCCCCGGTTTCAAAAGATAGGGAAACATCGCTTAGCGCTTTCACTCCGGGATATTGTTTACTGATATGTTCCAATGACAGTATTTTACTCATTTGACCTCTATAACCTCCCGTTTCAGGAAAGGAAGTGCCCTCACCCGACTGTTTCTATTGATGGCTTGCCAGAGCTTCGTCTACATTTTCAGCGGTGATGGTGGACAGCGGAATCTGGAAATATCCGTTCTCATCGGTGCCGCCTTCACCCACGGCCACATCAAACATAGCCGCTCCCATATCACCGGAATCGATCAGGCCGCGCAAACTGCTCTTATTGTCCACGCTGTTTTTGATACTGTCTGCCGCCGCGGTCAGCCAGTCACAGCTGAAGATGCCGAATTTCGTCACATCCACTCCGCTCGTCCGCAGTACCACCTCATCAATGGCCGTGGCATAATCTGAGGAATGGCTCAATACTACTTTCACATCCGGATGGCTGACGAACATCATATCCGCGTATTCCTGGCATTTGGCATTCGCATTCGTCTGTCCGACGGTATCATAGACCTCTACCACCTTCGCCTTCGGTGTCAGATTTTCTATCTCTTTTAATCCGTTTGCCCTGTTCTCAAAAGGCTCAACGGATGTGTTCACGAACACCGCCACCTCGATACTGCCATCCTTTGCATCCGGAAACGTCTGATCAATCCAGGCTGCTGCCGTTTTCGCTGCCTCGTATCCGAACTGATACTGGTCCACATTCATTGCTACGTCAAAACAGTCTTTTTCATCCAGCGGATCTCCTATAAAGATGACTTCACATCCCTGGGAACGGACTCTGCGGAATACATCCGTCAAGGCTCCAATGTCGATGGGGGTAACCAGGATTTTGTTCACACCCATGGATGCCAGGTTCTCGATCTGTTCCGCCTGTTTTGCGGATTGACCATCGGCTCCGATCTGTGTATACCGTATCCCCTGCTCTTCACACAGCCTGCTCAAAGTCTCGCCAGCCTCCACCATATAAGCGTCGTCAAAAGACACAGCGCTGAAACCGAGATAGAGATCCTCATCTTTGGCAGCCGCAGCCGCATTTTCACCGGTACTGTCTGCCTCTGCATCCGGTGACGGTTTGGCAGCATGATCTTTTTCCTCCTCCCTGTTCTCCTCCACCTTTTCGGATGGCGGATTCTGTGACAGGCTAAGTGCCCCGCAGCCTGACAGTAACGCTCCTGCTAATCCTGCTAATACGACGAACCCCCAAATACTTTTTTTCATATCCTACCTCCATTTGTAATTTAGTTATGTAATTTAATTACGTAACTAAATTATATTTCTTATGTCCCCTATTGTCAAATGAAAAATAGGATTTCTTTCCGAATTGGGATTCTGCTCAATTTTTATGGTTCCTATTTGTGCATTATGCAAATTAACTGTGAGCAATCGGAATGCTGGATACAAGAATGGGGAAAACCATGATAGATTCCACGGTGCCGATCAGTGGGATTGAGATCAGAATTGAAAATTTGAAAACGAAAGGCCGCGAGGGATTCACTTGCCACGTTATCCCTTGCAGCCTTTTAGATATAGCAGCCATCGCACAGGCTTCGTTCTACTGCCAGCAGTAGTATCTCACAAACTCCCCCGACTCATCCCGTACGATCCGCCCCTCATCCACCAGGTGATACAGATGGGCCAGCGTTTCCGCCATGGCAAACCAGCGCTGATTATACGGGAACATCTCCCATGACAGTCCCCGAAGCGACCAGTGAATCATCCCGGCCGTCTCGTAGGCGGTAGTACCCGGATGATCAATAACCGTCTGCTGGATCTCGTCCAGCCTGCACCGGTGGTGTTCCAGGAGTTCATCGATCCTCTGGTAAATATCCCCGCCCGCTTCCCTGTGAGCCGGGAAAGACGCCTGTACCGGGATGTTCCGAACCATTTTAAGGCTCGTCAGGTAATCGGCAAGGGAATGGGGCACACCTGGCCAAATACTGATATTCGGCGTTATATCAAACAGGATATGATCTCCGGTAAATAAAAGCTGCTGCTTTGGCAGATAAAGCACGGTGTGTCCGGGCGTATGCCCTGGTGTACAGATCGTCTGCACCTTCAGATCCCCCATCGGAAGCTCATCCCCATCCTGGATCACGTTAACCGGAAATCCGGGCTTGGGTATTTCCAGCCTCCCTTTGCTCTCACCCACGTGGCGCATCTGGAGGCCGCCTGGAAAACCTTCCTTAGTAAAAGCCGCGTTCATCCCGTTTACAATGTTCTCTGCGTATATTTTCCTGGAATACTCATATTCTCTTTTTCCCATATAGACAGGAACACCGCGCTCCACAAAGTCCCAAACCAGTCCGATATGGTCCGCATGGAAATGGGTCAAAAACAAAGCCGTTGCGGACAGATCCAGATTCAGTTCCGATATCCCCGCCCACAAAGCCTCATGGCACTCAGGATTATTAAATCCTGTATCGATCACCAGCGACCGCTCCGGGGTCTGCAGAACGTAGATATTCAGATTCTTAAGAGGATTCCGGGGAAGTTCAATCCGAATTCTATAAACCTTTGGGTTTTTCCAAACAAGATCTACCATAGCAAGCGCTCCTTTTTCCGGCTTCCCTGCCGTCTTTGTTCGCAACGCCCTCTTCGCGGCGCGGCGATTCGAACAATTTGTCCGGGCTATCCTGATTTTATCAGTATTGCCGGGTATAACGTTATTATATACCAGATTGCCTCCCAGACACAAAGCATTTTAAAATAAAATGAAAAAGTTATGGAGAAAAATGAGAGCTATTTACTGGCGGCATAAAACTGCCAGTAGGGTTAGCTACTGGCAGGGAAAATATTTAATACCCTATAAAATAAGTGCATGCGGATGAGGAAGCTGCTCAAACGGACTAGTCGGCAGCGACTGATACCAATAGGCAACGGAATAGAAATCGTCCCTTCTGGCCAGATATTTCTCCCTATCCATCCATCCTAAATCCTGAATCGTAACACGTATATGCTCAGAAAAACGGATCGGGTCAGGGATATGCCATCGGTACATTGAGAATCTTTGCTGAGACTGATACAGTCCATCCGGACACATGACGTGATGCATCCCCATATACAGCGACGTATAGGTTCTATAAGCGCCATCCACCTCCCAATTATAGGCACCCCCGAAATAATCTTCCGTCCCGGTACTGCAGATAGAGGGAAATTCCAGATCCCCATCCAGATAAAATTTCACTTCCCCTTCTCCCCACCATTTTCCCGTCCCATTTAACCCTACGGACAGCGACGTCCCTACATAATGGCCTGTGCCGTTCACCCCATCGAGAATAACATGTTCCTCCATTGGTTTTAATGGTGCGCTCATGCGGAATTGTGCATGGAAATAAGCCTCGTCTCCTCTAATTTCCTCCAGAGAATAATTGACCTGGTAATAACAGCACCTGTCCTCTTTTCCCCTGTTTTCCATAGTAATCCGGCAGTTTTTACGAAAAGGCATTCTCCAGAAACTATTTAATGCACGATTAGGGTTTACAATCAGCGGGACGGAATTAATCTGTACCAGAGGTCCCCCGGTTGGGATACGACTGTTATCCGTAAAACCGCATGCAAAAAAATCCGGATAAGGACATTCAACAGAGGGATTTTCCTGATCTTCCCAATAGATGCGCAGGATAAAGTCTCTTCCTACATAACCGCCGAACCATAAGCTTTGTATTACGCCAGGGCCTTCGATCTCTGCCAGTGTGACTGTCTGGCCAGGTTCGACGTTAACACTGGGCGAAATCTTCCATCCCCGGCCCAGATCCGCCGCACATTGCTTTCCCGTTCCTTCCTCTGCCATCGCGCAGCAGCCATTCGCCCCTGTGGGATTTTCCGCATTGATAGCCCGGCTCTTTGCTTTTGACAACCTGCTCAGACTATAGAGTCCAAATCCCATCTGCTCCATATCACACATAACATCGTCGAGTACACTTTTTCTCGACTTTTCACTTCCTTTCATTTTATACTTCAGCTGTCCCAAAGGAAGACGCAGTCCACATCGACAGCTGTATTTCCACCATTTTCATTGACTAAACTGACGGTATCCCCAGCAGACATATCCACCGGTATAGAGCACAGTAAATATTCATTCCATGCTCCGGTCTCTAAAAAAGTTACGTCGCATTGATATTTGTCATTGATATAAAGCTTATAGCTGCAACTCTCCTGCCAACCGCGGGAATACCGGATTGTAATGCCGTTCGCAGCCTTAGGAATTCCAGGAAAGGCCAATCCGTTTCCGGCGGTGTCCAGACAGCCCACTTTCCTTCCATTCGAGGCCGCCGGATCCATCAATACAGTCCCGCTTCCGAGGATATTCGCCGACTCTGCTTCTAAAACACACCCGGTACTGCTTTGCAGGGCTATTTTATATGCTCTTATGTCATAAGCTGGAATGGTAACCGTAAAAGCAATTCGGTTACATCCTGATGTCCCGGCATTGTACACCACTGTTTCATCGGGTACTTCCAGATTTCTGACGCTCTCTATCTCTCCCGAAAGGTGCAAAGCACCATAGTCCAAAGTCAGTGTTGCCGTGACAGGTAAAGCAGTGGGATTGCTGAATTGAACCCCGATTGTATCTCCGGCCCGGCTGACAATCCCAGAAGCTTTTAAGCCTGCATCATCCAGTTCCATTCCCTTTTGTGCCTGATAGGTCCCGTAGTTATATATTTCCGGTTCTTTTAGATAGATCTTTTGAATCCGGTTGAAAATATCCGGCATCGGATTGGAAATCCCGGTGTCATTGTATAAGGGCTGCCCCATCAAGAATCCTGCTGCAAACTCATCAGCAGTGCGCGGCTCACCTGCAGGTCCGGCCAGGATGACAGCCGGCACGGTGTATTGAACCAAAGCAGGCGTCATGGAAGCATACTCACTTCTCCTGTATGCGGCCGGTACGCCTACATCTACAAACGTGGATAGATAGTCATTGATACCTTCTGCCATAAAGTAATAATTATCCCTGCTTCCGCCATAGCCAAACACCTCATGCAGCTTTGTAATAAGCGTTTTTAATCCTTCGGCGTAGGCGGTCGCAGGTGTGGTATGCCCATGATCGGGATTAAAACATTGGAGGGCATCCAGCTCCATCGCCTGATCCAAAAAAACATTGTCCGCACCGGTGTCACGCAGCGCAGTTATCCGACTGGCTAGTTGTTCCTGATAAGCTTTTGAACAGGGACAGATATATACACCAGTTCTGTTCTCGCCCAGTGCAAAATAATAGTTGTCTCCCGTCACACCAACTATATTTTCAGTATTCTGATGCAGCCGATACCAGTCGCTCTGCATATCCGCACAAAGTACATTCAGATATGCCGTAGCTGTGTCACCCTGTTGGTGCATTTGCGTAATCGCATCCGTGAATGCACTGGCCCCTCCTAGCTCCTGAATAAAATCAAAATCCGGATAACCGGTATCAAATCCGTCATCGTTCCAGCCAAACACCCAGGCGTTGTGTATCCCAGTTTCATGGTCCTGTGCAATCGCATCAGGCAATTCTGCATATGTATTGAGCGTTTCCCCATTCATCCGGATTATTTTGTTTGTGATTGCCCCTATGGTGTTCACGGTAGAGGAATGGTGTTTTTCATCACCCCACGCGGTTTCTATAAAGGTTTTGTAGCGGTCTGCCGCGCAGTACCAGTTTCCTTCGTTCCAAACGCCGACCTCGACTATCGGAGTGCGATACGATGTTCCTGTTGCAGAATAAGGCCAGAGAGCCACTGACATCATACGGGCATTATCTAAGGACGGTAAAAGATTAGGATCATATCCAAACCGAAATTCCTTATACGCCGCGGTATCATCGAGCACGGCATAATAAAGGCAATCCATCTCCGTGTACAAGGACATCCACTGCATCGAAGCAGGCATCGGATAGCGCAGGTAGCGCAGTTTGGATCCCGGGTCACTGATGATCTGTCCTTCCCGGTACGGCCATACAAGTTCTTCCCCTGCCTGAACCTGAATACCGGTAATCTGCGGAAACACAAAAGCTGTAATGGTCGTATCCGGTTCCTGGTTTATAATTTCCGCGGTCCATTCAGAGATCGGTGACCCGCTTTTTAATGTGACATGTACGACCAATGTAATGTCCATATTTCCGATCTTGTTATATGTGAGATTCAGCTGGACGCCATCGGGCAGCGTGCTGGACGTAATATCAAAAAGGCTGCAGTCCTTTCCCTTGATTGCACGATCTCCAAGACTTGCCTCCCAAATATTGTCTGTGGACGTATTGATGAACATAGTCCATCCGGAATAATCCGTCCCCCCTAATAACTGCGTATCCGTATATTTATTTTTCATTCCGACAAGAGAGCCATCGGTTGCTTGAAATCGTAATTCTAATTCAGAATTTTGCAGTATCATCACAGTATCACTCTCTTGAATAGATACATCGGTTTTTGTATTTCCATAGACTGTCATTGTCTGGAGAAAGACCAGCATCAACAATAAAACAGAAAATATGCACCCATTCCTTCTCATATTCGTCCCTCCTTTTGTCAAGCCGGGCATCTGTCATCTACCCCTTTACAGCCCCTTCCGTCAGGCCTTTGATAAAATACTTCTGAGCTATAGCAAAAAAGAGAATCATTGGAATCAGGACAATACAGGTTGCCGCAGTAAGCGCGCCCCAGTTTGTTGAAAACTGACCCTGAAACGACAGAATGCCGAGCGGTATGGTTTTGACTGTAGAGGCAGACAGCACAATACTGGCCCACAATAATTCTCCCCACCAGCCCACAAAGTTCAGTATTGCTGTCGTCGCCACAGGCGGAAGCATCAACGGCATGATAACCTTCCGGAAGGCTGCCAGTTCCGAACAACCGTCAATTCTGGCAGCCTCCAGCAGCTCACCGGGAATCGTCGCAAAAAAGTTACGGAAAATATAGATGGTCATGGGCAGCCCCCAACTGATGTACGGCAAAATTAAGGAGATGAGTTTTCCCGTCATGCCCAACTTGGCCAGCATAATATAGAGCGGCATCACCACTGATTCCGAAGGCAGCATATTTAAACCGAGTAACGCCAGAATAATAAAATCCGCATGGGGAATCCTCATCTTGGCCAGCGCATATCCTGCTAACGCGCCCAAAATAGTAGTAATCACGACGGTTATCCCGACGACCGTAATGCTGGTTCCAAAATAAGTACCTATCGAGCCTTCTTTCCAGGCCACTGCATAGTTGGTCCAGGTGATCTGCTGAGGCAGACCGTATATGTTATTGAAGAACTCTTTATTTGACTTCAAAGATGTCATAAATGTAAATACTACCGGCAAAACGGCTGACAAAATGAATATTATAACCAAAATATAGCTTACGATAACATGCGGCTGTGCTCTGTGCCATTTCTTTTTAGAATTCATACGATTCACTCCTGAACAGCTTATTGATCACAAAGATCGAAATTAAGATCACGGCCGTCAATATGCATCCCATGGATGCCGCCAGCCCATATTCCCGATAATTGAATCCGGTATCCAGCATCAGCATGGATACGGTATAGGAGGCTATACCGGGCCCCCCGTTTGTCATCACCCTGACCACATCGTAGGATTTAAAGGCGCCCATCAGTGTCAGGACCACCTGGAGTTTGATCATTGGGGCGATCAGCGGCAAAATAATCTTACGGAGCCGGTTGATATACCCTGCCCCATCCAGTTGCGCAGCCTCCATCAAATCATTTGGTATATTCTGAAGGGCTGCAAAACAAAGGATCATGGTGGAACCCGCATACCGCCAAGCACTGACAGCCGCCATTACCGGAATAACCGTACGCCGGTTGGACAGCCAGGCTAACGCCAGAGAATCAAGTCCGATTTCCCGCAGAAAGCTGTTGATCGGTCCCATCTGGTTATTCAGAAGAAAGGTAAACAAGAGCGCTACAATGGTAAAGGGCATCATTGCAGGAAGGAACAGGATTAAGGTAGAGATCTTGCCTGCCCGCTGTTTCAGGTTATAGAGCACCAGCGCCATGACAACGCCGCTGACCACGGTAAGAATGGTTGTCAGAACTGCCAGATAGACCGAATTTCCAAGTATATGCAGGAAAGAAATATTACTTGTAAATAATTCCCTGTAATTACCACCTGCGACCCAATTGATCTTCTTATACCCGTCCCAATGAAAAAAGGAAAGAATGATGTTGAACAGGAACGGGAATAATGTGGAAAACGAGACTGCCAGCAAAGCCGGGAGCAAAAACAGAAAGCCGGTACGAATAATCCGTTTATCCTGTTTGTTATGATGATTTGATCGATAGCCGATGGTTGACATTTCACTTCCTCCACTATCTCTTAATTTCCCATGACTTCCTGGCGCAACGCCTCGTACTCGTTGAGTGCTTCCGGAATCGCTTTTCCATTCAGAAACACATCAGGGATTAGACGTTTTCCTTCAAAGTCCTGGAATTTCGGAGAAATGTTAGCATAGTCCCGGGAATCAAAACCACTGGTCGTGATGGATACCAGTTCCGAAACCTCGGGATTTTCAATTTCTACATTGACATTGGTAATCAAAAAACCGGATTCGGCATGAACCTTTTGTACTTCAGCGCTGGTAAATGCCTTGATGGCTTCTACTGCGCCCTCCGGATTCGCACAGTTCGCGGGGACGAACAACCCGTCGCCGAATCCCATAACTGTAGCTTTACTGGGGTCGTCCAGCAGATTAGGGATAAATACGACGCCCACTTCAAAGTCACACTGTTCCACCAATGTCCCATATACTGCAGCGGATTCTACGATAGCGCCAACCTCACCCCGCAGAAAGGCTGATGTTACCTCATCTCTGGAAACACTCAACCCACCATCATGGCCGCCATACCACAAGCCGGAATCATACAAAGCTTTGTACTTCTCAAGCGCCTCTTTTGCTTCTTCCGAGTTAAACTGGTATTCCGCGCTGCCCAGAGCGTCCAAATTCCCGTTCTCATTTGCTTTACCACGAAACATATACGCGAACATGGACATGATCTGATCTTTGTCAACTGCGAATGGAGCCTTCATTCCCGCAGAATCCTGCAGAGCTTGCATATCCGTCATAAACTGGTCGTAAGTCCAGTTCCGTTTCACTTCCAGACCGGCCTTCTCCATGGCTGTCTTATTGACAAACATACAGCCGAACGATGTTCCATACGGAATATTATATACTTTCCCATCATAGGTTCCCAGTGCCAGAACCCCTGGATTGAACTGGCTTCTCCACTGCCCGCCGTTAGCATCCAGATATGGTGTTAGATCCAGCGCTTGGCCGGCATTGACAAACTGTTTCATGGCTGCGGGCCAGTATGCGTAGACATCACAGGGTTCCCCTGACGCAATCCCGGTGGAAATAACCGTGGCGAGATTGGCCCAGTCGACCTGGATTGGTTCGATTTTGTATTGCGGCAGCTGTTCCTGGACCATCTGGACCATCTGGTCGCCATCGGCGAACTCTTTCACTAATCCATAGAACTTTACCGCTGTTTTCGCCGCTTCGCCGTTACCATTATCCGGGGCTTCGCTATCCGCCGGTGCAGCGTTCCCTGCCGGCGTATTGCTGTCAGCCGGTGAATTACTGCTTTTTGCATTCCCGGATGCCCCACACCCGAACATTGTTGTAAACATACACAGTACCAATAGTGACACTAATAGTTTCTTCATGCCTTCTCCTCCTCTTATTGAACATTTTACTGTAAGTAATTCGGATTTCTCCTGTTTCTATTGTATATCTTGCCTTATCATATGCGGTAGGGGACAAAACTTCAAATTTAGTAGCTTATCTACGTTTTTCATTTTATTTTACGGGAGATATCCACTTAAACAAAAAAAGAGCCAGACTGTTGTCTGGTTCGGTAAACAGTCTGGCTCTTTTCCTTCTTCTATAAATGCATAATTCCATTTCGATAGTCTGACGGCGACGTACCGGCTACTCTTTTAAAGACCTGCTTAAAATAGTCGTAATCGCTGAACCCCGTTTCCCTGGCGATTTCATATACAAGCATATCCGTATGCCGCAGCAGCCTCTGTGCTTCCCGGATTCGCACCTGATTGACGTACTCACTGAACGATATACCAAATCCCATTTTAAATAAATGGCTCAGATAATTAGGTGAACGCTGGATAAATGAAGCCAAATCGCCCACCGTCAGCGATTCCCGGAAGTGCTCCTGAATATATGCTGCACACCGCATCATCAGAGCCTTGTTGCGCACCGGTTTGTGTGTATCCATGATTTCGAACAGATCGGAAAGCGTGCGCAAAGCCCAGGTCCTATAGCCATCTATGGTATCGTACTCCGGCAGCTCTGACCATCGTTTAAACGACACTTCATATTCCGGTCTTAAGAGAATGTGCATATTATGTATCAGACGAACCATGGTACCAGCCAGTTCTTTACACATAGACCGAACTGCTTCCGGCTGAATACAGTGTGCCGAAACGAGCCGATCGAACATCTGCCCTACCGTCTCTTGTGCCGCTTTCTGCTCCCTCTGCATCATATAGGCCCCCAGCAGGTCATCCACATCCACACTTTGCAGAACCGTCCCACGTATGCCTTTGATGTCCTCATAATACAGAACGATTTCTGCTGTCCGATAGAATTTATGCCGCAGCGCTAACTCTGCCTGTTCCCGAAGGGCGAAGAGCATCCTGAGATTTCCGGTTTCACTGACGCCGATTGATATGGAACCGGCACCGTCGGATTCCATTGCACTGCATAGGGAATCGTGGAGTTCTTTGACAACGAACCGCGTCCAATGTGCAGGGACTGCCAATACAATGACCTTCTGCTCCTTCTCTCCATCACAGACCAGGAAGCCTTCCACATGTCCGATCGCGTGGAGATGGTGCCGGATTGCGACCGGCAGATCAGAAACTGTGACACCACACATGCCAATATCCGGCTCCGCCAAAAGGCAGATGATTTCCTGTGTGGGATTTATTCCGGAATATCCTGATAATCCCTCTAGCAGAGAATCATCCAATTCCATGTTATCCAGCAGCACTTTCTGGACCACCGTATTCCAGTAGACGCTTTCCGCCTGATGGTTGAATTTTTCCCTGGATCGTTCCTGGCGCTGACGGTCGATAGCATTGGACACCAGGTTTTTCAGGGATTCTAAGTCCACCGGTTTGAGTTCATAATCGGTTACGCCGAGCCGCATCGCTCTTTTAGCATAAGCGAATTCAGAATAGCCGCTGAGAATGATGATATGTACGTTTTTGCCGAGCTCCACGATTTTCTCGCTCAATTCCAGTCCATCCATACCGGGCATTTTGATATCGGTGATTACAATCTCTGGTCCGTGAGTGCAAAATGAGTCCAGCGCTTCCAGACCGTTTTCTGCGGTATAAACCGCATCAATGCCGATCTCCTGCCAGTCAATTGATGAGCGCAACCCCTCCCGGATGATTGCCTCATCATCCACGATCAACAGCTTCACTACCGTATTCCCCCCTTATAAGAGGAATCAGAACATCCACTTTTGTACCGACGCCTTTTTTACTTGAAAATCTCAGGCCATACTCCAGCCCGAATTTAAGTTTCACCCTGCGGTCAATGTTTTTCAGTGCAAATACCGTGAATGTATCCTCTTGTTCCATCATCTTTTCGCTTATAACCGCCTCATCCGCGCCAATTCCGTCGTCTTCCACGGATATACAGATCGTATCCGAGGCTTTTTGAACCTTCAAGCGGATCGTTCCGGTACCCAGCTTACATTCCAGGCCGTGCTTGATTGCATTTTCCACTAAGGGCTGCAGAATCAGCTTAATCGTCCGGCAATCTAAAACAGTCTGATCCACTTCCGTCTCCATGCGGATTCTGTCACCAAACCGATAGGATTGGATCATCATATATTTTTGTACCTGGCTGATTTCATCGCCGATGGTCGTCATCTCCCGGCCCTCATTGAGAACCTGGCGGAAAATATCAGCAAGGGCGCTTACAAGTTTTGCCGCTTCCCGATCGCCGTTGCGCAGGACGATCCAGCGTATGGTATCCAGGGTATTAAAAAGAAAATGCGGATCGATCTGGGATTCCAGTGTTTTTAATCTTGCCTCTTTTTCCGCCAGCTCCGTTTTATAAATCTGATTGATCAGCTCATCGATCTTTTCTACCATTTCCACAAAGGACTCGCCCAGGTCCCCGATCTCGTCACCGTTTCGTACTTCCAGATGCAGTTTGAAATTACCGGTTCTGACCTGTTTCATCTCGTCCGACAATTTGATAATCGGCTGAACTACAGTCTTTTTCTGCAAAAAATAGAATGTAATCGCAAACAGGATGCAAATCAGGATACTGAATGCCATATACAGATTGATCACACCCATCTGGCCACGGATCATACTATTGGGTAAGATTTGAATCACATGCCAGCCAGTTGAGGGAATTTCGAGCTGAAACACCCAGTACCGCTTCTGATCGATAGTCGTTTTAAAAAACTCTTCTTCCCCGGATCGTATTTGAGCCATATAAGCCTGGCCGCTCATGTCCCGTCCGATTAATTGTTTATCCGGAGAGGAGATCACGCAGCCGTCCTCATTTATCACAAATAGCTTACCACCGTCATCTATATACAGATCATCATAATAGCTGCAAAGCGTTTCCTCCGCGATACTCAGCCGCTCAATCGCCAGGGGTTTCCAGTTATAAAGGCTCCTGATCTCCCGCATCAGAGATATCACACGCACCGGCCCGTTCCCCAGGATGCGGTCGGTCAGCTCATAGGCCGGCGTCCAATATACTCGGCCGTCCAATGACTCTACGGCATCCCGATACGAACTGTTCTCTTTGGCGACAATATCCTTGAATTGGAACACGATGTCATCTTCCTTGCTGATACAGATCGACTGTATGTAGTCTCGTGTTTCCAGCAGAGTTTGAATGTCATTCGACAGATCGAACTTGGTTCTGACAATCTCTGCATCGTCATCCACAATGGTTTGGACATTGTTATTAGATAATAAAACGAGAGACAGATATTCCATATCTTTCAAAAGTTCCTCTAACCCGAACTCGCATTGTTTCAGCGCGGCAGACTGCTGCCGGCAGATCCGATCCGCCAAAGTTGCGGAAACCAGTATATTGATAATCACTGCGACCGAAATTAACGGTAGGATTAAAAAAAAGAGTACATTCAGTATTAAACGCTTTCCCAATGGTTGACGCCTGTTACTATTCTTCATAAGCATACTCCAAGTACATTTTTACCCGAATAAGAATTATGGAACGCTCCTCCTCTTTCACACCTGTCTTACAGGGGGCGAAACGGTTCCGCTTTTTTATTATGATATACCCTTCTTCCACCTTACCGTTTATATTATTCCAAAATTCAGCAAAGTCTGCTTTATATTTTAACACGTAAAAACCCTTGTAAAACTGTAGTTTACAAGGGTTTATGACGTGCGTGAGAAGATTCGAACTCCCGACACCTTGGTCCGTAGCCAAGTGCTCTATCCAGCTGAGCTACACGCACACGAATTTTCTTTGAATGAAAACCCGTAACAGTAGATATTATACAACATTCTCAAATTTTGTCAATAGAGTTAGAATAATTTTTTCATTTTTCCGTCACCATCATTTAATGATCAGCATTTTTCCGCTCGTCCTGACCGGGGCTTCTAACCGAAGTCCGGTACTCCTGCGGAGACATGCCCGTATATTCCCGAAATAGTGTATAAAATTGTGTTCGGTTCACAAACCCCACCTGCTCCGCGATCTCGCTGATGTTCCTGCGGCTCTCTGTGAGCAGGCGTTTTGCTTCGTTGAGGTAGATCCTCCGGTTGTATTCCTGCAAGGATTCTCCGGTGTATTTAGCGAACACTTTAGCGATGTAGTTGCGGCTGTAGTGGAATTGGTTCGACAGCTCATCCCTCGTGACACGTCTTTTAACATGACTGAGATACCGCTTGATTTCATCCACAAGGTCCCGGCTGGCTGCGCAGCCCAGATTCACATACAAGGTCTGGTAAGCCTGTCCATTCTCCAATATGCCGAACAGGCGAAATACCAGTCCGCGCAGAACATGGGTATATCCGGGCGCGCGCTTCTGCAGCTCGGAAAATATATCATTCATCATGCCAATGGCTTCATCACCGGCCGCGCCATGGTACAGGCGGTATTCCATGTAGTCCTTGTTATCGTCCAGATCGCTTTGCAGGTTACGGGCAAAAAAAACGCCGGTTTTTCGGTGCTTATTTACCAGCATTTCCCGTCCTTGGGGCCATTCCGACAGGTATTCCTTGGAGAGGCACAGCGCCATAAAGGCAGCATCCTGCCCCTGAAAGATATAGTTCCGTGTATTGCGGTTCAAAAGCACGGCATCTCCGGTTTCAAAACGGAAGCGGCCTGTCTCGATCATAATCTCCAGTTCCCCCTGCACAACCAGAATCATGTCAAAATAGTCATGGCTTTGCAGCACAATCTCATCATCCGGGTGCTGGCTGCCCTGCCATACAGCTTCCAACTGATAGCTCTGCGCCATATCGGCATGCCTGATGCAGATATTACGATTTTCCAAAGGACTCACCGCGGACATCCATAGGGAGGATTGGTTTTCAACCACAGTGGAATAGAGAAATTTCCTGGGCTGCCCTCCGGTTCTCGTTCGGTTGTATAACTTCCAATAATTATCCGTGTCCATAATCCGTCCCCTATTACTGTGTTCAAAATGATACACAAAGCAGCCTTTAAGCGTTTATTCCGCACAGAAATATTCCGCTGTTGCACTATAATAATTAATATACTTCCATCCGTTTTACTATATCACAAAGTCGGAAACGATGGAATACTCATACACATTATTGATACAGAGGAGGAAAAAAATTGGACAAAGAATTAACGGTAAGTTATCGCGTAAAGGAAAAAATCTCTCTGCGGGAAAAAACAGCTTATAGTATGGGCGCCTTTGCCAGCAACATCGTCTGGAGCGGCGTAACAGCCTTTTCTACTTATTATTATACTGAGTCCGTTGGCATCGCAGCAGCCGCCATCGGTACCATGTTCGTACTGTCCCGCGTACTGGACGGCATCTCTGATCTCATCATGGGGCTGATCCTGGACAGGACCAAAAGCCGATTCGGCAAGGCCCGCCCCTGGCTTTTATGGATGGCGATCCCCTTCGCCATAGCGACCATGCTTCTATTTGCTGTACCACATTCTCTTGGGCCGCTGGGCAGACTGGTCTATGCCTACATAACCTACAACCTTCTGTCCACAGTAGTTTATACTGCAATAAACCAGGGATACTGTCTGCTCTCCGTCCTTATTACTGATAATCCAAAGGACCGAACGTCGCTAAATGTGTTCCGAATGATAGGTGCGACACTCTGTGCCATTCTAGTAAACGCCATAGTCATGCCCATGGTCAACGGTTTCGGAGGAGGGCCTGGCGCCTGGACCACTACCTTTCTTATATTAAGCATTATCGCGGCGTTTATGTTTTTTGGTGCCTTTGCCGGTACAAAAGAGCGTCTAACAGACACAGAAAAAAAACGAGAGATTGTTCCGGTAAAAACCGCCCTTCTGGCGTTGGTGAAAAATAAACATTGGTGGAACCGCACGCTGTCAAATCTTATCATCACCATCATTTCGGCAACAGCAGCCGTGAACGTCTTTTATGCGGCCTATTGGCTGGGTAATGATACTCTCGGCGGTTTTATCACAATCATTAATTTGCTGCCCATGATGCTTTCTCTGGTCTTTTCGACGTCCTTGGTAGAGAAATTTGGCAAGCGGAACGTTTGTTTGATCTTCTCATTTATAGGCTTGGGAGGATTTGTTGTCCAGATAATCGATCCCGGAAGTATGGCGCTGACCCTGGCAGGACAGGCTTTGCGCGGCTTAAGTTTGGGTCCCGTATCCGCAGTCGGCTTTGTGATGCTGGCTGATACCATAGACTACGGGGAATGGAAGACCGGGGTGCGTACCGAGGGATTGGTCTTTTCCTCCAGCAGCTTCGGCAGTAAAGTGGGAACCGGTATCGGGTCCGCCCTGGTGGGCTGGGTACTGGCCTGGGGCGGCTATATTGCCTCCGCCAAGGTGCAGGCGGATAGCGTTTTGAATGCCATTCTGGCCGTGTATATCTATATCCCCGCCGTTTTGCAGGTAGTCAGCATTATCCTGCTGTTCGGCTACACTCTGGACAAACATCTGCCGAAGATTCTCAGGGATCTGAACAACGGCGCACTATAAAATCATAATAAAACAGGATAGAAAAAGGAGATTCCCCGATGCAAAATAGTATGCCCAAGCTAAAAAAAATTCAGAACCCCGGCGGCCCGACGCTGATGTTTGATGAAAACTCCGGCGTAAAAATCATCGAAAAGGATGGCTTATATTTCAAGGACCTGGCCAAAGACGGCGTGCTGCACCCCTATGAGGATTGGCGTCTGCCGTTTGATGCCCGGGCCAAAGACCTGGCTTCCCGCATGACCGTGGAACAGATCGCCGGATTGATGCTTTACAGCTCCCACCAATTTGTGCCCAGTGTCTCCAATCCCTATTTTGGGCGGCACACCTATCAGGGCCGGGAATTTGCCGACAGCGGCGCACCCGTCCATGCACTGAGCGACCAGCAGATTGAATTTGTCAAAGACCATTTTCTGCGCCATGTGCTGGTGGTATATGTGCAGTCAGCATTTGACGCGGCCAACTGGAACAACGAACTGCAGGCCCTGGCCGAATCCATGCCCTTAGGCATTCCTGTCAACATCAGTTCCGACCCCCGTCACGGCACCACCGTCACTTTTGAGTTTGACGCCGGAGCCGGCGGTGACATCTCCCACTGGCCCGAGCCCCTGGGCCTGGCCGCCAGCTTTGACCCAGCTTTAGTTAGAAGCTTTGGCGAGGTCGTTTCCAAAGAATACCGGGCGCTGGGGATCACCACGGCGTTGTCCCCACAGATTGACTTGAGTACCGAACCCCGCTGGACACGGTTCTCCGGCGGATTTGGAGAAAGTCCGAAATTGGCGGCCGACCTTGCCCGTGCCTATTGCGACGGTTTACAAACCTCCAAAGGAGCGGCCGAGCTGCAAGATGGCTGGGGGTATGACAGTGTAAACGCCATGGCCAAGCACTGGCCTGGGGGAGGCGCAGTGGAGGCAGGCCGTGACGCCCACTTCCCCTGCGGAAAATACTCCGTATATCCAGGCGGTAACTTTGAAGAACACCTTGTGCCTTTTCTGGAGGGGGCGTTCCGGCTGGAGGGTAAAACCTGCAAGGCTTCAGCCGTGATGCCTTATTATACGATAGTATACGGGCAAGACCGCGAGAATAACGAAAATGTTGGCAGCGGCTATAGCAAATACCTGATCACAACTCTTCTGCGGGAAAAGTATCACTATGAAGGGGTGGTGTGTACCGACTGGGGCATCACAGCCGATGAGGGCCCGGTCGACAGTGTGTACGGCGGCAAATGTTGGGGCGTTGAACATTTGTCTCAGGAGGAGCGCTGTTATAAGATCATTATGGCCGGAGTGGACCAATTCGGCGGTTTGAACGTAAAAGAGCCGGTACTCGGCGCATACCAGCTGGGTGTGGAACGCCACGGCGGGGACTTTATGTTACACCGGTTTCAAAAATCCGCCCAGCGGCTGCTCCGCAACATCTTTTGCACCGGGTTGTTTGAAAACCCCTATCTGGACGCTGAGCACACAGCCCGTCTAGTAGGCTGCCCTGCATATATGGCCAAAGGCTTTGAGGCGCAGGTAAAATCCCTGGTGCTGCTGAAAAATAAGGCTCATGTACTGCCCCTCGCGAAACAGGCTAAAGTGTATATTCCCAACCAACACACGCCCGGCTTTGTAGATTGGCTGGGCAACAAGATTCCCGAGGGATCGGCTCCGCCTTTCAGTCCTGAACTGGCAGCGCGCTATTTTGATGTGGTGGACAGTCCGGATGAAGCGGATGCAGCCCTTTGCTTTATCCGTATGCCAGGCACCGCCGCTTCCCATCTGCTGCGCGGTTATGACGCGGAGGATGTGAAAGCGGGCGGCAACGGTTATGTGCCCATCAGCCTGCAATACCGGCCTTACACTGCGGCGGTATCCCGGACAAAGAGCATTGCCGGCGGCGATCCCCAAGAGAGTTTCCGTAATCGTTCCTATAGGGGAAAAACTGTGACCGTCGACAATGAGAGTGATTTCGATATGATATTGGAAGCCCGCAGAGCAATGGGAAAAAAGCCGGTCATCGTTTGCGTTCGTACCCCGGGTCCTATGGTAATGGCCGAGTTTGAACCCTTCGCTGATGCCATTCTCGTTTCTTTTGGGGATATGCCCCAGGCAATTTTGGAAATTCTGAGCGGCTGCAGTGAACCCTCCGGCCTGCTGCCGATGCAGATTCCCGCCAATATGGAGACGGTGGAAATGCAGCATGAAGATAAGCCCTTTGATATGGACTGCCATGTGGACAGTGAAGGCAACAGATATGATTTTGCTTTTGGCCTGAACTGGGAAGGCGTGATTCAGGACTGCCGGACAGTGAAATACAGTCGTAAAAAAATGTAAGGAGGATATAATTCATTATGAAAGTCGTTATGCTGATGTTTGATTCCCTTAACCGCAAAGCCCTGCCATCCTACGGATGCAGTTGGGCTAAGCTTCCCAATTTTGAGCGGCTACAAAAACGTGTACTCACCTTTGATAATTTTTATGCAGGCGGGCTGCCCTGCATGCCCGCACGGCGTGAACTGCATACTGGGAAATACAATTTTCTGCACCGAAGCTGGGGGCCGCTGGAACCTTTTGACGACTCCTGCATAGAGCGTCTGAAAGCAGCAGGTGTATACACTCATCTTGTCAGTGACCACAGCCATTATTGGGAAGATGGCGGGGCCACCTATCACAACCGCTATAACAGCTGGCAGCAAAGCCGCGGTCAGGAGGGGGATCATTGGATGGGCCAGGTGGCGGAGCCCGAAATTCCCGAAGCCGTGTCGCCCCATCCGGGACCCCTTTGGCGTCAGGACTGGGTAAACAGAAAATTTCTGTCTGACGAGGAGAAAATGCCCCAAACTCAAACACTGAACAATGGAATAGACTTCATTGCCCGCAACCACAACGCGGACAGATGGTTTTTACAGATTGAGACCTTTGATCCGCATGAGCCCTATTACGTACCGGAAGAATATGTCAGGCTTTACCCTGACAGTTACGCCGGCGAGCATCTTGATTGGCCAAACTATGGTCTGAATGCTTACACGTCCGAGCAAACGGTACATCTGAACAAGCTCTATGCCTCTCTCGTGGCTTTCTGTGATAAAAGCCTTGGCCGCGTGCTGGACGCCTTTGATAAATTTGATCTGTGGGACGATACCATGCTGATTGTAAATACCGACCATGGCTTTATGCTGGGCGAAAAAGACTGGATGGGTAAAAATACACAGCCCTGTTACAACGAAATTGTGCACACCCCCTTTTTTGTATGGGATCCACGTACAGCTCATGCAAACGAACGGCGCAGCGCGCTTGTGCAGACGGTGGACATCCCCCTGACTCTGCTGAGTTTTTTCGGTGTGGACGCGCCGGATGCCACGGACGGAAGGGATCTTACCCCTGTAATTGAGGATGATACGCCAGTCCGGGAAGGCGCATTGTTTGGCACATTCGGCACTCATGTAAATGTCACGGACGGGAAAGCAGTGCTGATGCGTGCGCCGGTCAGCCAGACGAACGGGCCGCTGTACAACTACACTCTGATGCCCATGCATATGGACAGTATGTTCAGCCTTCCGGAACTGCGCAATCCGCAAATTTCACGGGAGCCGTTCGCGCCCGTGCCAGTGCTGAAATATAAAGCAGACTCCTATATCAACGCCTATTGGTATGGCGACCTTTTGTTTGATCTGGAACAAGACCCTGACCAGGAACACCCAATAACGGACAAGGAGGATTTAAAACTCCGCCTGATAAACTTAATGTGCACCCTCATGCGGCAAAATAAGGCTCCCGCCGAACAATATGAGCGTCTGGGACTGCCAAGGGAAGGAAAAGTAAACGGGGATTGGTTATCCGGCCCGGGGAGGCGCGTACCGTTTTGTGCGCCGGAGGAACTTGACGATATGCCGCTTACGCAGGAAGCTAAGAAAGCCGTTTGTATTCTACTCTCCATCATGCTTATTATACCGGATGGTCAACAGTACTGGAACAGTCTTCTGACAGGCTTGGCCGATATCGCCGGAGAGCAGATGCTGGACGAGGGACAGACGCTGGCAGCCATCGACCAGATGCTGACGGTCGCCGGCGGCAAAGATGCAGCCATGGTAAAGATGATCCTGCAGTTTGTTCGGGGTTTCATGCGCTATCAGCAATGAGAAAAATATTTCGTTTCTATTGAACCCCATGCATTGTCTCTTCCGCGTAGGGAACCGGGATCAGCGGTTTTTCCCGGCCGGGCTGTCACGTACCTATCAACATACCCATTGTGCCGACGATTATAAAATGATAAAATAGGGTTTGCGCAAAGCACTCAAATCAGGTATCGTGCATATCCACGAGCATAATCACCAATATAGAAGTATTATAAAAGAAAGCAGGAGCGCACAATGGATCGAATCGAAAAAACCATCTTTACCAACATGTGTATGATATATGACGATGCCGGCCACGTCCTGGTTCAGGACAGGAAAGACCCCGGCTGGAAAGGCATCGCCTTCCCGGGCGGACACGTAGAAGCGGCGGAATCCTTTACCGATGCGGTTATCCGGGAGGTATATGAGGAAACGGGTCTTTACATATCCCATCCCTGCCTCTGCGGAATAAAGCAGTGGCCCTATGACGACGGCATCCGCTATGTGATCTTCTTATATAAAACCAACCGTTTTACCGGTACTCTGACATCCTCCCCGGAAGGTGAAGTCTACTGGACGAAACTCTCCGAACTGCCCGCGCTGAATCTGGCCAAGGGCATGGCAAAGACATTGAAGGTTTTCCTGGAAGACGATTTATCGGAGCACTATTGGCAGGTAAAGGACGGCATTTGGCTGGATTCTTTAAAATAGCCCCGCTTTCCTTGACAAAGACTAAATTTACGCATAATAACTCCAAATTTTCCTCTTAGGGTATCCTAACCTTCAACGGTTTCTAACTTCCAACAGGATCCTAACTTCCAACATTGTAAAATACTTTTTACTATGCTAAGATAATCGGGTGCCCGATAAAACCAATCCATCGTCCTCGAAAATCGCTATAAAAGGATCCTTAGAAATCTTACATAAATTTCGAGAACCTTATGTCTTGCATACAGATGTCAACAGAAAGAAGGCTGTACCTATTATGATTAAGAAAGAAGTACTGGAAATCCGCAAGCAGTACACTCCGCAGAACTGCACCATTTCCCGGATCTGCGGCTGTTACGTGGACGCGGAAAAAGAAAAAAAACTGGAATTAAAAGAAGCTTTTCTCTCCCTGCCGGAAGAGGAAATGTTCAAATACTTTGATATTTTCAAACAAACCCTGTCCGGTACCATCGGAAAAAATCTCATCAATATGGATTTTCCCCTGGAACAGGAAATGCCGGGAGGCACACAGGAATTCCTGCTAAAACTGCGGGACAGCAAGCTTCAGGACGATATGCTTCTGGAAGAATTCTACGACAAAGTCATTGAAAACTATTTCTACGGGGAAAACTATCTGATTCTGCTGATCCATGCGGCCTACGATATTCCCGGGAAATCCACCGACGGCTCGGAGATGTTCGACGCCTCCGACGAAGTCTTTGAATATCTGCTGTGCAGTATCTGCCCGGTGAATTTATCAAAGCCCGGTCTCTGCTATAACGCCGAAAAGAACAGTATCGAGGACCGGATCCGGGACTGGATCGTGGAACATCCGGTAAAAGGGTTCCTGTTCCCTGTTTTCAACGACCGAAGCACAGATCTTCACAGTGTTCTGTACTATTCCAAAAATGCAGAGGAGCTTCAGCCCGATTTTATCGGCCAGATGCTGGGGTGTTCCCTGCCTCTGACTGCGGAGGGCCAGAAGGAGACGTTCAACGCCATCATTACCGATACCCTGGGCGAGGAATGTGATTATGAGGTAATCCGCACCATTCATGAGAATTTGAATGAGATGATCGAAGAATTCAAGGAAGCCCCGGAACCTCTTTCCCTGACGAAAACAGATGTCAAGCATCTGCTGGAACAAAGCGGTGTGCCGGAAGAGAAGCTGGAAACCTTTGAGACGGACTACGACACCGTGGCCGGTGAAAAAACGGCGCTGCTGGCCTCGAACATCGCCAACGTCCGTAAATTCAATATCCAGACCCCGGATGTGGTAATCAATGTGAATCCGGAGCGCACAGACCTGATCGAAACCCGGGTGATCGACGGGCGGCAGTGCCTGGTCATCGCGGTGGATGACCATATCGAGGTGAACGGAGTGAACGCCAGGACGCTGAGGATGCCTTCGCAGCCAGGGGATGCTGAATAGGGCGTAGATCTTTATCTGCTTAAGGGCCGGAGCGGGCTGGGCCGGGAGCGGAAGCCGGGCGGGGGAGCAAATGTCACGGGCGACAAATCGCTTCGGCCGGATCTAAGAACGAGTAACTCCGAAGAGGGCCAAACCCCCTATTAGCAGAACCCGGGGCAAACTCGCCGGAAACCGGCTCAAACAGTGCCCCGGGTTCTGCGGGGTTTTGCCCTCTTCTGCGTAACTCGTTCTAAGATCCGGCCTCAAGCGATTTGGCGCCCGTGACATTTGCTCCCCCGCCCGGCTTCCGCCCCCGGCCCAGCCCGCTCCTGCTTTGGTGATGGCAAAGATGCATGGGATAGGGCGTATTGGGAGCTTTTGGTAATTCATTTATATACGCGATATTTTTATAGAGCATGTACTTTGTATACCGGCTGAGAAGGTTGGCTGGCAGCTTGACATGGTTATGCCAGTTTACCGGCGGCTTTTATTTTTACCCTGTTGGTGTTGCCGGGGTAATAGGCCAGGGGCACGTCTTCTATGTCGATAATCTCTACGGTATCGCGGAGGGCGCCTGCTGATATGGCCAGCTCCGTGGCTTCTATGCGGGCTTGCTCCAGGGCTTCTTCGCGGGGGACTTCGTCGTAATTGATCAGCTGTTCCAGGGTTCCGCTTACTTTGGATATGGCGGAGCCTATGGCGTTGGCTGTGCCGTAGTGTTCCGGCTTGGTCACTGCGGCGGCCCCTTTCAGATCTTCCGGGACGATGATTGAACCACCGCCGGTCAGGATGACATCTACCGCCTGATTCGAGGTTTTCATGGCGTCGATTCCGTCTTCGATGAATGCCCGGATGGCTTCCATGGCTTTTTTGGCTGTCTCTTCTTCCATGTTAGCCGCCAGAGACTTATCCCCGATATCTGCCATGCCCAGACGTACCGCTGCATCGGTGGCTGTCATGGTGTCTCCGCCGAATACTAATGCTTTTGTCGTGATCTCATAGCCGACACTGTCCGGCCCTACGGTGACACTTCCGTCCGGCAGCTGCCGGACGATGGAACCCCCGCCCAGGCCGATGGAGATCACATCCGGCATGCGGAAGTTGGTGCGTACGCCGCCGATGGTGACGGCGACCCCGGATTCCCTGGGGAAGCCGTTCTGGATGACACCCAGGTCCGTTGTGGTGCCTCCTACGTCGATCACTACGGCGTCTTTGCGGCTGCTCAGATAACCGGCACCGCAGATGGAATTCGTCGGCCCGCAGGCGATGGTCAGGATCGGGTATCTGCGGGCGTATTCCATGGTCATCAGGGTTCCGTCGTTCTGGGACAGATAGATTCTGGCGTTATTTACCCCCTCTTCCTGAAGGCTTCTGGCGAATCCTTCTGTGAACCGCTTGGCTACCTGGCACAGGGCGGCGTTTAATATGGTCGCGTTCTCCCGCTCGATTAAGCCCATTGAACCGATCTCACTGGATATGGAGATGGGGATATTTTCTCCCATGATCTCTCTGCAAAGCTTCGCCGCTTCTTTCTCATGGTCGTCCCGGACCGTGGAAAATACACAGGAGATGGCGATGGCTTCCACCTGTCCCTTCATTTCCTCAAAGAAAGCGCGGGCTGCCTCCCGGTCAAAAGGGGCCAGCTCTTTGCCGTCATATTCAAAACCTCCGCCTACGATGGCAGAGCCTGCTGCGATCCGGCAGATATCTTCCGCCCAGTCCACCATTGGACGGATTCCTCTGGTAGCCGGCGCCCCGATCCGCAGGATTCCGATGGGAGCCAGATGCTTGCGCTCAACGATCGCATTGGTGCACTGTGTGGTTCCCAGCATTGCCATCGATATCTCCGATTTGTCCACGCCGGATACCCGCAGGACCTCCCGCAGCGCGCCCACGATTCCATCGTAAATATCCGCTGAGGTCGGATATTTTACCTCCGCCGTCACCTGGAGCTGCTCATCGATCAGGACAGCATCCGTATTCGTTCCTCCTACGTCAATACCCAGCCTATACATCTGTGCGTCCCCCTTTCACCCTCTCTTCTACCGGTATGTAATCCGTGTCACAGCCGAAATACCGCGGCCCCACCAGCTTAAGTCCTTCCTCGGAACGCCACATTTCAAAACACTTCAGCCCGATCAGCAGAACCCGTTTTCCGTATTTTAACGCATCTGTCGTTACCGGATAAAAAGTCTCCGCATCCACCAGACAGATCAGATCCGGCACCGTTGCCAGGATTTCACCGTCCACTTCCGCCGTCAGGTTTTCGTTCTGGAACTCCACCGCCGCCCGGCGGCCTTTGTATTCGCCGATCCCGTCCAGAATGACCTTTCCGAAGTTAAAGCCTTCCCTGGTCTCCCGGAGCACATCACTGATCTTTCCCCGGAAGAGACGGAATCCTTCGGAGTACGCCAGGAAATTCTCCTCCGGAGTGCCAGTGGGGATCTCTTTTACTTTCCGTATGGCTTCTCCTAATTTCTGGCTTCTGGTTACTATATTTTTTACCGCGTAGGCTTTCAGATTCTTCCCATCCATGCAGTACAGCGCCACTGAGACGGAACCGCCGCAGCTCATGGTCACCGCCCTGGCCAGCTCCTCCGTCCACTGGTTGGTTATGGTCCGGAAGATGGCGCAGTTGCCTTTTTCATCGGTCAGCGCCATTGGCGTCGCCTTCATCCCGCCGATCGTGAACGTCACCATCTGCAGTTCCGGGAAAGCCCGGCCCATTCCGTCTGCGTCCACCATCGGCAGCCCCATCCTGGCGGCCGCGGCGATTGGCAGCATACTGTTTACTCCGCCTGCCTCGATGGGCATAAACGCATAGATTTCCCGTCCAAAAAACTGGGATACCATATCGGTCAGGGTTTTGTATTCCTCCCCGCCTATTCCCTTCTCTCCCAGAATCGTCGGCGCTCCCATCATGGCGATCGGGACGATCAGCGCGTCGTCCGGTACTTCCTCCGGGTCCAGCAGATCCACCGGACCGCATTCCTTCACAGCCCCCATGGCCACCAATTTTCCGATATAGGGATCTCCTCCTCCGCCGGCGCCTAACAGCGCGGCTCCCAGAGCGATATCCTCTATTTCTTGTAATCCTATTTTTCTCAATTGATACCCTCCTTTGGCACTCTTTAGATTTTCACAGGCAGGTGCTTCGTCCTGTGAAATAGAATACCGGCGGCAAACCGCCGCCGGCTTATACGTTCTATTATAAATTTATTGAATCGGATTTGTAATTAGGCTCCCGGCAAAAATTTACCGTTCGGTTTTTGTCCTTTCGGACAAAGATACGTTCCCCTCCAACAGCCTTTTTACCGCAGCCGCCTGGTACAGGTCAAAGGCTCCCGGCAATTCGCTGACCCGGCACTGCAGGATCTCGCTGAGTCTGCCGATCCGGTATTTGATGGTGTTCTTGTGGACATAGAGCAGCTCGGCTGTGACCGTCACGCTCTGATCCGCATCCAGCAGATAAACTTCCAATGTCTGGTACAGCTCTTTGTCCTTTTGTCTGTCCAAGCCCCGGAAGATCGCCAGCTGTTGTTCCACCGCGGCTTCCCCTGTGTCCAGTATCTCCCGGCACCTGCGCGCAAACCGGATTTCCTGCAGCGTGATGATCTCTCTGCCTGGAAATATCATTCTGGCTGTATCCATATATTCTATGCAGTCTAAAAAGGCTTTCCGGACTTCCGCCGTATTTTCCAGCCCCCGGATTGCCGCCAGGGCGGCCTGCGGGACCTGCTCCTTCAGCTCTTCTAACAGCAGGCGTAGAATGTTCATCCATCCGCCTCTGATCCTTTCATTTCCTGTAAACAAGACCAGATTATGTTCATATACTGCCGACAGACTGGTTTCATAGGATTCCTTCAGAAAACGGGCACATTGCTCCAGAAGATACCGTACCGATTTTTGCGACTCACCGTCTTCCCCTTCCGGAAGCCGGATCAAAATCATGTGATGAATCGCTTCCACATCCACGTGCAGAATCTCTGCCAGCCGTCTCATTTTAACCGGCTCATCTTTCAGAATCGCCCGCACCAGCTCTTCCCGCCCCACATTCCCGTGTCCCTGGCTCCAGATGCTGATAAACAGCCGAACCACCTCCAGCGCCTGCCTGCACAGCGCCTCGGGCAGCGCTGCCTTCTCTTTCAGCAGGATGAGATGAAGTTTTGACTGGTTCATGTCTTTTAAACAGCTGTGGAAAATACAAAAATCCCGCCGATGGACCGTGATCATCTGCGGCCCCGCCGGCAGCCGTTCCGTCTGCCGTTCAAAATACTCCGCGATCTCCTCAAACCCAATGTTTCCATTTCTCGGCCACGTCTCTATATTAACCGCATGGAACTGTGCGTCAGTCAAAAACAGGGAGCTGGTCAGCCGGTCACTTAACATCCGCAGCACCGAATCCATATTTCTCTGTATGTCCGGCAAAAATGCGATCCTCTCCAGCATCTCTCCCACCAGATAGGCATCCCCCATCCGGTCCTTCACGATCGCCTCCGTCACTTCATAGATCACCTCGCTGTAGCGCAGATCCATACGGTTCTCCGGCATACAGATCAGCGTAAAGCCCAGTTCATCCGCCAGGCTTATGAGCTCCGGACTTATGCGCGGCAGAAAGATCCCCACGTAATACAGGATCAAGCCGACTTCTCCTGCCTCGTGCAGCCGCCGGATACACCGGCACTGGGCGCCCACATCATCCTTTATCGTGATCAGGCCTGTGATGACGATCTCACTGCCATAAAATTCATTATTCTGAAACAACTCGTCCTGAAAGGCCGTAGGCTCTGCATATTCCAGCACGGATATGGTCGCTACGATTTTATCAAGACCGCTGTGGCCGGCCACAACCCTGGCCGAACTTAAGGACGGCAGATGGAGCAGATCTCTGATCGTAATGCTCATATATCATCTCCCCTTTAACTGTCCCTTCCGAAGGATCATCACGTAGGTTCCCTCTTTTTTTGATATGACGAATTCTTCCTTCAGCCGAAAACCACCTGCCGCGGAATATTTTCTGACGTCATCCCGGTTATGGGTGTATAGCACCATGGTCCCGTCTTCTTTCAGAACCTTCCCCGCAGCCGGGAAAAACTTCCGGTACAGCTCATGGATCTCTTCCTCCGGCTTCTGACCGGAGCGAAACGGCATATCGGTAAAGATCTCATCAAAAAGATACTCATGCTGAAAATCAAAAAAATCTCTGTGAACATAATGAATGATCTGTCCGGCTGCCTCTGTGTTCAGACGGGCTTTTTGGACCGCTTCCGCCAGGTAGTCGATCCCATAAGAAGTGTTGGCCTTAAGAGCCTTGTACCGCTCGATCAGCATGGTTCCCACGCCGCAGAAGGGATCCAGCACAGCTGCGTCTTCCTTCAGATAATCCATGGCAAGCGACGCGGTAAGCGCGGCGTTCACCGGCTTTATGCTGGCCGCTGTGACTTCCTTCCGGTAAGAGAAGCGTTCATCCCGGATGGTAAATAATTTCACCAGCACGTTAAAAGCTCCCGCCCGGTTCTCGATCAATCTGATCTCAAATTCATAACTGGATACGGAATTGATCAGCCTGCGCTCAGACAACTGTTCTATCCGTGCGGCCAGACGTTTGGCAAACACCCCTCTGGCCCCTGGCTCCCTCTTACTCTTTACTTCGATCCGGAAATAATAAGGAGGCTGTCCTCGATGAGCCTTGTAAAGGAAATCAAAAACCCCTGATTGTACAACCGCTTGGGCCGCATCCTCCGCACCAGCCGGGCAGGTGCGCAATCCATTCACCACAAACAGCAGCTCCTGGTAGGTACGGATTTTATTAACCCAGTTCAGATTCTTAACCCGCGCTGTAATTCCGGCCCCAAATATCTTGGCCTGCGCCCGGGGCTCGTATTTCTCCAGTGCCTGCAGTGTTACGTCCTGATGATCCCGGTTCGTCAGCAGAATAATATCGTAGGTTTCTTCCATTCCCCTGAACGAATGCTGTATTACGCCTTGGAGGCCAACCAGCAGATCCGACAGACAGCGGATTTCCTCCGTCAGATGTTTTTGATTTTCCGGGTTCATTTCCTCTGTAAGTAAAAGATCCAGGCGCTTATTCAGCTGATCCCTGTACCTTTTACAATCCATATTTTTCATCGCAGTCAGATAGGAACTTTTCACAAAACGCTGCGGCTCAGCCTCATAAGCCTCATACAGCGCGTCCAGGTAAAGATCATCCCCCAGTTCCCCCATCAGCAATGCCGCATTTTTTCTCGTTTTGGCATCCTCATGCCGGAGAAGCTCCGCCAGTCTTTCTTCGTTCCCTTTGATACCCTGCCGCAGCTCTTCTTTTCCCTGTTGCTGCTTTATTTCCATACGGAGTTTGCTGAGATTCTGCCGGACATCCGCATTTTCTGTTATCGCCTTCCAAAGTTCCATCACCATGAATGTTTTTCCTTTTACCCTTGCTTATCTGGGATCACACGGGTGTCTGTGTACAGACTGTTCCATGTTCCGTCAGATATTTATCCCGAAATGTCTCTTCCGATATCGGTCTGGAAATGTAAAATCCCTGGATGCAGTCCGCCTCCATATTACAGACCGCATCCAGTTCCTCGGTCCGCTCCACGCCTTCTACACACACAGCGATTCCCACACTGTGGCAGAGTTTGATCACGGAACCGATAAAATTGCGGTTAAACGCATTCTTCATCTCTGCAATATCCGTAATAAACAACCGGTCTATTTTCACAATATCCGCCGGTGACTGTGCCAGCATTCCCAGCGAGGAATAGCCGGTGCCAAAATCATCCATGGCGATTTTTATATTGGAATCCCTGAGTCTGCGGAACGTCTCTCTTAGCGCCCCCATATTAGTGACGAAATAGCTTTCCGTCAGCTCTAACACAATATGTTTCGGATCAACCTCATACTTGCACAGGGTCTGTTCCACCGTGGGAATAAACTCCTCATCCAGCATCTGTAAATAGGAAACATTGATATTCATAACAAAATCATCCTGTACCTCACTCCACGCCCTGCAGGTCATGGCAGCCTGATCCAATACCCACTTACCCACAGGCAATATCAAGCCGCTGGATTCCAGTAGCGGAATGAATTCCATAGGAGACACCTCGCCAAAAGGTTCACAGGACCAGCGCAATAAGGCTTCCGCTCCCGCGATCTTCAGACTGTCGCTATACACAAAGGGCTGGTAAACCAAACGGAAGTTTTTCATTCCTTCCATCACACTGAGCTGCAGCTGATTGGTCATTTCCAGTGCCCGGATCTTCCCCTGCATCAATTCCGGCGAATACAGTGTCAGAACATTCTTTCCCCGTTTTTTGGAAGCTTCCAATGCACTGGATGCACATCGGATAATCCCCGGGTAATTATCGCTGTCCCTCCCCAATAATGCGGCACCTGCCGACACTGTACAAAAATACGTAACTTCATCCAACCGCTGCGGATGATTGCAGTACGCATATATTTTGTCATAGAGGGATTCCAGTTTTTCTGAGGCGGCGTCTGGATATACAATCGCGAATTCATCCCCGTCAAACCGGTATATGCTGGCCTCCGTCGGCAGAAGCTGCTGAACCCCCTGGGCAAACTGCCGCAGAACCGCGTCCCCGAAGGCATGGCTGTTCAGATCGTTGATCCGTATGAAATCGTCCAGTCCCAACAGCATAATACCGCAGGAATCCGCCAGACCTTTTTCAAATAATCCGCCGATCTTCTTCTCACATTCCCTGTGTGTGAACAGCCCGCTGATATAATCAATCTTGCCCTGCTTTCCCAGCTCACTGACCACGCCTGCGAACATCAAAGGTTCCCCATTCTCATCCCGCTGCAGGATTCCCCGGCACAGAATCCATATGTACTCACCCTTCCGGTTCTTCACCTGGTATTCTACATTGTGCTCGTTGGTCTCTCCTCGCAGCATAAGGTCAATGGAATTAAAATAGCGCTCTTTATCCCTCTCATGAATCAGCTTTGCCCACACGTCTACCAAACCGTTCACTACCCTCCCCGGCAGTTCGAAGTCCCGCTGCATGTTTGGGGTGACCAGCGCCACATCCGTCTTCATATTAATAATATAAATGTAGTCGTCGGTGCTGTTGATGATTGCCTCATAAAACAGTTTCGAGTCCAGTTGAAATCCTTCCATAATATTATCTGGATTTTTCATAAATGTCCTCCGATTTCACAGCTCCCTGTGTTCGGGAAATACAGTATTATCCTGTGTAATTACAAACTGATATAATTATAGCAAATATGTAACATAATATCAATTCGATGCAGTCCTCTGGTAACGCGCTCCCGTAACCGCTCTGTCCATTAAACGGGATATCCCTGCTGAATAAAAAGGAAAAGCTCCAAATGCTGTAGTATCAACACTTGAAGCTTTTCGTTACTGCCGGCGACCGGAATCGAACCGGTACGGGAGATTAGTCCCGCAGGATTTTAAGTCCTGTGCGTCTGCCAGTTCCGCCACGCCGGCATTCAGAGTATAAACCCCGAATGGGACCTACAGGGCTCGAACCTGTGACCCTCTGCTTGTAAGGCAGATGCTCTCCCAGCTGAGCTAAGATCCCACACACGAATATTCGAATAGAAACGACCCAAGCGGGACTCGAACCCGCGACCTCCGCCGTGACAGGGCGGCGCTCTAACCAACTGAGCCATTGGGCCAAAATCTTTTTGTTAAAAATGGACCTTCGGGGACTCGAACCCAGGACCGACCGGTTATGAGCCGGTTGCTCTAACCAACTGAGCTAAAGGTCCGCAAGCAAAAGCCGATGATCGGACTCGAACCGATAACCTGCTGATTACAAATCAGCTGCTCTGCCAATTGAGCCACATCGGCGTAACCTCAAAATGACTCCAAGGGGATTTGAACCCCTGTTACCGCCGTGAAAGGGCGGTGTCTTAACCGCTTGACCATGGAGCCAGATCTAATTCCTGAGTTGGTACCTGTACCAGACTCAAGGAGAGATTCGCATTGTCTTTTTATCAGTTTTCTGTCTGGCTGCTAACCTGACGCTTGACTATAATAGCATATCTTTTTTAATTTGGCAAGGGGGTTTTTAAATTTTTTCATCACAATTTGTCATTGTATTCACCAGTACCAGTGTGTTAAGATAAAAGATATATATGTTTTCTGTTCATTTTCCGAACGATATCTTTTTCGGCCGGACAAATAGAAAACTGAAATTTTAAAAAGAGAGGGTAAAAAGATGAAGAAATATAGTATTCTTCTACTGGTGTCCCTGACTGTCACCCTGGCGCTGACCGGATGCGGTAAGGACAAAGAAAAAGATGCTGAAAGCAAAGAAACACCGGCGCCTGTGGAAAGCACGGCTCCTGCACCGGAAGAGAACGACACGCAAGATACTGAGCAGGTCAAATCTGACGAACCTCCGGAAGAAGGTATGGTGCGCAGTGTCATGACCAACGAATGGATATCCCCGGAAACTGCTTCTGCCCGGCCCATAGCCGTTATGTTTCCTACAGACAAAGGTTCCCAGCCACAGTATGGTATTGGTTCCGCCGGAGTCCTGTATGAATGTATGGAAGAGGGCGAAATGTCCCGTCAGATGGGTGTAATCGAACAGTGGCAGGATCTGAAACAGATCGGAAATATACGAAGCGGCCGTGATTATTATGTCTATTGGTCTCAGGAATGGGATGCTTTCTACATCCACTGGGGCGGACCGTTTTATCTCAGAGAAATGGTTGACCGTTCCGATGTGGATAATTTAAGCGCAGCCTCTGTCGGGGTACCCGGTAACAGCTCACCGGCTCTGGGCAGCGAGGCCTTCTACCGTTCCGATCCAAAGAATCCCACGATTCATAACGGCTACACCAACGGTGAAAAACTTACAGCTGCCATATCCGCCCTGGGTTATGAGACTGAACACAGGGAAAAATATTATCATCCTGATCACTTTACCTTCGCCACCGTCTCCGAGCCCAATACCCTGGAAGATGCGCCCGGTGTCTTTGATGCGAAGAAGATTGATTTTTCCAAGATTTTCACTACCACCAAGACATCACTGGAATACAACGAAGAGGAGGGTGTTTACTACAAATCCCTGTATGGTCAGCCTCAGATCGATAAGCTCACCGACAAACAGCTCTCCTTCGATAATGTAATTGTACAGAGCACTTATTGGGATTACCGCCAGGATAATAAGTATTTGAGATTCAATGTAAAAGACACCACCAGCGATGGATATTACTTTACAAAAGGAAAAGGCATTCACATCACCTGGAAAAAATCATCCGATAATGAACCTACCAAATATTACGATGATAATGGAAATGAAATTGTCCTGAACACAGGTAAGACGTTTATCGGTATAGCGCAGAATGGCAGACAGATCATTTACGAATAAGATGAACGGCTAAATCGTAAAAGACGAATTCCTAATTTATTATTCAGATTATACGTTTGCAGATTATAAGATCCGTTATATGTGAAAGGAAGGCTGCTCATGAATGAGTTAGCCTTCCTTTTTTGTTTCCTATGTAGGACTTTCTTTGCCAGATTCTTTCCATATAAGTGATTCCCTGAGCCTGTAAATGTCCCATACAGCCGTACTGCATGTTACTTCCCAAAGAACAACCAAGAGGCAGTACCAGACGCGTATTCGGCAGCTAATAAGCGTTACGCCCTGTAATAACACATCGCCCTTAGTAAGCCGTTATTCGCACTTTGGGTGCCTTCTTGCCTTCCTCTGTCTAAATTAATGTCAAAATTGGTGAAGGTTCCATTGCATATTTCTACAATGTACAGAAAAAACCGTAAATAATAATATTTACGGTTTTCATAAACTCCCCGAGTTGGGCTCGAACCAACAACCCTTCGGTTAACAGCCGAATGCTCTACCATTGAGCTATCGAGGATTATATACAATTGACATGTACCTTCAAAACTACACACTGTAAAAATCATTACCATCCGTTCAGCTCTTTTCAAAGCCTCTTATCTTGAACCTTCAGACCATTCTGGTCAAGCCCTCGACCTATTAGTAGCAGTCAGCTCCGTACATTGCTGCACTTCCACCTCTGCCCTATCCACCTTGTC
>NZ_JAWDIY010000038.1:0-45053 GCF_032380655.1 Diplocloster hominis | reverse complement strand
GAGGTTCTCCAGCCTTCGGAGTTAGCCATTCTTAGGTCCGGCCGAAGTGATTTGGCCCCACGGGATTCGCCGCCCGGTTCCAAAGGCCGGACCGCCTCCCTCCCTTCCCGGACCTTCGTTCACAAAATCCCCATTTACCAAAATTGGCCGTGAATAGTAACAATGAACATAAAACCCTATCAAAAAAACTATTGACAGAAGTGGACCTGGGAGATATACTTTGAATATCAAAATATTTGTTGTTCAAAATAAAGGAGAATATAATCATGTTGGAAAAAATGAGAGAGATCATAGCGGAGCAGTTGAATGTGGAGGAAGCGGAGATTTCCGAGGTAACTTCTTTTAAGGAGGACCTGGGCGCGGATTCGCTGGATCTGTTCGAGCTGGTTATGGCGCTGGAGGAAAATTATGAAGTGGAAATTCCGGCGGAGGATCTCACGGAACTGACTACGGTTGGCAAAGTTATGGATTACCTTAAAGCTAAAGGTGTGGAATAGATGAAAACCAGAGTAACTGAACTGCTGAATATACAATATCCGGTTATTCAGGGCGGAATGGCCTGGGTGGCGGAACATTCCCTGGCGGCGGCGGTATCACAGGCCGGAGGCTTCGGCCTGATCGGAGCAGCCAACGCGCCTGTGGAGGTTGTAAGGGATGAGATCAGGAAAGCTAGGGAGCTGACGGATAAACCTTTTGGCGTAAATATTATGTTATTGAGCCCCCATGCGAAGGATATCGCGTTGATGGTTACAGAGGAGAAAGTGGCTGCGGTGACTACCGGGGCCGGGAACCCGGAACCTTTTATTCCTATGTGGAAGGAGGCGGGGATTCGTGTGATCCCGGTTGTAGCTTCGGTGGCGCTGGCGAAACGGATGGAGAAACACGGGGCGGACGCGGTAGTGGCGGAAGGATGTGAGTCCGGCGGACATATCGGACAGACGACTACGATGGCCTTGGTTCCGCAGGTGGCGGATGCGGTGCAGATCCCGGTGATCGCGGCCGGCGGTATCGGCGATGGCAGAGGAATGGCAGCTGCGCTGATGCTGGGAGCGGAAGCAGTTCAGATGGGGACCCGGTTTGTTGTGGCGGAGGAATCCATTGTACATCAGAATTATAAACAGAAAGTGATAAAGGCCCGGGATATCGATTCCGAGGTGACGGGCCTCACTACCGGCCATCCGGTGCGGTCGCTGCGTAACCAAATGACCAGAGAGTATCTGAAATTGGAACAGGAGGGCGCTTCCTTTGAAGAACTGGAATATATGACACTGGGATCTCTTCGTAAGGCAGTGATGGATGGCGATGTCAAGAGCGGTACGGTAATGGCCGGACAGATCGCCGGATTGGTCAAGAAGGAGCAAAGCTGTGCCGAAATCATTCAGGAAATGATCGGGGAAGCCAAAGCTTTGCTGGAGAAAGACTGGAACATAGGATAAAACATAGGGGACGTACACTTTCATCCGTATATTATGATTGATAAAAAAACGGAAGAGGCGTCTCCATTCTTTTGAATAAATGGTTTGAATATCAAAGTATATCGTGACGCGAAATTCGGTCTGCTATAAGCGGAATAGGCTGAGAAATGAAAATAACAGGAGAAACACATATGAAACTAGCTTTTATATTTCCCGGGCAGGGAGCCCAGTATGCCGGCATGGGAAAAGAATTTTATGATCAGTTTGCAGAAAGCCGCCGGATATTTGAGACGGCCTCGGATGTTCTCTCTATGGATATGAAGGAGCTTTGCTTCGAGCAAAATGAGAGGCTGGATATAACGGCATATACACAGGCAGCCATGCTGACGGTTTCGGCGGCCATGCTGGCCGTTATCGAGGCGGAAGGGGTCCGCGCGGACGCGGCGGCCGGATTAAGCCTGGGTGAGTATGGGGCGATTCTGGCCGGAAAAGCCATGAGCTTTGCGGATGCGGTGGCGGTTGTGCGCAAAAGGGGAATCCTGATGCAGGAAGCCGTACCGGCAGGAGGTGCTATGGCGGCTGTTATGGGAACTGACGCGGAGCTGATCCGGAAGATTTGCGGGGAGACAGAAGGTATCGTGTCTGTCGCCAATTATAATTGCCCCGGACAGATCGTCATAACCGGAGAGGAAAATGCGGTGGCGAAAGCCTGTGAGTCATTAAAAGAGGCCGGAGCCAGAAGAACAGTTCCGTTAAAAGTCAGCGGACCATTTCACTCTAAATTATTAGAACATGCGGGAAGGCAGCTGGAAGAGGTGTTAAGACCTATCCTGCTTCGGAACCCTCAGATCCCCTATATCACAAATGTGACCGCGGAATATGTGACAGATTCGGAAGAGATCAAACCTCTGCTGGGAAGACAGGTCTATTCCTCCGTCTTATGGCAGCAGAGCGTGGAACGGCTGATTGCAGACGGTATCGATACCTTTTTGGAAATTGGTCCGGGAAGGACACTCAGCGGTTTTGTGAAAAAAATCCATAGAGATGCGAAAGTGATGAATATCGAAAAGCCCGATGACCTGAAGAAGGTAATGGAGGAAATGAAATGTTAAAAGATAAGATCGCGCTGGTGACCGGGGCGGGCCGTGGAATCGGAAGGGCTATCGCGCTTTCGTTAGCAGAACAGGGAGCTGCGGTTGTCATCAATTACAGCGGCTCTGAACAGGCGGCCAACGAGACGGCAGGGAAGATAATGGAAAATGGCGGAACTGCCATGACCTATCAGTGCAATGTAGCGGATTTTCAGCAGGTGGAAGCTATGATACGGACAGTCGTTGATAAGTACGGGCGGCTGGATATTCTGGTAAATAACGCGGGTATCACCCGGGACGGCCTGATTATGAAGATGAGTGAGGAAGACTTCGACCAGGTGATGGATATCAACCTGAAAGGAACCTTCCATACGATCCGGCACAGTGCCAGGCAGATGATTAAGCAAAGAGCCGGCAATATTATCAATATTTCCAGCGTCTCCGGAGTATTGGGAAATGCCGGGCAGGCGAATTATGCCGCTTCCAAGGCCGGAGTGATCGGATTGACCAAGACCATGGCCAGGGAGTTGGCCAGCCGCGGGATTCGTGTAAATGCGGTGGCTCCCGGATTCATACAGACCGACATGACCGCTGTACTTACGGATAAGCTGAAAGAACAGGTTAAGACGCAGATCCCGCTGGGACGGATGGGAACTCCGGATGAGATCGCCGGTGTTGTCAGCTTTTTAGCTTCCGATCAGGCCAGTTATATAACGGGACAGATTATTCATGTGGACGGAGGTATGGCGATATGAGAAGAGTAGTGATTACGGGTATGGGAGCGATCACCCCCATCGGACTCAATGTACAGGACTTCTGGGAAGGTTTAAAAGCAGGAAAAACCGGATTCCGGGAAATAACCAAATTCGATGCGTCTGAATACAAAGCATGCATCGCGGCAGAAGTAAAGGATTTCAACCCCAGAGATTACATGGACTTCAAGGCGGCAAAACGAATGGAGGCCTTCTGCCAGTATGCAGTGGCTGCGTCGGGGGAAGCCATAGCGGATGCGGACCTTAAGATAGAAGAGGAGGACCCCTACATGGTAGGCTGTGCGGTCAGCAGCGGTATCGGAAGCCTGCAGGCCATGGAGCGGGAACATCAGAAACTGCTGGAAAAAGGGCCCGGCCGGGTAAACCCGCTGCTGGTGCCTCTGATGATCACAAATATGGCGGCCGGCAATGTGTCTATCCAATATGGGCTAAAAGGGAAAAGCATCAATGTGGTAACTGCCTGTGCCAGCGGGACCCACTCGGTGGGGGAGGCCTACCGCAGTATTCAGACTGGTGATGCGGATGTGATGCTGGCAGGAGGCGCGGAGAGCTCGATTACGCCCATCGGAGTAGCCGGATTTGCCGCCCTGACGGCCCTGTCCACTTCCAAAGACCCGGACCGCTGTTCCATTCCCTTTGACAAGGAGCGAGACGGTTTTGTCATGGGTGAGGGCGCCGGCGTCCTGATTCTGGAAGAACTGGAGCATGCGAAGCACAGGGGGGCACGCATTCTGGCTGAGGTAGTCGGATACGGAGCTACCAGCGACGCCTATCACATTACTTCTCCTGCGGAAGACGGAGAGGGAGCCGCGCAGGCAATGCGCAGAGCCATTCAGGAATCCGGCGCAGACCTTCATGAGATTACCTACATCAATGCGCACGGCACCAGTACCCACCACAACGATCTGTTTGAAACCAGGGCGATAAAAAAAGTATTTGGGGAGCATTCCTGCAAGCTTAAGGTTAACTCCACCAAATCCATGGTCGGACATTTACTGGGAGCCGCGGGCGCCGTTGAATTGATTGCCTGTGTCAAAACCATAACGGACAGTTATATCCACCCGACTGCGGGGTACCAGGTACCGGATGAAGAACTGGATCTCAACTATGTTCCGGGAAACGGTATTGCAGGGGAAGTGGAGTATGCACTCAGTAACTCGCTGGGATTCGGCGGTCATAACGCCAGCGTACTGATCCGAAAATATCGTCCTTAAGTTCACCCATCCCTGAATAAAAGGTGCAGTAAATGCACCACTGGAGGTACGGTTGAACATAAAGTTCACCCATACCTGAACAAAAGGTGCAGTAAATGCACCACTGGAGGTAATTATGGAATTAGATAATATTATAAAATTGATCCATACAGTATCCGAATCCGCTCTGTCCAGTTTTACACTGGAAGAGGGGGATATGAAAATTTCCCTGGAGTCCCGTCGGGACACCCAGATCGTGAATGTAAGCGGAGAGAATTCTCAGGTAACGGCCGCGCCTGGCCCCATCCCTTCGGTCACAGCGGCACCAGATACGGAAGCCGCAGCAGGGAATCTTATCAAGTCTCCATTGGTGGGCACCTTCTACAATGCTCCTTCACCAGATGCCGCAGCATTCGTCCAGGCCGGAGACACCGTGAAAAAAGGTCAGGTTCTGGGTATCGTGGAGGCAATGAAACTGATGAATGAGATCGAAAGCGAATACGACGGCATTGTGGAAGAAGTTCTGATCGGCAATGAACAGATGGTAGAGTACGACCAGCCTCTTTTCCGCATCCGTTGACGAAAGGGGACATGTCCAAATCGATCTGGGACATGTCCAAACTGAAACGGACATGTCCCAAACCGAAATGGACATGTCCCAAATTCGAAGGGCAGGAGAATAGAGACATGGTTATGGATATTAAGCAGATTATGGAAACCATCCCGCACCGCCAGCCGTTTTTGCTGGTGGACCGGATCGAAGAGCTGGAGCCGGGCAAACGGGCGGTGGGAACGAAGTGTGTCACCTATAATGAACCTTTTTTTGCCGGACATTTTCCGCAGGAACCGGTGATGCCGGGGGTATTGATTATAGAAGCCCTCGCACAGGTGGGCGCAGTGGTTATTTTAAGCCAGCCGGAATGCAAGGGGAAAATCGCCTACTTTGGCGCGATCAACTCGGCTAAGTTTAAGAAGAAGGTGCTGCCCGGCGACGTGCTTTCGCTGGAAGTGGAAATGATCAAACAAAAAGGCCCGATCGGCGTCGGAAAAGCGACGGCACGGGTGGATGGACAGATCGCAGCGTCAGCTGAGCTGACCTTTGCCATCGGATAGGAGTGTCTATGTTTCAGAAAATATTAATTGCCAACAGAGGAGAGATCGCGGTTCGGATCATCCGGGCCTGCCGGGAGATGGGGATAAAGACCGTGGCGGTCTATTCACAGGCGGACCGGGATGCACTTCACGCCCAGCTGGCTGATGAAGCGATCTGCATTGGGCCTGCGCCGGCCGCGGAGAGCTATCTGAATATGGAGCGGATCTTAAGCGCCACCATCGCAGCAGGAGCGGACGCGATCCACCCCGGATTCGGATTCTTATCGGAGAACAGCCGCTTTGTGGAAATGTGTGAGAAATGCCATATAACTTTTATCGGTCCCCCGGCGAAAGTGATCAGCCGGATGGGAAATAAATCAGAAGCCAGACATACCATGATGGAGGCGGGGGTTCCGGTGGTGCCGGGCACAAAAGAAGCCGTGTATACGGTACAGGACGGCAGGAAAGCCGCGGACCAGATCGGATATCCGGTCATTGTCAAGGCATCCTCAGGCGGAGGCGGCAAGGGGATGCGTATCGTGGAAAAAGCGGAAGAATTCGAGGGACAGTTTTCCACCGCCCAACGGGAATCGATCAACGCTTTCGGCGACGATGCCATGTATATTGAAAAATATGTACAGCGCCCCCGGCATATCGAGTTCCAGATTCTGGCGGATCAATACGGTCATGTAGTACAGCTGGGTGAACGGGACTGTTCTATCCAGAGACGACATCAGAAGCTGATCGAGGAATCCCCCTCCTGTGCCATCGATGAGAAACTGCGCAGGGAAATGGGAGACACGGCGATCCGCGCTGCCAAAGCGGCCGGTTACGAAAATGCCGGAACCATCGAATTCCTGCTGGACAGAGACGGCAGTTATTATTTTATGGAAATGAACACACGGATTCAGGTGGAGCATCCGGTAACCGAGATGGTAACCGGTATTGATCTGGTACGGGAGCAGATACGCATCGCGGCGGGAGAGCCTCTAAGCTTTACCCAGGAAGAGATCACCATCCGCGGCCATGCGCTGGAATGCCGGATCAATGCGGAGAACCCGGCCAGACACTTTATGCCCTGTCCTGGAACCGTGACGAATCTGCATCTGCCGGGCGGTAACGGTGTACGGATCGAAACCGCCCTGTTCCAGGATTATACGGTTCCGCCCAATTATGATTCCATGATTGTAAAGGTGATCGTCTATGACAGAAACCGGGAGCTGGCGATCCGGAAGATGCAGAGCACACTGGGGGAACTGGTCATCGAAGGAATTACCACAAATATTGATTTCCAGTACGAGATCATCAATCATCCTGATTTTCAGAGCGGCAATACCAATACCCATTTTATTGAGGAGCATCTGCCATGTTAAAAGAAATGTTTAAAAAACCGGTCTATATAACGCTGAATAAGACAAAAGACAGCGCAGAACCCCAGGTGCCCGAGGGCCTATGGATCAAATGTCCGAAATGCAGGGAAATGCTTTACAAAGAGGACGTGGCCTCCAACCGCTATGTATGTTACAAATGCGGAGGATATTTCCGGGTAAAGGCCAAAAACCGGATTCGGATGGTGGTGGACCGGCATACCTTTGAAGAGTGGGATGCGGATCTGTACGGCGGAAACCCTCTGGAGTTTAAAGGATATGAAGATAAATTGGAGCAGACAAGGGAGAAGACGAAGCTGAACGAAGCTGTCATCACCGGGCAGGGGAAAATCTATGGGGAAGATGCCGTCTTAGGGATCTGTGATTCCCGATTTATGATGGGCAGCATGGGTCACATGGTCGGGGAAAAACTGACCAGAGCCATTGAACGCGCCACCGCCCGGCGGCTTCCGCTGGTTATCTTCACCTGCTCCGGCGGAGCCAGGATGCAGGAAGGGATGATTTCCCTGATGCAGATGGCCAAGACGGCGGCGGCCCTGAAGCGCCACTCCGACGCGGGACTGCTCTATATTTCCGTGTTAACCGATCCCACTACAGGCGGGGTCACGGCCAGTTTCGCCATGCTGGGAGACATTATTCTGGGGGAACCGGGCGCGCTGGTGGGTTTTGCCGGTCCCAGAGTCATTGAGCAGACCATAGGGCAGAAGCTTCCGGAGGGATTCCAGAGGTCGGAATTCCTGGTGGAACACGGAATCATCGACGGTATCGTAGAGAGGAAAGACCTGAAAGACACCTTGCACAGACTGATCCTGATGCATAAGCCTATTCAGAGGTCTATTCAAAAGTCTATTCAGAAGTCCAACTCTGCTAAGGTCCAGTCCGCTGATCAGCATCATGCTGTTTTGACGGACCGTGCCAATGGCCCGGACACAGGAAATACAGAACCTATAGATGCCGGCAATGCTACAGAAAGGTCTGCATGGGAGCGCGTCCGCACGGCCAGAATGCCGGACCGTGCCACTGCAGTGGATTATATCCAGACGCTGTTTGAAGATTTCATGGAACTGCATGGAGACCGTACTTTCCGGGATGACGGGGCAGTAGTCGGAGGCCTTGCCTGGCTGGACGAGATACCGGTAACCGTGATCGGGCAGCAAAAGGGACGTAATACGAAAGAAAATGTATTCCGCAACTTCGGTATGCCGAATCCCGAAGGATACCGCAAAGCGCTTCGATTGATGAAGCAGGCGGAAAAATTCGGCCGTCCGGTGATTACTTTTGTAGATACCCCCGGAGCGTTCTGTGGGTTAGAGGCCGAGGAACGGGGACAGGGAGAAGCCATCGCCAGAAATCTGTTGGAAATGTCCGCGCTGCAGGTGCCGGTCCTTTGCATCGTCATCGGAGAAGGAGGCAGCGGCGGAGCCCTGGCTCTGGCTGTGGGAAATGAAGTCTGGATGATGGAAAATGCCGTATACTCCGTACTGTCTCCGGAAGGGTTCGCATCGATCCTGTGGAAAGACAGCAAAAGATGTGATGAAGCGGCTGAGGTCATGAAAATAACCGCGTCGGACCTGTCGGAACTTAAAGTCATAGATAAAATCATACCGGAACCAGAGCCTGCAAATCCCCATAACCTGGAAGAAATCTGCGGTCCCATGAAAAACGAAATCCGTAAGTTCCTGCAAAACTATCTGAGTAAGGACAAAGAAGAGATCGCCGGCCAGCGTTATGAGCGTTTTCTGAAATACTAGAAACATGTATTCTCAAAATACTGGAAATGTGTATTCCCAAAGCCGTCTGCCGGCGGCAGAGTATAGTAAATGTATGTGAAAGAAAGCAGGCCTTCCTTAACTATTTATGCCGTCAAATTGGCGGCGGAATGGAGATTTTTATGAATAAAGAACTAAAATTCGGAAACCGGAAAGCCACCGTACCGGTTATACAGGGAGGTATGGGAGTAGGGGTCAGCCTGTCCGGCCTGGCCGGTGCTGTAGCGAAGGCCGGCGGGGTTGGTATCATTTCTGCCGCCCAGATTGGATTCCGGGACCCTGATTTTGACAAAGATCCGGCAGCGGCCAATATCCGTGCGATCCACGATGAAATAAAAAAAGCCAGGCAAATTGCCCCTGAAGGAATCATCGGGGTCAATATTATGGTAGCCACCAAACCCTACGCTTCTTATGTAAAAGCCGCCGCAGATGCGGGAGCAGACCTGATCATATCCGGCGCCGGCTTACCTCTGGCCCTTCCGGCCCTTGTAAAAGGAAGCGGTACCAGCATTGCTCCCATCGTGTCTTCCGCCAAATCAGCTTCTGTCATCTGTAAAATGTGGGACCGCAAAGATCACAGAGCTCCGGACATGGTCATCATTGAAGGGCCAAAGGCCGGAGGTCACTTAGGCTTTTGCAGGGACCAGCTACAGCGTATCGATACGCTGGATTACGACACGGAGATTAAAAATATCCTATCTGTAATCAGGGAATATGAAATCAAGTATCAGCAGCCTATTCCCGTAGCGGTAGCTGGCGGGATATATACCAGATCCGATATGGACCATGCACGTTCGCTGGGTGCCGACGCCGTACAGATGGCCACTCGTTTCGTCACCACCCATGAGTGTGATGCCCATCCGAGTTATAAGCAGGCTTACTTAAATGCCTCCGAAGATGACATTATTATCGTCGACAGCCCGGTAGGGATGCCCGGGCGGGCCATTCACAACCGGTTTGTGGATGAGGCAGCCTTAGATCTGCACCGCCCCACCCGCTGCCACAAATGTCTGGAACATTGTGATCCGGCCCATATCCCTTACTGCATCACAGATGCTCTGATCCGCGCAGTCCAGGGAGACATCGACCATGGCCTTCTTTTCTGCGGCACCAATGCTGCCCGGGCTGATCGTATAGAGCATGTCAGTGATATCATGCAGGAATTCTGTTTATAGCTTCTTCACATCTTATCAGCCCTTTTTTTGATCCTCAGTCAACTCAGGGAATTCCCGTAAATACATTGACACAATCTGGCATAAATGGGAAAATAGAGTTAGTACTAGGAAGAAAGAGGTGAGGTTCTATGAATCTGGAGTTAGTGACAAATTATATCCGGGAATCGAAGCATCTGGTATGCCTGTTGGGAAATAAACTGCAGGAAGAGTGCGGTGTCCCCAGACTCAGAGTGCAGGAGGTTGCCTATGAAGTGGAATCTAAGTACGGCTACTCCCCGGAAGAGATTTTGAGCAGTGTGTTTTTTGTCACCCGGCCGGAAATGTTCTACAAATATTACCGGGATGTCATTCTTAGCAACCAGGGAGAACCCAGTGATTCCTACTATGCACTGGCAGAGCTTGAGAGAAAAGGTAAAGTAAAATCCATTATCACCCGGAATATTTTCGGGCTGCCCACGAGAGCCGGATGTAAGAACGTGATCGAGCTGCACGGAAGTATCTACCGGAATCAGTGTATCCACTGCAAAAAGGATTACAGTATTGAGGACCTCAAGAAAAGTACAAAAGTACCCACCTGTGATGTGTGTAAGTCTATCATCAGACCATCGATCCGCCTGTATGGGGATATGGTGGATAATGGCGTCATGACCAGGTCTGTGGATGCGATCGAACAGGCCGATGTGCTGCTCGCTCTGGAACTGGACCTGAATTCCTCCGGTTATGAGCAGACTTTTAATGATTTTACAGGCGGTAAAATTATCCTCCTGAAAAGCCAGCCGCATTTTCTGGATGAAAAAGCTGATCTGGTCCTATACGGGCAGGTAAAAGAGTTACTGCCGGAAATTGTTAAGGCACTGTGATTGTAACAACCAAACATACAAAAACAACCAAACATAAAGAAGCATAAATATATGAAAGCCCCCTGCGGATAGGAACATATTAGGTTCCAATGCACAGGGGGCTTTTCATTTTGGGCATAGTATCATGCACCAGCAGCGTACTGCATCAACTTATAACTTTTATCTAAGCTGACGGCTAATTTCATACAGTCCCCATATAGGAGAGATATTCCCTGACAGCTACAGCCCGATCTGCGATCTGATCTGCCCCGGTTACAAACAAAATATAGTTAGAGACAACCGCGGGACCACTACCGGTCAGACTCAATGTGACAGACAGTGCACGCGTATCCGGAACCGTGACGGTAAATGGTTCAAGGAACATATTCTGGTTCCCGGGTACAAAAACCGGATTGTCCTGCTGATATAATACCTGTCCTTCTTCCGTTTTTACGGATACCGATAGTCCGCCGTGAAACGGGTCGGAATCATTGAGGACGGTTACCTGCAGTGGTACAATTTCCCCGGATGTAAACAGTAATTTGTCATATCTGAGGGAAGCGGTGAGCGGGCGGAAGGCGTCCCTTACAAAATAGTAGGCCAGTTTTTTCTCGCCATAGTAATCTTCCAGATTAGTGCCGGACACATGCGGGCAGGGTTCGTTATACTGCCAGATAATGCTTCCGCAGTTCTGGAAAGCTCTTCTTCTGTTCGCTTCCAGAGCATAGCGGAGGCCTTCCGCCTGTATGTATTGGCTGCACATGATGAATTCCCGGAGAGATTCCTGCGGGAAAGTGCCGAATATCCGGCAGGTTCTGTCATAGGTATCCCACAGCTCACCCCGGTGCCGCCAGACCAGGTTATCCCGCATATTGGTGACGGTCAGGTTCCCGGGGGAGAGGAACCGCTTCATCGTATCGTAGTTTGCCATGCCGTCCACACCGAACTCGCTGTGCAGCAGACTGTCCGATTTATTATATAGGGTATAGTGCTGGGTAGTGCCTTCATATTTCCAGGGGCCGTGGACATCGTGGTTTTTCCCGGGAGTGGTGATATCCAGGAATTCGTTGGGTCCGGAAGCGGAAGTGGGAAGCATGTATCTGCTGTCATTTTCCGATACGATCTTTTGAAGCATACCCACGTTCTCGTCCCCGAAAGTAGCCGGAACCCCGTCAAAGTCAGTCAGTTCATTGCCGCCGCTGTACAGAGCCAGAGACGGATGGGTACGGATTCCGGGCACAGCCGCTTTTGCCGTTTCTGCAAGCTGGGCCATAAAATAAGGGTCTTTGGACGGGACATTGTCAATCCCGGAACTGCTCTGTGTGAATTCCTGCCAGATCAATATGCCCAGCTCATCGCAGATATCGTATAAATCTTCTGATCCGATGTAAGCTCCTCCCCATACCCGAATGAGATTACAGTTGGCGTTTGCAATATTCTGAACCAGCTTCCGGAGACGGTCCCGGGTGATGTCGGCCTGCTGCATCTCAGGCGGCAGATAGTTCACCCCTTTCAGATAAATGTCCTTGCCGTTTATCTGCATACGGTAGGGAAATGCGTCCCTGGGACCTCCGATACTCGGTAAATGCCGGATGGAACGAAAGCCCACCGAGTAGGTTTTCTCATCGGAGCATTCCCCCTTTGTATTGCCCGTGATGACCCGCAGCTGGTACAGAGGCTGTTCACCATGGCCGTTGGGCCACCACAGCTGAACGGAAGCGATATCCATGGAAAATGAAAATGCCTGCTGACAGCCGCTGGAGACGGGAACCGTAAGCACCTGTTCGGCTACCGTTTCCCCGTGAAAGGATAATTCCAGCTGAAGCTGCTGTTCGGTATCGCCGAATCCGTACAGCTCCACCTCACCGGACAAGGTACAGGAATTGTCATCGGAAAATGTCTGTTCCACCCGCAGGGATTCAATGGAGGTGTCACCGAATTCTTCGATATATACAGGGCTGTCAATGCCTATGCTCACCAACCGCATACACCAGTCCCATTTGTAATTAAAACGGGGTTTTTGGGTATGGGTTCTGGACGTATAGCCGATCTGTCCGTGTTCTGTGGGAGCGTGCTCGATTAGAATGGATAATTCGTTATCCTCCTGGATAAAAGGCGTGATATCTTTGCAAAATGGGACAAATAAATTGGTGCTGTCTCCGATCGGCTGGTGATTAAACCACAGATGCGCGGTATAATCCAGATGATCGATCCTAAGCCGGTAATGCCGGCCGCCGTTTCTTAGCAGCGGGAAATGCGCCCGGTATTCCCACCAGCGGTTGGGAACCCATTCACACTTTAAACTGTTCTGGTCTATAAAGGGATCTTCTATATAGCCCTCTCTTAACAGCGTTTTGTATACGCTTTCCGGTACTTTTGCCGGAATCCAGTCCGTGACGCCTAACAGTTCTTCCCCTGTTTCCATAGAGTTTCCCAAAAAAGGAGTATAGGGATCATGAGCTTTCATGGAAAATTGTTCGATTTTTTTATGTATCATCGGTTTCTCCTTCCTGCGCAGAATTGCTTCTTTCGCCTACAGGTATTTTATCATAGAGAACAAAATTTGACAATACAAATTTGAGAAAATGATAAAACAATATATAGGACAATATGGAAAAATATATTGACATATTATATAAAATGATATATCATATACATATCAAATTTAGTTATTGCAAAAGGGGGAAAACGGAAAATCAGAGGATACTACGAATGTGGTACAGAAATACTTGCGGTCGAATGAAAAAAGAGTAATCAGGAAAGGAAAAGGAAGGTAATGAAAAAACAAATTTGTATTTTATTGGTAATTTGTATGACGGTATTGGGAATTTCTGCCTGCGGAAAGTCAGACGACAAAGCGGGCACAGATGCGAACACAAACAACGGTACAGGCACGGAGCAAAGTTCTGATTCCGGACAGTCCGGTGATAAAACGAAAATAACCTTTGCATATCTGGATGCCAGCGGAGAAGACGCTAAGGAAGACGGCTGGATCCACAAATGGGCAATGGATACATATGACAAATGGGATCAGAAAGATAAGGTAGAACTGGAACTGATTCCCTATGTAGGATCGGAAGGAGATTATTTTACGAAGATGGCGCTGGAGCTCTCTGATGAAAGCACAGCACCTGACATTTTCTATGAAGACTCCTTCCAGGTAACGGCGGATGCGGCAGCCAATTATCTGGCTCCGCTGGATGAATATCTGGGAAGCTGGGAATCCTGGTCCAACGGCGCTGTGATTGATGCTTGTAAAGAAGCGGCGACCGGTATGGACGGTAAGGTTTATGGTATCCCTCTGGCTACGGATTCCAGAGGAATCTGGGCAAACACCGCGGTACTGGAACAGGCAGGGCTTCCGAAAGACTGGAAACCGGCTACCTGGGCGGAACTGTTGGATGGCTGCCGTCAGATCAAGGAAAAATGTGAAGGAGTAGTTCCTTTCTGGTATACCTGTGAGGAGACTTCAGAGGCAACCAGCATCAATACTTTTGAAATGGTGCTGTACGGAACCAAAGATCACCTTTTTGATACGGAAACCGGAAAATGGAATATCAGAAGCAAGGACATGCTCTCCAGCCTTGAATTCTTCCAGACTACGATGCAGGAAGAACTGACCGGAAGCGCGTCTGAAGTTACGAACACCAACTCTTTGAATTATGCGATGGAGTATATGAGAGACGGAAAATTAGGCATGGTTCTTACGTCAACCGCAGTACCCAACGCGTTTTACAGTGCCGGACAAAGCTTTGAGTGGGCGGATTGGGATAAAACCCTGTCGCTGATCCCGATGCCTACCCAGAATGGAGATCTGGGCGGAAGCGTTACGATGTCCGGAGGCTATGCGTGGTCTATTTCATCCCATTCTGAGGAGAAGGAACTTGCCTTTGATTTTATCACAGCGATGATGGATAACAAAGAACAGGTAGTGACCTATATGATGGAGTGCGGCCAGCTGCCTACCATCGATGTAACAGACGCTGCGAACTATGCAGACCTGTCTTCACGGCCGTTTATGCAGGAAGCCACGGAACTGCTGCAGAACGCACAGTACCGGCCGCACAATGAGAAGTATTCGGAAGTATCCACCTTCTTATCTCAAATGGTTAATTCCGTCGTGTGTGGAAATGACCCCGCGGAGGCGCTGGAGAATTATTCTCAATCTGTTATCTCCATCGTAGGTGAGGAGAATACGCAGGACCTGTCCAAATAGGAAAATGGGGGCTGTAAGCAAGATCCCGGCAGCCCCCTTTTCGTTCAAGCAAGGAGTTTTGAACTCTCTTCAAAAAAGGAGAAAAAAGTTGCATAAACAAATATCGTTTGGGAAAAAAGTAATCTATTTAGTTCCTTCTGTTGTTCTGCTGCTGATTTTTTTCGTGGGACCGGTCATATTAAGCCTATATTTTTCATTTACCAATATGGCATTAACAGGTAGCAATGCCAGCGATCTTCGATTTATCGGACTGGAAAATTATAAGCATATGATTGCAGATCCAATGGTAAAGAAAGCAATTTTAAATACACTGGTGTTTATGGTGGGTTCCGTAGTGGGACAGACACTGCTGGGATTTGGCTTTGCCTATATGATGAGAAGCTGTCACAAAAAAGTACGGAAAGTTGTAGGAAGTATCATTATGATCGGCTGGATTATGCCGGAGATGGTGGCTGCTTTCTGTATGAGTTCCCTGTTCCATGACAGCGGGACCTTGAATATGATTCTGGAGGGACTGGGGATTTCCGGAGTTTCCTGGCTGTATACCTTCCCGATGGCAGCGGTCATCATAGCGAATGTGTGGAGAGGAACGGCGTTTTCCATGCTGGCGTACCAGGCGGCGTTGGATGATGTCCCGTCGGATATCGAAGAATCCTCAAAACTGGACGGAGCGAACCTGGTCAAGAAAATATATTATATTATTTTACCGACTATCAAAAATACGATAATGACAAATACCATGCTGATCACACTGATGACGCTTGGATCTTTCGGCCTGATCTGGATCATGACCGGCGGCGGTCCCAGCGGAAAGACCCAGACACTTCCAATCCTGATGTATATCAAGGCGTTTAAAAATTCTCAACTGGGCTATGGAGTGGCGATCTCTATTATTTCCCTGGTGGTCGGAGTGATCTTCGGTATTTTCTACATAAAAGCAGCAGGCAAGGAGGATTGACATGAAGAAAAAGAGAAAACTTGCGCTGATTGTAAATGCCGTGATGATCCTTATGGCTGTGATGTGGCTGCTGCCCATGCTGTGGATGTTCATGGCCTCCGTCGATCCCAGTGCCAACGTATTTACCAAGCTGCCTTCCGGGATCACGATGCAGAATTTTGCCTCGGTACTGAAAAGCCATACGAATCAGATGTCCTTTCTGAACAGCCTGATTCTCTCGTTTGGAGTGGCGGTTCTGGTTATTATCTGTTCCGGGCTGGCCGGATACGCGCTGTCCAGATATGAGATGAAATATAAAAAATCTTTTTTGATGACGGTGCTGTTTATGTCGTCTCTGCCGGGGACGGTGCTGATCGTACCGGTTTACCGGATGTTTGTAACGCTGAAGCTCAATGACAGCCTGGCGGGTATCATCTTGTTTATGGCTGCCACGACGCTGCCGTATTCCCTTTGGATGATGAAGAACTTTATGGACAGCGTACCGCTGTATCTGGAGGAAGCGGCCAGCGTGGATGGGGCAGGTACCTGGCAGCGGATACGAAGGATCATCGTGCCCCTGATGGTGCCTGGTACCTTCTGTGTAGCGATACAGGCGTTTATCGGAGCGTGGGGGAATTTCATGGTGCCGTTTATTCTGCTGAAATCGGCCGGCAAATATCCGGCTGCGGTCACCATGTATCAGTATATAGGCATGTGGGATATCTCATATGGGGAACTCACCGCATTTTCCATTTTATATGCGGTTCCCGTACTGTTTTTATATGTCATCGGCCAGAACTATATGTCCAAAGGATTCAGTATGTCGGGGGCAGGAAAAGGTTAAGAGAGGATGACTGTATGTGCTGAAAAGCGCACATATGGAGGAACGGTTGAACAAAAAGATGTTCACCCATACCTAAATGTGCAAAAAAGCGCACGTATGGAGGAACGGTTGAACAAAAAAATGTTCACCCATACCTAAATGTGCTGAAAAGCGCACGTATGGAGGAAAAGATGAGCGAATTAAAATTATACTGGAAATTAAAAGAGCAATGCGGACGGAACTACTGGGAACAGAGAATTCTGGCCGAACTGGAATTCCTGCGCAATCTGTTTGAGGAGGAAGACCAGGCCGTACCGGAGCTTTTCTGCCGGACGGCGGATGGCCTGTACGGGAAATTAATGGCCCGGGGAGGTCTGATCGAAAATGATGTAAGAGAGGCGGAGGAAGCGCTGTCCGCCTATAGCGGGAGAGCCAAACAATACCATGTGACCTGCGCGGCCCACGCCCATATCGATATGAACTGGATGTGGGGGATGCCGGAGACGGTCAGCGTTGTGATCGATACGTTCCAGACGATGCTGAACCTGCTGGAAGAATATCCGGATTTTATTTTTTCCCAGTCTCAGGCGTCCACCTATGAGATTATTGAGAAATATGCGCCGTCCATGCTCCCTGAGATCCGGAAGCGGGTGCAGGAGGGACGCTGGGAGGTAACCGCGTCCAGCTGGGTGGAAGCGGACAAAAATATGACAGGTACGGAAGCCATGGTCCGTCATATTTTATACACCAAAGAATATCTGAAAGGACTGCTGGGGATCGACCCGGATTCCATACAGGTGGATTTTGAACCGGATACCTTCGGACACAGCCGTTACGTACCGGAGATCTTAAGCCATGGAGGGATCAAATATTATTTCCACTGCCGGGGGAATGATCAGGAGGAAGTCTACCGCTGGAGAGTGCCTTCGGGGAAAGAAGTGCTGGTATACCGGGAACCGAACTGGTATCTGGGACCAGTGGACTATGAGATGGCTTCCTATGTGCCCGGATACTGTAAGAGGAATCATACCCGGGAGGCGCTCTTTGTATATGGCGTGGGTGACCATGGCGGAGGCCCCACCAGAAGGGACCTGGAACGGATCATCGATATGAGGGAATGGCCGCTGCTTCCAGAGATACAGTTCGGCAGATATCATGATTTCTTTCGGGCGCTTGAGAAAAACAGGGAAGATTATCCTGTGGTGGAACGGGAATTGAATTACATTTTCACGGGATGCTATACGACTCAGTCCCGGATCAAAAAGGCTAACCGTACCGCAGAGGACAGCTTCTACGACAGCGAGGTGCTGGGGGCCATGGAATACCTGTGCCGGGAATCCAGAAGCAACCGCGGCGGCCTTCAAAAAGGCTGGAGGAATATCATGTTCAATCAGTTCCACGATATTCTGCCCGGCTCCTGCGTGGATGATACGGTATCCTATTCATTGGGAATCAGCCAGGAAGCCATGTCCTACGGAATCGCCTGCGCGAACCGGTCCATGAAGGTGGTGGGGGATCTGATCGACACTTCGGCCATGGGTTACCCGGATGGGAAGGACTCTACGTCGGAAGGAGCGGGAGTGGGTTATAATACCATGGGAACCCCTATGCGGTCCGGCCAGGCCGCGTCAGACGGAAGGAAAATCACAGAGGCGTGCAGAGGTAAGGGAAATATCCGGGTCTATACTTTGTTCAATACCACGCAGTATCCCCGTCTGGAACCCGTGGAAATCACGCTGTGGGACTGGCAGGCAGCGCTTGACAGAACCATAGTGACGGATGGGGAAGGAAAGCAGGTAGCGTATGAAGTGGTGAAGAAGGACCAAAGCTACTGGCAGCACAGCTTCCACAAGCTGGTGTTTACCGCCCAGGTCCCGCCTTTTGGATATGCCAATTATTATATCCGGGAAGACGAACTGCCCATGAAAGTGCACAAGACGGATGAACCCAGGGTCCACCGGATGGAGGATGGGGTCTATGTACTGGAAAATCAGAAGCTGAAGGCTGTTTTTGCCACAGACTCGATGAAGCTGGTTTCCCTTACGGAGAAACAGAATCAGACAGAGCTGCTGGCCGGTAGACCTTCCGGTTACTTCCGGTATATCCTGGAAGATGATTCCAGGGATTACTCCGCGTGGATGGTCGGGGCCTACCGGAAGATCGAGGATCTGAATGAGGAGTGTGCGATCCGTATCCTGGAGCAGAAGAATAACGGAATCCGGCAGTGGATCACATATCAGATGGATTTCCATGATTCTTCCCTGGTGGTGGATGTCATATTGGATGATCAGTCTGAGATGCTTCGTTACCGGATACAGGCGGACTGGCACGAGACAGGAACACCGGGGGGAGTAACACCCCAGCTTCAGTTCTACATGCCCTTTGGATATGTCTCCGGGCAGACCAGATATGATGTCCCGGGTGGTGTGGTCGAACGGGAAAGCGCCGGGCATGATGTGCCGGCGATCTACTATGGGGCGCCGCTTCCGGTGGAGGAAGGGAGTTGCCTGATGCTCACGTCAGACAGTAAATATGGCTATCGGACGGAAAAACAGGCGATCCTGATGAATCTGCTGCGGGCCGCGTACACGCCTGACCGTTACCCGGATCTGGGCTTCCACCGCTGGGAACTGGGAATCGGAGTTCTGCCGTCGGCAGACTGGTGTGAGATGATGTCCAGGGCTATGTGTTTCTCCCATCCGGTCTATGCCTATTCGAACAGTGTACATAGCGGAACGCTGGGACAGTCCTTTGGGTTCCTGAATGTGGACGGCCGTGTAAAAGTAACGGCCTTAAAGGAAACAGAAGATGGAAAAGGCCTTCTGCTCAGGTATTATAACTGTGAAGAGAAGGACGGACAGCTGGCAGTGGCTTCCTTTGACAGCTGGAAAGAGGTCAGCCGTTCGGACGCCATGGAAAACACCGGTGAAAAACTGGCGGACAAAGGAAAGAATCTGACTGTCCGGCAGGCTGCCTGCACGCTGGACTGCATAAAGATTCTGTATTGATGACAGATCCACTGTACGCACCAGATTTTGGCAATACCGGTTGCACTTCCGCACAAACACCTTTATAATCTAATAAGAAACAGAGGGGATAGAAGGAGTGACTGTATGCGCAATCAAAACGAAACCAAATATGCAATGGTTACCACATATTTGCTGAATTATATAAAAGAACACCATTTAACTGCGGGAGATAAACTGCCCACGGAAATGCAGTTGGTAGAGAAGCTGGGAACCAGCCGGATCACCATACAGAGGGCGATCCGGGAGCTTCAGCAGCGGGGGATCGTTCGGCGCGTACAGGGAGGCGGTACTTATATCGCAGGTGAGACGGAGGAAGCGGAGGAAGAAAAGGAAATCCAGTTTATTCCCTTCGTGCTTGCAAATGAAAATGATTACACGGGCGCCCTGGACTATATACAGGGTGCGGACGCCTATTTATCCAATCACTCCTACTATCTGACCGTGCATTCCAGCCATAAAAACGCGCAGGAGGAATGCGAGGTGATAAAACGGCTGGTGGAGGATGGGTCCAAATGCATTATGATACAGCCCTGTTCCTCTTCGGAGAATTTTTCTATGTATTTTCAGATGATGCAAAAGGGAGTCGAGTTCGTGTTCGTGGACCGGATTCCGCAGCATCTGGTGGCTAATCTGGTGGTGTGCGACAATGTAAACGGCGGCTACATGGCTACCAGGCATCTGATCAAATGCAACGCCAGACGTATCGGCTTCGTCAGTATGGAGCCGGTCAGCATCGCCTACTCCCTGGTGCAGAGGAAGGCGGGCTATGAGATCGCCCTTCGGGAAGCGGGTATCCCTTATGATGAAAAGTACGTGCAGTTCGGTGAGCTGGGGGACGAATCCATGCGGATCGTGGACCGGCTGCTGGAACTGCCGGAACCTCCGGACGCGCTGTTTTGTGCCAATGATGTGACTGCGGTGGAGGTCCTGAATTATCTGCAGTCGATCCATATGGAGGTGCCGGACGATATGATCCTTATCGGCTTCGATAATCTGAGCATCGCCCAGAGTGCTGCGGTCCCGATCTCTACCATCGAACAGCCTTTCTTTAAGATCGGGTATGAGGCGGCCCGGATCGCCAGGAAGCTTCTGAGCGGGGAGCGGGACTATATCTACCAGGAAATCCTTCCGGTGGAATTATTGAAACGGGCCAGTACCCGGAAAATTCAACGTTTGTAGTGAGCGGCGGGCAGCCCGTGATGAGACGGGTGCCCGGCTTTTTTTCGTAGAAAAGTGCTCCTATGAAATAAAACGCTCCGCGGGGACCGCACTGCGGCGGAAAGGAAGATGCCGCTTACGCGGCCCGCCGCGGCAGATTTTGTTATTATTACTATTCGTCAGTCTGATCTTATACTTTCTGCACATCAGGTTGTATATCTTTTTCTGCTGTAATTCCAGAATGGGTCAAAAAAGTAAACAAAAGGGACAATTCTATTAATATATTTTTCGTTAAAATGATTATATAATAAGACTGCTTTAAAGCGGTTTGCGGAAAGTCCGCAAAAAATAGTACAAATGGAAGCAGGAGGAGAGATATGTTGAGAAGAAAGTGGATATCCGGCGGTGGTCTGCATCGGATGATGAAGTGGCCGGATAGGAGAAAAGTGTGGACACGGATGGCGGCAGTCGGTATGGCACTTTGTATCACAGGAATAACGGTTATATCTGATGTGGGTTCTGTTTCAGCAGCGCCGGCTGATTCTGCGTTTGAGATGTCGGCATCTTCACCTGGGAAAGAGGATTGGACGAAGCTGCGGCTGGACCTGGGAGGGCCGGAGACCAATGCGGGAGGCTCCTGGGGGACTCCGATAGGGAATGGCGTGTTTGGAGCGAAGGAAAACGGGGGCGTGGCCAAGGATGTATTCCAGCTTAACCACTCCACGTTCTGATCCGGAGACCCGGCTTTTGGAGAGCAGCTGAATGCGGGGGGAGACGGCAGTTATGGGAATACACCGGAACAGAGGCTGGCGGCTTATGAAGAATTAAGGCAAATGCTGACGGACGCATACCGGGAGGGAATCTCCGATGAAGAGCGTCTGGCTATTTTTAAGAAGGTGGAAGCGCAGACGAAGAAAATATGGGATGCTCCCTGTAATGCGCAGAGTACGTTTCTGCCGCTCGGGCGAATGATTCTGGATTTTCCGGAACTTACTTCCGGGACGACGGACTACAGCAGAGTACTGGATATGGATGGTGCTGCCTCGGAAGTTTCATTTAAGAAGGATGGGGTGACCTATAGCAGACAGGCTTTTATCAGTAACCCGGACAATGTTATGGCGGTGAAGCTTGAGAATGACGGCGGACAGAAAATGAAGATGAATGTCACGCTGGAACTGCCCTCCCAGATGGTTGGAAAAGCGGATGTGAATAAAGTCACCGTGGATCAGGAGAAAAATGAGATTGTCATGACCGGCCGTGCCCCGATTGAAAAGTACGGCAATCAGGCGACCTGGCATGAGGACCGGGGTACCACTTTTGAGGCCAGAGTGAAGGTTCTGCCAGTGAACGGGACGATGACTGTTTCCGGAAACTCATTACAGGTAGCCGATGCGGATGAGATTGTGCTGCTGTATACCTGTGAGACGAGTTATAAAGATTTTAAAACGGATCCGGCCAGGAGCGGGATCGATGTGTCCGGGAATGTACGCAGGAGCCTGGACGCGGCAGTGCAGAAAGGGTATGACAAGCTGCTGGAGGATCATCAGACGGATTTCCGGTCGCTGTTTAGGCGTCTGTGGATCGATATGGACGGAAATACCATAAAGTATGGAAATGTGGATATCACTCCATTTGAATATGCGCGTCATTTCCAGTACGGGCGCTATATCGCGCTGTGCTGCGAGAGGGAGAACTCTCAGGCCGCACAGAACCTGCTGGGGATATGGAATGCTTCCTGGAGTCCGGCGAACCAGTCGGCATACTACCTGAATGAAAATATACAAAAAATGTCGGCGATCAAGGGGCCGGGAAATCTGGCGGACACTTCGGACGCCCTGTTTAAACTGCTTGAAAGCTTTGCGGATGAGACGACAGGAGGAAAAACAGCACAGACCACCTACGGTGCTGCCGAGGGTGCCTGGGTAGTCGCTCACTCCACGGATATCTGGGCCAAGACTGCCATGTGGGGTGACGCAGTGGAGTATGGCAGCTGGACATCCGGCGGCATGTGGGCACTGGACAGCCTGTATGACAAGTATGATTTTACACAGGATATTGAACTGCTGAAGAAGTACTACCCGATCATGGAGGGGGCGGCGCGCTTTGCCCTCAGCACCCTTACACAAGTGGACGGAGTAAACGGGGAACTGAAGGATTATCTGGTTATCGCTCCTGCCGGATCTCCGGAACACTGGTATAAGCTTTCGGGAGGCGGCAAAGCTTCTTTTGATATCAGTACGGCGGCGGATGTGGAGATTTACAATAATCTATTTCACATGATGGAGAGCGGGGCTGAAGCTTTGGATGAGGCCGGCGTGGAATATGACAGGACTTTGCTGGCAGATGTACTGACCGCCCGTGAGAAGATGGTCCCTCTGGAACTTTTTATTGATCTGGATACAGGCAGATTAAAAGAATGGTACAACGAGTACACGACAGGTGATGCCGGTCACAGACACGCCTCCCACCTGCTGGGAATCTTCATGAATCATTCCGGGATCAATGAGGCGGATACTCCGGCCCTGTACTATGCCGCGCAGGAGGAAGGGAAGAGACTGTTCTCCCGGGGCGGCGGACAGCATCCGGACAGAGCGACGATGTCGGTGCGCCTCGGGGACCCGCAGACCGCATTTTCCGCGATGCCTCATGGAATCGCAGGAACCAATACCTCCAATAATGACTGGAGATACTGGTGCCCGGTCAGTAATTCTGTGGCAGAAGCGATTCTGGACAGCCGGTTTGATGAACTGAACCTAATGGAAAATATTCCGGACCAATGGTCCAGTGGTACGATTAAGGGAATCCGCGGACGCGGAGGATATCAGCTGAGCATGGAATGGGCTGACGGTGAGCTGGTAAGCTGTACGATCGATTCTCCCAGCGGAGCGACACCCAGGGTACTATATAAAGGAAAAGGGGTGAATCTGTCGGAAGATCCCAGATTCCAGGTAAACCGGGCGGCATTAAGCCTGGAAGAATTGATCAAAGAAGCGTCGCAGAAACTGAATGATAACTATACAAAAGCAAGCAAGGATGCGCTGCAGGCTGCTTTGGAGATCAATACGGTGGAAGCGCTGTCCCAGGCATTGCTGGCTATGGTACCGGTAAATGGGGCGGAGCATGAGGACTTCACGATAGAGGCTCAGGATGGCAGGACGGTTTTGTGTAAGGCAGGGGAAACCGTGCAGTTGTCCGTAAAGGATGGACAGGATATACCGGTGCGCTGGAGTATGGAATCCCTGACCGACAATATGGATGCCAATGCCATAGCGGGCATCGACGAGAACGGGGTGGTCACGGCTGTCTCAGGAGGCAGGGTAAGGGTTACTGCAGAAGCGCTGGATGGTTCCAGGGCAACAGGAACCATCGATCTGCTGATGGAGCTTCCGGTATTGGAAAAGGAAAATGTGGATGACCGGGATCCCAGGATTACATATAACGGCTCCTGGGTAACCTGGGAAGAAGCGAAGCATATGAACGGTACCATCACGAACTCTGAACCGGGCGCTGCACCAGGCAGTACCGCCAGCCTTACGTTTAACGGAAGCGGGATCGAGTTCATCACCAGCACCGGCGGACATATCGGCGGGATTCGTGTTACTATAGACGATAAAGTGGTGGAACCGCAGATTGATTTAAATTTCGCGGACGGACAGGCCCAATATCTGGGATTTTCCAAGATGGATCTGGAACCCGGAGAGCACACCATTACGATAACGACCATGGATACTGCCGGAAAGACACGGGTTGATGTGGATGCATTTAATATTTACCGCAGCAGTCCGGCACAGACGGACAGAAGCGGGCTGCTGGAAGCGTATAACAGCTACCGGTCAATGGAAAATAATGGTTCCTATCAGGAGGACGTGTGGGCGGATTTCCAGTCGGCTCTGACGGACGCCTCCTCGGTACTGTGGAATCTTGACAGCACACAGCAGGAGATCGAGGGAGCTTTGTCGGCGCTTCGGGCGGCACATAAAGCATTGGGGATTCACACAGAAAACATCGATGACCGGGATTCCAGGATTCATTACACGGGATCATGGGTGACATGGGATGAGAGCAAGCATATGAACGGGACGGTTACCAACAGTAAGAATGCCGGAGACAAAGCTGCTCTGACTTTCACAGGAACCGGAATCGAATTCATCACATCCACCGGCGGGCATCTGGGGAGCTTTTGTGTGACACTGGACGGCCAGGTAGTGGAGAATGAAATCAGCGTCAACGTGCAGGACGGAGCCAGTCAGTACGTGGGTTATTCCAATAGGAATCTGGCGAACACGGAACATACGATAGAAATTACTTCCATGGGAGGCAGCGGCAAGGGCCGGATCGATGTGGACGCCTTCATTGTGTATATCGACACGGCGGCAGGAATGGACAGTACCGGACTCCGGGAGGCCTGTGAACGATACGGGGAGCTTGAAAATGATAATTATACTCCTGCCGGCTGGGAGAATTTCCAACAGGCACTGGCCGCAGCCGGCAGCACTCTGGTGACCGCGGTGACCCAAAAGGAACTGGATGATGCTTTGGATGCGCTGGAAGCCGCTTACCTGGCGTTGGAACGAAAAGCGGATAAAACACAGTTGAGCAAACTGATAGAAGAATGCAATGCCTTAAACGAGGAGGAGTATGTGCCTGAGAGCTGGGCTGCATTCCAGATCGTCTTAGGAGAAATCAGCCCGCTGCTGACAGATGAGAACCTTTCACAAAGCGCAGCCAACAAGGCTTATAATCGTCTGCTGACTGCCAGGCTGGCATTAGAGCGGACCGCACCGCCGCTTAACACCACCGAACTGAGTACGCTGATCGATCAGGCGGCTGCCATCGATACCACGAATCTGCGTCCCGGTAAAGTGGAGGAACTTAACCAGGCACTGGATTACGCAAAGGAAATTTTCGCAAAAGCTGAAAATGGAGAGGCTGGCCAGGATGATATCAATAGCGCTGCGGATGCGCTGTTACAGGCCATCGTGAATCTGAAGGAAATCGCAGACAGGGCAGATTTAACGGAACTGATCGGCCTGTTGGAGAAACTGGACGGAAATGATTATACACCGGCAAGCTATGAGGCACTAATAAGTGCGCTGAACGCGGCCAGACTGATCAATGACGATTCTTCGGAAGCAGATATCCTGAAAGCTTATCAGGATCTTCAGAACAGCTTCTCGCAGCTTATACGGGATACGGCGGATAAGAGCGCGCTTGCGAACGCGCTGGAGAAAGCAGCGGTTATTCTGGGCAGTGCCGACAGCTTTATGCCCGGCTCGATCGCAGGGCTGCAGGGAATCTATGACAGCGCCAGGAGTATCTATGACGATCCAGCGGCGGCGCAGGAGCAGGTGGACCAGGTGACGGCAGAGCTGACGGCAGCCAATGCGAAGGCAAAGGTAAAAGAAGAGAAAGAGGTTCTGTTCAACGCAATACAAAGGGCCGGACTGTACAAGGCGGAAAACTATACTCCGGAAAGCTACTCATTGCTCGGCGCCGCTATAATGCGCGGCCGGAGTGTGGCGGAGAATGGTGACGCTACAAAAGATCAGATCGATCAGGCCGTTCGGGAGATTGAGGATGCGGTGGCGGGACTGGTAGAGGTTCCGGCTGGGAATGACGACAACGGGAAGCCCGGACTGTCCGATGAGGGCAAAGACAACAAGGATACGGACAATGATTCCGATAACGATAAGAAAGATTCCGAAGATAAGGAGCAAAATACGGAAAAGGATCCTAAGACCCAGGTGTCTTTCCAGGGCACTTACCGCAGACCGGTAAACGTAAATATTACGGTTGCGGACGCTCCCGACAGCACGGACAAAACCAAGGGCGCTTCCGAACCTTCTGATCCGGATGGCAGCGGCGCAGAATCTTCTGGCAGCGAACAAGATCAGAATGGGAATGATACAAAAGAACCTAAGGAAGCAGCTTCGGATGCCGCTGCAGGCCAGACGGACACAGACACCCAAAACGAGAATGTACAGAAGAACTCAGAAGGGACAGGAGTCCTGCCTGTTGCGGTCGGAATCCTCCTGTTGTTACTCATAATTGCAGCAATTTGGTACTTCTATAAGAAAAAACAAAAATAAGATACAATAGCTATAAGATGTGACCAAACAGATCCTTCGGGCGGCGGTTTCCAATCAGGAAGCCGGCGCCCGAAGGATAAAATGCCGTATTTACCTTTTGGGACACATTGTCTATAAAAGACAAAAAAATCAACATTTCAGATAAAAACAAGCATATATAACCAAAAATAAATCCTCTATAATGACGTTATCAGTTAAAAAAGCTTAGGAGGAACAGGGATGAAACGAAAAATTTTAGCACTTTTGCTGGGAATCACGATGGCGGTTACAGCCGCAGGATGTGGAGGAACAAAGGATACGGCAGCCGGCACGGAGGAACCCGCGGCGGCCAGCTCGAATGAGGAGGGAGCTTCCAAGGAGGCTGATCAGACAGATGCCAAGGCCGGGGAAGCGAAGCCGGAGACGGTGCTGACCTTCATGGCGGTGGGAGGCTCCAATGAGCAGGCATTTACCGATGTCATTACAGCCGCGGCCGACCTCTTCAACGCGGGAAATGACTTTAATGCGAAGATCGAGCTGGAGTGGTATGAAAATGAGCAGTATAAGACGAAATTGGCTACGCTTATGACCCAGAACGATGTGACGGATATCTTCTTTACCTGGGAGGCAGGCTTCATGGAGGATTATGTGAACAGCGGCAAGGTATATTCCCTGAGCGAGGGGCTGAATGCCGACAGCGAATGGATGGGACGTTTCAACAGCGGAGTTTTTGATGCGGTTACGTATAACGATCAGATCTATGCGGTTCCCATGGGCCAGGCCATTATACCGGTCTACTATAATACCCAGATGTTCAAGGAGAACAACGTAGAAGTTCCCACGACCTGGGACGAATTCATGAATGCGGTCAAGACCTTTAAGGACGCAGGGGTGATCCCGGTCTCCATGGCCTGCCAGGATGCGTGGGTACCTGCGCAGATGCTTCTGGAATTATCCGGCGGAGTCGCGGGCAAGGAACTCTTCGACGATATCGTATCCGGCAAAACAACCTGGGACGATCCCCGCTATGTGGAGACCGGAAAACTGCTTCAGGAGATGGCGGCGGCCGGCGCGTTCCCGGAGAGCTTCTTAGGACTTGCCTATGATGAGGGAAGAAGCCTGTTCACAAGCCAGAAAGCGGCCATGTACCCAATGGGAACCTGGGATACATCGGCAGTGATCGAGGGCATGGGCGGCACAGATAATGTGGGTGTATTCCTGTTACCGGCGAAAAACCCGGAATACAATGACGTACATATCGCCAGCGTGGAGAAGCTTTTTGCCATCAGTGAAAAATGTGAAAACAAAGAAGCGGCGATGGCGTTCCTGAAATTATTATCCGACCCGCAGATCCAGGAAAAATACGTCGTAGACTGCGGAGCGCTCTCCGCCACAAACCTGCAGATCGATGAATCCAAGGTAGATCCGGTAACCGCACAGATCATGAAGCTGCAGGGACAGGTGAAAAAAGCCCTCACTCCCATGGACCGGCAGTTCGGAGCCAATGTTGGCGGAGAATTCAACAATATCTCTCTGGCCATAGCCGGAGGCAAGGATGCACAGGAACAGTTCACGGCCCTGCAAAAATATGCGGAGCAGGAAGCCGAACAGTAACAGGCGGTAGAGTTTATGGCCGGCAGTCTGTGGTTAGAACCGCAGACTGCCGGCTTACTTTACCGGAAAGGAGCAAAAAGGATGGATAAGATCCTCAGCAAAAAGAAATATATTGCATTATTCGTGGGACCGGCTTTCCTCGTATACCTGTTATTCGGGCTGATTCCGATCCTGTATAATCTTTATTTAAGCCTCTTTAAGACCAATTTATTGGGAGACTCCACGTTTGTGGGCCTGAAAAATTATGTGCATCTGTTTCAGGACCAGTTCTTCCGGCAGGCGGTGGCAAATAACCTGAAGTTTGTGCTCGGGTCCTACGCAGCCCATATGCTGCTGGCCCTGCTGCTGTCCAACATATTATTCCAGAAAATCAAGGGCTCCAGGTTATTCCAGAGCGTCTACTTTATGCCTTCCGTCATATGCGGTACGGCCATTGGAATGCTGTGGACCTTTATCTACCACCCGGACTTCGGGCTGGTCAATGGTTTCTTGAAAGCGGTGGGTCTGGATTCCTGTGTCCATATCTGGCTGTCGGACGAGAAAACGGTCATACCGGCTCTGATCGTGGTCACTATGTGGCAGTTCGTGGGATACCATATGGTGATTCAGCTGGCGGGAATGAAGAACATAGACGCCGCTTTGTACGAGGCGGCATCGATAGACGGTGCCAGCCGCTGGCAGCAGTTTACCAAAATCACCTTCCCCCTGATGAAACCGATCCTGAAAATCGATTCCGTACTGATCGTAACCGGATCGTTGAAATTATACGACCTGGTGGCCGTAACCACCTCAGGAGGTCCGAATCACGCCAGTGAAGTGCTTTCCACCTATATGTTCACCCAGGGATTCAAAGCGCTGAAATTCGGCTACTCCAGTACCATAGCGACCATGCTGCTGGTGCTGTGTATCGGCGCGACGGTGATTATCAACCTGATATTCTCCAGCAAAAAAATTGATTACTAGGCGGGAGGAAAGTATGAATAGACAAAGGGTATTAACTATATTAAAATATGTTATATTGATTCTGTTTTTAATCGCCTGTCTGTACCCACTGCTTTGGCTTATCCTGAACTCATTTAAGACACAGGAGGAGTTGTTTACGAATACCTGGGGATTCCCCCGCGTATGGACGCTTGATAATTATAAGCATGCGGTTGTTGACGGCAAGATCGGGATCTATTTCCTGAATTCCGTGGTGGTAAGCGCCATATCCGTGGCCGGGACGATCGTTTTGTCGGTCATGGCCTCCTACGGGGTGACGCGGTTAAAATGGAAGCTCTCAAAGACAACACTCAGCATCTTTTTGCTGGGACTGATGATACCGGCCTATGGATCCGTGATCCCGCTGTATTCCATATTCAATAAAATCGGGATATTAAACACCTATCTGGCCGTAATCATACCCCACATCACCTTCGCGCTGCCCACCGCGATCTTTATCCTGACCGGCTTTTTTATCGCGGTACCAAGGGAGCTTGAGGAGGCGGCTATCATAGACGGCTGTTCCCTGTTCCAGGCATTTCGCAGGGTGGTAACGCCGGTGGTGGTTCCGGGGATCGTGACGGTTACCGTTATTTCTTTTATCAATATCTGGAATGACTTATTATTCTCCCAGATATTCCTGACAGATAAGAAGAAAATGCCGCTGCCGATCGGGCTGACAGAATTTCAGGGGATTTACTCCACGGATTATGTGGGAATGATCGCGGCGATTGTGATCACTGTCATTCCGGTAATTATTGTATATGTAATATTGCATGAGAAGATTATAGACGGCATGATCGCGGGCGCCGTCAAGGGGTAGGAAGGAATCCGGGGGGAAAATCCATGAAATTGCTCATAGTCGATGACGAGATGATTATCCGGCAGGGTCTGATGGCTCTGCCCTGGGAAAAGGCTGGTATTACAAAGACGCAGGTGGCGGATAACGGGGTGGACGCATTGAAACTGATCTCCGCTTACCAGCCGGATATAGTCATAACCGATATCCGGATGCCGGGACTGGACGGCCTGCAGCTGTCCAGAGAGATCGCTTCCGGGGAGCGCAGATGCAAACTGATCCTGCTGTCCGGATACGGGACCTTCGAATATGCCAAACAGGCCATCAATACCGGGGTGTTTGATTATCTGCTGAAGCCGTCGAATCCGGATGAAATCCTGGAGACGGTGAGCCGGGCTGTCAAAGAATTAGGGCAGGACTCGGCGAGGGTCCGCAGGGAGAATATGGAGCAGGCAAGGGATGAAGTGTTTTCCGCCGGCGGGGACGGCGGGATCAAATGGATCCTGGACTACATTGAAAAGAATTACATGAACGAGATCACCCTGACGTCCCTGGCCGAATACACCCATTTCTCCACGACTTATCTGAGCAGGCTCATCAAAAAGGAGACCAATTATAATTTTACAAAGATACTGGGGCTCATGCGGATGCTCAAAGCGGCGGAACTGCTGGCCAACACAGACCTGAAGATCTATGCCATCTGCGGAAAGATCGGTATCAATGACCAGCGTTACTTCAGCCAGCTGTTCCGAAAGACCTTCGGGAAAACTCCGATGGAATACCGCAGAAGCTGCGCGGGCAGGTCGGAGGGCAGCCTGATGGAATTTATCCGAAATAACAGCGGGAGGGAAGAATGAAAACGGTTCTGGAACATATCAAACGGTTCTTCGGAAATATGCCGATCCAGACCAAGCTGATTCTGATCATGATTGGCTTGGTTTTCCTTTCTCTGGCTTCCCTGACGGCTTATTTTTACAGGACTTCTTCCGCACTGATTTTGGATAATTCCAGACATTACATCCAGAATACTATGAGCCAGATCGGTAAAAATATTGATTACAACATCGAAGCTGTTGAGAGGGTATTATTTGATATCTCCACCAACCGGGAGATCCAGGAGCAGTTAAAACTGGTGAACCAGGAAAAACTGGATGACTATGAGGCGGTCGAGATAGGAATTGATCTGAAAAATAAGTTAATCAGCCAGATCACTAAGGTGGATGCCATCCGGGCAGCCTTTCTGTACAGGCTGGATGGAACGGTCTATGTGACCAAGGATGATAACTATCCGGACCCGTCCGGTCTGCCGGTGGGGGCCATCTATGACGCCAAGGGCTCAAACGTATGGTTTGACACGGACAATTCCCTTTCCGTGATCCCGGTTGGAAAATTAATCTACAGCATTACGAACCAGAAACCTTTAGGGTATATCGTGCTGTATGTAAATGAGTCATACATTGAGGATGTGTTCCGGAATATTGTATTTACAAAAAATGATCAGATATTTCTGGTAAATGCAGGAGGCACAATTCTGACCGGGAATCCGGGAAACACTCCCTTTAATATGGAATTGCTGGTAGATCCGGAAGGAAACGGACTGGTCAGGCGGGTCAATGCGGCGGATACCCAAAAACAGGTGTGCTCCGTAGCCTTAGACACTGTGGATTGGACACTGGTCAGCATCTCGGAAGATGAAAAATATAATGAACAGCTCAGAAACCTGCAGAAAATCACGGTGGGCCTTTTAATGCTGATCCTGGCCGTCATTACCATATTAAGTATCTGGGTAGCCAGAGGGATATCCCGTCCGGTCAGGGAACTGGCCTTTGCGATGGAACAATTTGCAAAAGGGGATTTTAATATCCATACCACAGAGAAATATAATGACGAGGTGGGACAGCTTCATAAAAGTTTTAATAAAATGGTTATCGATATGAAAAGCCTGGTTCATGATGTGTATGAAGAAAAGAGCCTGAAGCAGCAGGCGCAGATCAAGGCACTGCAAATGCAGATCAACCCTCACTTTCTGTATAACACGCTGGACACCATCCATTGGCTGGCCAATCTGCATCAGGAGAAGGATATCGCCGAGGTCTCCAGAAGCCTGGGCTATCTGATGCGTTTCTCTTTGAGGGAGGAGGAACTGATCAGTTTTGAGGAAGAACTGGATGCGGTGGAGGCCTATGTGCGCATACAGCGGTACCGGTATGGGGAATCATTGAAGATAGAGATCGATGTGGAGGAGGATGTCCTGTATGAACAGGTACCGAGGCATATTATGCTGCCTCTGATCGAAAATGCCATTGAGCATGGTTTGTCCAAAAAACAGGGGGACCGGCAGATCCGGATCACCGGCTGCATGATGAAAAAAGGAATCGAGCTTAAAATCAGTGACAACGGAATCGGAATGAATGAGGAAATGGTCCGTCATATCCTGGAAGATCCTACGGACAAGACGAATGGAAAACATATGTCTATCGGTGTGCAGAATGTGAATAAACGGCTGAAACTGCGTTATGGAGAGAAATATGGCCTGAAGATTGACAGCCGGGAGCAGGAGGGAACCTGTGTTACGATAGAAATCCCCATTGAGGAGGTAGAACATGAAATTTTATAAAGATCAGCCGGGTGTCTGGTGCTTAAACCGGGGCTGGAAATTTAAGGAAACGGACTGCAATGATCTGCCGGCCGGAGTACGGCATGACGATATATACGACTATACAAAGGCGGGCGGCGCCAAGGGCCCCGCGGAGCTGTCCTTTGATGATTCGGACTGGGAACCGGTGAACCTGCCCCATGACTGGGTGACGGGAAAGCCCTTTGAGGAACAGGCGTCCCCTAATCACGGCTATAAGAAGCGGGGGACAGGATGGTACCGTTTAAAATTCCGGTTTCAGGAGGAGGACAGGAATAAGCAGATCCTGTTGGAATTTGAGGGCCTGAGCAGCAAAGCATTTATCTATATAAACGGTACCCTGTGTAAACGGCAGTTCTACGGTTATAACAGTTTTTGCGTTGATATCACGGATATGGTCTGTTTTGCTCCTGCGGTCAACCTGCTGGCTGTCAGGATCGAGGCAGACGCCTGGGAGGGCTGGTGGTATGAAGGGGCCGGAATCTACCGGAATGTCTGGATGGTCAAAAAAAGCCCTGTTCATATCGCGTACCAGGGAGTATATGTAAAACCGGAACAGCAATCGGACGGTACATGGAAGCTGGACGTAGAGACGACGGTCGAAAACAGCTTCGGACGGGATCAGAGGATGCGGCTGGAAGCCGCCCTGTATCTGGACAGGAAAAAGCAGCAGGAGTTTCCTGCGGTGTGCGGATATGTGCCCGGATTTGAGAGTGCCGTTTATAAGCAGAGCATTACGGTGGATCAGGCAAAAATCTGGAGTACCGGGAATCCGGTCCTCTATGAAGTACGGTCTGTCTGCAGGGGAACGGATGGTGAAAAGTCCGAAGAGAGGAAAGAAGGAACAAGATCTGAGAAAGCCTCCGGATCAGATTCAGGTTCCCGGGACTATCTGAACACAAGATTCGGATTCCGCACGATCCGTCTGGATGCAGACACCGGATTCTGGCTCAACGGTGAGAATATAAAGTTAAAGGGGTTTTGCTGCCATCAGGATCACGCGGGGACCGGAGTGGCAGTCCCCTATGCGGTCAAGGAATACCGGGTCAGCCTGCTGAAGAAACTGGGAGCCAACGCGTACCGGTGTGCCCACAATCCGGACCCGGAGATCCTGGATATCTGTGACCGGCTGGGAATGATGGTGATGGAAGAAAACCGGACGTTTTCCTCTGATGAGGACACGCTTGCCCAGGTGAGAGGGATCATCCGCAATGCCAGGAATCATCCAAGTGTGATCCTGTATTCTATTTTCAATGAGGAGCCGCTGCAGGGAACACTCCGGGGAGGACGCATGGCGGCCAGGATGCGCAAGGCGGTCCATGAAATGGACACCACAAGGCCGGTGCTGGGATCATTTAACGGGGGGTATCTGGAGGAGGAAGGCGCTGCCCTGTCTCTGGATGCGGTGGGAATCAACTACAATCCACAGCGCTATGATGAGTTCCACAGCAAGTATCCGGATATTCCTCTGGTAGGTTCTGAGACAGCCAGCGCATTTATGGTCCGCGGCGAGTATGAGGATGACGAAGAACGCCATAAGATTGCAAGCTATGACGAGTCCTGTGCTCCCTGGGGCGCTGTTCACAGGGAAGCATGGCGCTGGGTGATGGACCGGCAGTATGTGGCGGGCGGCTTTATCTGGACCGGATTCGACTACCGGGGTGAGCCCACGCCATTTGAGTGGCCGAGTGTGGGAACCTTCTTCGGGACTTATGATTCCTGCGGGTTTCCAAAGGAGGCCTGTTATTTATATCAGGCGTTCTGGACGGAAGCGCCCATGGTGCATCTGGCGGCGCCGTGGGGAGAGAGAAGTACGCCCGGCGAACCGGTGAAAGTGCTGATTATAACGAACTGCCAGGAAGTGGAAATTACGGTGAATGGACGGATGATTCAGAGGAAGACAGCAGACCGTTTCAAGCCGGAGCTGATCTGTGTTCCTTATGAACCTGGTAAGCTGAAGGCCGTAGGGTACAGGGACAAGGAGCCGGCGGCCCGGCACACGCTGGAGGCGCCCCAGGCGGCCTGTGCGCTTAAGGTCAGCACCAGCCGTGCAGAATTTTGCGGGGATGGCCTGGATGCCGTCGTCGTTAATGTCTGCGCGGTGGATCAGGAAGGGCATGTGATTCCTGACGCAGACCAGACCGTATTCTTTGAAATAAGCGGCGGAGGCGTATTGATCGGCACCGGTAACGGAGATCCCAATTCCCACGAGCCGGATACTGCCCCATGCCGGAAATTATTTCACGGATATGCCCAGGCGGTGATTCGAAACCATGGTTCGGATACCGTCACTGTCCGTGTGAGATCGGAGGGGTTAAAGGAAGCGGAGGTAATCCTGCCGGTGCGGCCGGTAGCGCATATCCCGTACGTGGAAGAGGCGAAAGACACCGTCGTGGAAGGATGGAGGATGTATCACCAGCTTCTTGACCAGAAGCCGGACGCTCTGTTAAACGCCGATGTCAACGATCGGAACAGCTTCGAGCCCATCGAGTTCCACGGCAGGCCCCAGAGCGAATTTACCGGGAAGCTGGATAAATACGGAGTTTATCAAACCCAGCTGTCCTTAACTGGAAATAAGGGAGGCAGATACCTGTACTTTCCGGAAATCAAAGGCCAGGTCTGGGTCAGCCTGAATCAAGAACAGGTGGCAGAGCGGGTCCAACAGACATTAGGACCGCTGAAAGCAGAGATTCCTGCCGCGTTTGGCAAGACAGGAATCTGTACCGTGGTGATTCGCAATCAGAATACGGAAAATGGGGAGGCAGGCATCTGTGCTCCGGTTATTCTGAGTGAAGAAGACGGTCCAAAGCCGGAAGGATAAGGAATCTGAGGCAGAGTTCAGAAGCTTAAAAATCCCTGGTAAAGATATCGCTCTTGTGGAGTAAATCCTCCACCGTGTCAAATCCCAGCCGATGAAGCAATTCCATCACGTATGGGTTTTCAAGGGGAGTGTAATAGGCGGCGTCATCGCCGTAGACCTCCACATGCCTGCGGCCCTCTTCCCGGTTCAGAATCGCTTTGGGACCGCCGACGCAGCCCCCGACACAGCCCATACCTTCGAAGAAATTACCGTCGATCTCTCCATTCTCCAGCTGCTGGATCATGGCCCGGCAGGCCGGCACACCGTCGGCCTGTCTGGTGTGTATCGCGATATTCCGGTGGGGATTCAGCTGTTCCACGGTGGATTTTACCGCTTCACTGACTCCGCCGGTATGGGCATAGATCCTGCCTGCCCGGGAAGAGTGATCCTTTTCGCTCTCCGGCAGAAGGGCAGGATCGATGTCGGCCGCCTCAAAAACATCCCGTATCTCCTGGAACGTAAGAACATAATCAACGGCTCCGGCCAGATCCGGTTCCCGGGCCTCGCTTTTCTTCGCGATACAGGGGCCGATAAACACGGTAACCGCTTCCGGATGCAGCTTTTTAATCACGCGGCCGCAGGCGATCATGGGCGAAACCGCACCGGGTACATGGGGCATCAGATCCCGGTAAATCTTCCGGATCATGGCGATCCATACCGGACAGCAGCAGCTGGTCAGCTGATAATCCCCGTCATGCAGAATGTTCTTGTCAAATTCCAGCGCTTCTTTTAAGGTCAGGATATCCGCAAAAAGAGCCACTTCCACCATGCCGTCAAAGCCCAGGGCCTTGAAGGCATTGCGCAGCTTTCCGGGTGTCACATCTTCGCTGAACTGGCCCAGAAAAGCCGGCGCCACTAAAGCGTAGGCCAGTTTCTCCTTATCCCGTACCGCTTTTAAAGCGGGCAGGATATCTCTGCTGGCGGTGAGCTTGTCCGAATGGCAGGCCTCGATACAGGCGCCGCAGCCGGTACACAGATCCGGATCGATGATAAGCTTCCCATCCGGACCAGGAACGATCGCGTCAAATACACAGCTCTTCTCACAGGCCTGGTCATATTCACACTTCTCACAGGACTCGGTACGCAAAACCGGCGGATATTTTTCCGGGTACAGCAGGCAGTCCAGATGGCCGGCTTCGTGCTCCGGCAGCGGCTTTTTGTCCGGCTTCAAAGTTCGTTTCAACACTTCCCGATACAGTTCTTCAAAAGTCATTGTTTTATTTTCCTTTTCTTAGTTTTCTGTCTCTATTATGAAACACCTTTCCCATACTTTGTATTGCTGAATCCAATGATTGGATTCAGAATCTGATTATTTCCGATGCGGTGGATCTGGTTTGTACGGAAGCTCATAGATCGCAGGCGGTTGATAATTGGCTGTCAGGGTTTTTGTTTTTATCTCTTTTCATAATTTCTTAATATACTGATATTTTGTATCAATATTCGATGTGATATACGTGTTTAATGAGTCTTAATAAATAATCCTGTTATAAATCTAATTGCGGGCATTCCCATATATCATAGTTATATAAAAAATAGTAGCGCTCGAAAAAGCCTCGCTGACTATTTTTCATGCATCGCACGTAAGCGGCTAAAAATCAGCCGCTAAGTGCTCATAGCTATAAAAAGTGAAGCCCTTCGATATAATAATTATGGGGAACAAAAAGAGGGGGAAGGGGAACGATTTTGCCACAGGCAGAGAGTTTTGTAAACATCTTTTCTATTGAAAAAATAAATAAATGCAAATAAATATTTCGCAAATGAATTAGAATGATAAAATCGGATATAATATAGTCAAATAAACGAAAAATAATATTGCGTGAAATGAAATAAGTGGTATAATGGATATGAAAAGATGGATTATAGATAATGGCTTAAGAAGAGGATTAAATAATATGAAAATAGTTAGTGTAAGAATTGAGGGATTCCGAAATATTGAAAATACAGAGATCACATTTGGAGATATTACTTCTTTAATTTCTGTTAATAGCTATGGGAAATCTAATTTGATGAAGGCGATTGAATTTGCTATTGATTTTATTCGGGCAGATAAAGTAGATAAAAACACCATGATGTCTTGGAATCATGGTATTCCTTTGAATAAATATATTGATTCTAAAAATTTTGTGGCAGATTTTGTATTTACGACGATTCATAATGGAAAAGTATATTTTGTGAACTATGGATTTGAGTTTGTTTGGATTAAAAACAATGGCAGTGGCAAAGAAATTGTGAAAGAATGGCTGGCTTTGAAAGAGGACGAAAAGGCTCAAAAGTATAATAAACTGATTTGCAGAGATGAAAAAAATTTATATAAGACTTCAGTTACCGGCAGATGTAATAATATATTAAAAGTAGAAAAAGATGAATTGATGGTGAATAAGCTAATGCTGATCGATTCACTTTATTATACAGATGTGATTGTTGAATTAAACAAAATCAATGTATATATTGAGAGGCATTTGGATGCGTCTGGATGGTATTGTAAAAATCCTCTTATTCATACGAATTTCGATGAATTTGATCTCAATGAAATTGAGAATATTCCCAGAGCAATTTTCTATATTAAAAAGAAGTTTAGAGCGAAATATGACATTTTAGTAAATGCTTTTTTTCAACTTTTTCCCAACATCAGTATGATTGATGTGAGAGAAATTGATTTAGGAGAAACCTATTCATCAAAATTCTCCAATGAAGTGCCGTATATGGTTTCAAACAAAGTATATGCCATGTATGTGCAGGATGATAATATGAATCAACCATTAGACTTTGAAAGTCTGTCTGACGGTGCAAAAAGAATATTCCTGATGCTGACTTATATTGTGCTGGCGGATATATCTGATATTACGCTTATTGCATTTGAAGAACCGGAAAATTCAGTACACCCAAATTTGCTTCAGGGATATCTGAGTGTGCTGTCTCAATTGTCAAGAGATTGTAAAATCATGATAGCCAGTCATTCTCCATATTTGATGCAGTATGTTAACACAGAGGATATTTATATTGGAAAGCCAAATAATCAGGGGATTGCTGATTTCTCAAAAATTGACGATCGTAAGATCAAACAGCTGCTGAAGGATGCTTCAGATTGCAGCGAATCAGTTGGCAGCTACATTTTTGATCTTTTGTCTGGTGGAAAAGATGACATTGATATTTTATTAGAATATTTGGAGAAATAGTATGACAGATAAAGTAGTTGTTATTTTTGTTGAGGGAGATACGGAAGAAGAATTTTATAAAGTATTGTTGGCTTCTTTGCGGCAGAAATGTGGTGGCAGGTTTCTTTGCAATATCGTCCTAAAGAATGTAAAGGGAGTTGGCAATTATAAAAGTAAAGTTTCACGTATCTTCGAAAAAAGAATAAAGAAAGACTACCCTGACTGCTTATACGATATTATTTTATGTTATGATACAGATGTATTTGAATTTGCAAAGAAACCGCCAATCGATTGGCCTGAGGTTATCAGGGAATTGAAATATAAAGGGGCTTATCGGGTCAGCAGGGTACAGGCCCGCAAATCTATTGAGGATTGGTTCTTATACGATTATGAGGGCCTGCGTACATATCTAAAATTGTCCAAGAAGATCAATATGACCGCCTATACAGGGACAAAAGGGCTGGAATACCTGTTTCATAAAGCAAACAGAACCTATATTAAGGGAACTCGGTGTGATGGATTGGTAAAGGCATTGGATATTGAGGTGATTTTACCGCATATTTGCAACGAGATACATGCTATCTGTGAGGCAGTGGGATTGAATTGTCTCAGCGAGAAAATATGCAAACAGAATCATTTACCGCCCCTCCTTCACCCCGGAATAAGGCTTCCGCAAATGTAACGCCCCAAAAGCCAGCAGTAAGATAACATAAAGCACACAGATAATCCCGGCTGAAATACCCATGACAATCAGATCCAGCGGAATCGAAAGTTTTTTTAATACGGAATAACTCAATAGACCGCCTCCTATGGCGATAAGAATCGAAATCACCGGTTTCACCACCCAGTCGTGCAAAGGAAAATCCATGGCCGCCTCCCGGTTCAGCACGAACATTCCCATAAATGTCAGCACAAGTTCACTTACCAGAACACCCCACAGGTAGCCCTTGATCCCATAGCGGGGGACACAGAAGAACACAAAAGCAATCCTTACCCCAAGCCCGAACATGTTAAAAAGGAAAGTCGTAGTGGTTTTACCCAATCCGTTCATGATACTGAACAAGGTGGTAGTCAGATAGAGAAACGGGCAGATCCAGGCCAGAGTAACGATAAAACTGCCGGCCATTTCATTATTGAAGATAAACAGCCCCATCTCATCCCCGAAGGCCAGAAATACACCGGTACACATAATGCCGAGAATCAGGCAGTACTTGATCGTATTTTCGATGGTCCTCCCGATCATGCGGCGGTCATTTCTGGCCTGAGCCTCAGCCACCGCCGGCAGCAGCATCACGGACACGGAGTTGGTGATCGCGGAGGGAAATAAAATCAGCGGCATGGACATACCGGTCAGCACACCGTATACACTGAGCGCCCCGGTGTTATCCATTCCGAACAGTCGAAGCTGGCCCGGTATGAGGATCGCTTCCGCGCTCTGCAGCAGGTTGATCAGTACCCGGTTAGCCGTCAGGGGCAGCGAGAGGGTGAAAATATTGCGAAGCTGGGAGAAGGGAGTGGCCGTCCTGGAGGACTGAACCGGATTGCGGTGAAAGTGGTACCCCAGTGCGGTCAGGGAGTACAGGGTGGAGACCAGTTCCCCCACCGCCAGCCCGATCACTGCGATGGAAGCGGTTACGGCAAATCCTTTCTCCAGACAGATCAGATACAGCAGGTAGACGCTGGCCACCCGCACCACCTGTTCGATGAGCTGAGTCATGGCGGGAACAGAGGTTTTCTGCAGCCCGTAATAATAACCGTTGATACATGCGTGGATGGAACCAAACGGGATGGAAATCGCTGTGATCTGCAGCAGAACCGAACATCTGGGCTCGCCCAGCATATGTACGGACAGCCACGGCGCGTATTGGAACAATAGGTAACTGGCCAGGAAGGACAGAACAGTGGAAAGGCCCAGGCCTACATACAGGGTATCCTTGGCGCTGCGGTCGTCACCGGTGGAGACTTTTGCAGCCACGAAGCGGGAGATGGCAGTCTGGATACCGGCCACAGTCAGGGAGAAACAGATGGAGTGAATGGGGAAAATCAGTTGGTAAATTCCCATCCCTTCCGCACCGATCGTATGTGATAAGAATATTCTATAGAAGAACCCAATGATTCTGGTGACCAGCCCGGTAATGGTCAAAATCAGGGTTCCGCGGATCAGCATGTGCTTTTTCATAGGAATCTCCAAATTTATAATCTATGTAAATATATTCTTTTAGACGTCTTGACAGAACATGGAAAGGGTGATATTCTTAGAACGAAATCCGAGTAAATTACTGGGAATTGAGGTGAAGCCTATGAAAATGTCCACAAAAGGACGATACGGATTAAGGGCTATGATAGACCTCGCAGTCCACAGCGAAGAGGAAGCGGTATCGATTGCAAGTATCGCCGCCAGGCAGGATATATCGGAGAGCTATCTGGAACAGCTGATTGCGAAGCTTAAGAAAGCGGGTATCGTCACCAGCATCCGGGGAGCGTCCGGAGGATATATGCTGTCCAAACCTTCCGAAGAGATCTCCGTGGGAGATATCTTAAGGGCACTGGAGGGAAGTTTAGACCCGGTGGAGTGCCCGGGGATCAGCGACGAAGGCGGCTGCAGTGGAGCGGGAGCCTGTGTAACCAAGTATGTCTGGCAGAGGATTAACGACAGCGTCAACAAGACGGTGGATGAGATCTATTTAAGCCAGTTAATAGAAGAAAGTAAGACAAAGCAATGTGACAGCCATCTGAAGGATTATCACAAAGGCTGCAAAAATTAAGGAGAGAAAGGGCCATGAAAAAATTAATTTATTTAGATAATGCTGCGACAACAAAGACTGCACCGGAAGTTATGGAAGCCATGATTCCCTATTTTACAGAGTACTACGGGAATCCATCCAGCGTGTATGAATTTGCCGGAATCAGTAAGAAAGCACTGGACACAAGCCGGGAAACCATCGCGAAAGCCCTGCATGCCAATGATAATGAGATCTACTTTACCGCCGGCGGCAGCGAGGCCGATAACTGGGCGTTAAAAGCCACCGCCGAGGCGTATGCGAATAAAGGAAAACATATTATCACGACGAAGATCGAGCACCATGCGATCCTGCATACCGGGGAATACCTGGAAAAGCAGGGATACGAGGTAACCTACCTGGATGTGGACGAATTCGGAGTCGTAAAACTGGATCAGTTAAAGAAAGCCATCCGTCCGGATACCATACTAATTTCCGTGATGTTTGCCAATAATGAGATCGGAACCATACAGCCCATCAAAGAAATCGGTGAGATCGCCCGTGAGCACGGAATTCTATTCCACACGGATGCGGTTCAGGCCTTCGGCCAGGTGCCCATCGATGTGGATGAATACCAGATCGATATGTTAAGCGCCAGCGGCCATAAATTAAACGGACCGAAAGGAATCGGCTTCCTGTACATTCGCAAAGGTGTAAAAATTCGTTCCTTTGTCCACGGAGGAGCCCAGGAGCGTAAGCGTAGGGCCGGCACAGAGAATGTCCCCGGCATCGTGGGCCTCGGAAAAGCGGTGGAGCTGGCGGTTCGTACGATGGAAAACCGAACGGCGCAGGAGAAGGAACTTCGGGACTACCTGATTGACCGCGTGTTAAAGGAAGTGCCCTACACGAGACTGAACGGACACCGGACCAGCCGCCTTCCCAACAATGCCAACTTCAGTTTCCAGTTCGTAGAAGGGGAATCCCTGCTGATCATGCTGGATATGGACGGCATCTGCGGCTCCAGCGGTTCGGCCTGTACCTCAGGCTCTCTGGACCCTTCCCATGTACTGCTGGCCATCGGACTGCCTCATGAGATCGCTCACGGCTCCCTGCGTCTCACCTTAAGCGCTGAGACAACGAAAGATGACATCGATTTTGTTGTGGAATCCATTAAAAAGATTGTCACAAAGCTCAGAAGCATGTCGCCTCTGTATGAGGATTTTATCAGGCAGAATTAAAAGCCACGTCTGACTGAAAGAGAATTACAGATTAATTTTGAAGAAGCCGGTAAAAATAAACGCCAGCTGCATCAGGCGGCAGGCCGGGAAAACAAAGATCAGTAGGAGGAATAAACTATGTACTCAGAAAAAGTGATGGATCACTTCCAAAATCCCAGAAATGTAGGGGAAATAGAAAATGCCAGCGGTGTCGGCACTGTAGGAAACGCCAAGTGCGGAGATATTATGAGGATGTACCTGGATATCGATGACAACGGAATCATTCAGGATTGTAAATTCAAAACCTTTGGCTGCGGGGCAGCCGTAGCCACCAGCAGTATGGCTACAGAACTCGTCAAAGGCAAGACTGTCCAGGAAGCCCTGGAAATAACCAATAAAGCAGTTATGGAAGCACTGGACGGACTGCCTCCGGTAAAAGTCCACTGTTCTCTTCTGGCGGAGGAAGCCATCCATGCCGCACTGTGGGATTATGCACAAAAGCACGATATCAAAATAGAGGGGCTGGAGAAGCCCAAATCCGATATCAGTGAGGAAGAAGACGAAGAAGACTACTAAAGCCGGAGGAACCTCCATGGATAGAAAAAAAGTAGTGGTGGGCATGTCCGGAGGTGTGGATTCCTCGGTGGCCGCCTACTTATTAAAAGAGCAGGGATACGAAGTGATCGGTGTCACCATGCAGATCTGGCAGGAAGAGGACAGGGACATACAGGAGGAAAACGGAGGCTGCTGCGGTCTTAGCGCTGTGGACGATGCCAGAAGAGTGGCCCAAAGCCTCGGCATCCCCTACTATGTCATGAACTTCCGATCCGAATTTCAGAAGCATGTCATCGATTATTTTGCAGAAGAATATACGCGGGGCCGGACACCGAATCCCTGCATCGCCTGCAACCGCTATGTCAAATGGGAGTCCCTGTTAAAACGGAGCTTGGACATCGGTGCGGACTATATTGCCACCGGGCATTACGCCCGTATCACCCGGCTGCCAAACGGCCGATATGCGATCTGCCGTTCAGCCACCGCAGCCAAAGACCAGACCTACGCGCTCTATAACCTGACCCAGCAGCAGCTTGCCCACACGCTGATGCCGGTAGGCGAATACACGAAGGAAGAAATCCGCGATATCGCTCAGAAGATCGGACTGAGGGTAGCGGCCAAACCGGACAGCCAGGAGATCTGCTTCGTACCGGACCAGGACTATGCCGGTTTCATCGAAGAATACACCGGTACCAAATTCCCCCCGGGCAACTTTGTAACCAAGGACGGAGAGATCATAGGCCGCCACGCCGGCATCATCCATTACACCGTGGGCCAGCGGAAAGGCCTGGGCATCGCCATGGGCCATCCCGTCTTTGTGACCGAGATCCGCCCGGAAACCAATGAAGTCGTAATCGGAGAAAGCGGGGACGTCTTTAGTGCCACACTAACTGCAGACCACCTGAACTTCATGTCGGTCCCCGGCATGGAGAACGGGGAAGAACTGGAAGTAACCGGAAAGATCCGTTACAGCCACAAAGGCGCGCCCTGCCGCATCAAAAAAACGGATGACGACCGCATCCGGTGTACCTTTGCGGACCCGCAGAGAGCCATAACTCCCGGACAAGCCGTAGTTTTCTACGACGGAGACTGTGTACTGGGAGGCGGAACGATCCTGCAAAGAGGTTCCCAAGACTGACCGCCCGGCATATACGAAGCGCAGACCCACTCTGCGACCAACAATAATCCTGGTTTTGTATAATGGATTTGAAAAATGGAAAAGAAGGTGCTGAACAAAACATTCTGTCCTATGCAGGACGGAATACTTATTCGGCCACCTTCTTTTTAATATGGGGTGAGACTGGAATCGTAACAGAAAAGCGTTAATATAAAATCGTTATGATTCACGGCCAACTTTGGGAAATGGGGATTTTGATACTGGGGTCCGGACTGAAGGGAAGCGGCGTGTCTTGGGGAGCCGGGCAGCAAATCCCGCGGGGCCAAATCACTTCGGCCGGACCTAAGAACGGCTAACTCCGAAGACGGGAGAACCTCTTATTGGCAGGGCCCGGAACAAACTCGCCACAGGACGGCTCGGACAGTGTTCCGGGC